>NZ_JBHSLU010000031.1:0-4003 GCF_042655245.1 Allobosea massiliensis | reverse complement strand
CCGCTGCGACGCCGCAATCCGCAACCGCCTAAAGGCAATCGGCATGGGGGTCAGTTCTTCATGACGCAAAGGGGTCAGTTCCGAATGTCGCTGGACACAGCGGCGCCTACGGTGCAGCGGAGGTCAACGGTGTTGCTACCCTCGCGGGTCATTTCGAGCGGCGTCGAGGGGTCCACACCGTCCCGCATGAGGACACGGGCGGCGGACAGAAACGGGGTGTCTGAGGTGCACAGGAGACGGGAGCCGAGAGACGCACGGAAGCGCCCCCTCCCGGCTGGGGAGATGGTGATGACCATGGATAGGGGTTTCTTGCTGTTGCGTGGCGACCAAGAACGGCCGTCGTCGCGTCGGCCGTAGGTTGCCAAGGCTGGGGACGGAACGGCCGTTTTCGGCGGGAGGGTTACAGGGGCCGGTGATTGCCTGTGAGGGGCGGGATTGAGTGCCGCGTGATTGGGGCCGTGAAGAGGTTCTCACGGCGGAGGTCGAGGCCGTTCCGGTTCTTGTGTCGGACGGCGTGTCCCTCGGGAGCGTTCACGATGAGGCGGGCGATGCGCTGCGTGTTGAGCGGCGGGCAAGCGGCCCGGACCATGCGACCGCTGAAGGACCAGTTGGGGGAGACCCCAAGGGCCATAAGGGTGTCGTAATCGTCGGCGTCGAGGATGGCATGGGCGTTGATCGAAGCGAGGGGGACGCGCATAACGGGGCGCCCCCGGTCATCGACCCCGCGCTGCGGAGGACGAAGGGGTTCGTAGCTCATTTGGAGTTGGATTGCTGGTGTTCGGGGTTAGACGGATAATAGGACAGACAAGGTGCAGCTTCCGCCGGACCGGCGAGCTGAGACCTCCGACCTCCCTCCCCCAATCAACATCATAGGGAGGTTGTTCTTGGAGGATGTAGATGGGGTGTTCCACTTAGAGGGCACTGAGGGCGCTCTTCAGAGGGACACTCTAAGGGACATTATAAGAGGACCTTAGAAACGCTCGTATGGCTGAATGTGGGGGGTAATTAAAATCACACCCCTTATCAGGGTGGAGGTGGGGGGTAATTGGGTGCAGCACTACTGCACCGGTTAGCGCCGCCAGTGCAGCGGCACTGCACCTGAGCCCATTTGTGCAGTCACTGCACCCGGACCCGGAACGCAGAAAGCCCCTCACGGGGCTGTCTCGGGGGCCGCGAAAGGGCCGGCTATGAGGACGCCTCAGCGCCTCCCGAGCAACGCCGCCAGCATGGCCCCGCCCACCAGCACAGCGACCGCCGCTCCCGACATCGATCCCGGCCGGAAATCAACATGCACCTGCCAGCGGCCAAGCCAGATCGTGGCACTGCCGCTCTCCCGGTCGATGGTGACGCCCCGGCCGTGGTCTGCCGGCCAGCGCACTGCGTGAGCGGAGCCGACGAAGGGCAGCGTGAGGGAGCCGGAGCGGCAGGAAGCGGGGGCGGTAGTGGTCATGTTGTCTGTCTCCCACATGGCGGGCGGAGGTGCCCGGCGGAGACAGGACGACATAGCGGCGAACGCCGATCAAGACACTGAAGTTGCTTGATTAAGTGGGACAGTATCGGTGCCGGGACGGTTCCTTTGGGGGAGCAGCTAAGGGCCTGTCAGGGCAGCGGAAGCGGGCCGGGGAGAATGTCCCGTTAACGCGACCATCGGCAGGCGCGGCGGGTTGTCGCACCCCAGTCTCGCCGATGTGAAGCATCAGCGCGACCTGCCGTAGATTTCGCTTGCTCCACCTATCAGCCCCGCGCCGGCAAGGCCCAGCCCAGCCCCGACTAACGTAGGTGAGACCGCGAATGCGCCTATGATGACGCAGCCAAGCGCCACGAACGGGAACCGGTATACTCCCGAAGCAACGTTCATGAACTCATTGAAGCCGCAAACCGCAGCGCCCAGCCAGAACAGCCAGCCCATTTCTAAGAAATAGCCTACGAAAGCTGCTACGCCCCCGAGCAGCGGTATTGCAGCGGTGATCAACGCTTAGACCTCTCTCATTCGGGGGCTGAACGACGCCGTTCCCACTCATCATGTCCTATTCAACCAAGAAGGGATAGCGCATGCCAGCCGCCGAACAATGGGCTCAATTTCGCGGGGGCTGCACGGTATCAAGGCTCTCTACCGAGCGCCCGGTCAAAGCGCCAAGGATGCGATAGACGCTCGCTCGGCTGATCTGGAGCTTGGTGGCGATCTCACTCGCCCCCATGCCCTGATGCCAAAGCTCCGCGACACCCGACGCCTTGGCACGGGCGGTCGGCGCACGCCCCTTGTACTTGCCTTGCGCCTTCGCCGCCGCAATGCCGGCCCGCTGGCGTTCCAACATCAGGTCGCGCTCAAACTCTGCCATGCCCGCCAGCACAGTGAGCGTGAGCTTACCGGTCGGTGCGGTGGTGTCGATCCCCAGCGAGAGGATGCGGACCTCGCACCCCTTCGCCTGAACTGCCTTCACCGTGGTGAGGAGGTCGATTGCCGAGCGTGCGATACGGTCGGGCTTAGTCACGACCAGCACGTCGCCGCGCCGAACGAAATCAATCGCCTCGCGCAGTTTCGGCCGTTCGTTGTCCACACCGGAGCCGTGCTCCTCAAACACCCGTTCGCAGCCAAGCCGCGTCAACTCCGCGACCTGATCCGCCAATCCGGCGGTCTGTTCTGTGGTCGAGGTTCTGGCGTAGCCGACAAGCATCTACCCTCTCCTTTGTCTCAATAGGCTCATTGATGTTGAGCGCGGCCCGTCTCAGAAGTCAATAGCAATTCGTGTGAGACAGAGGCGACCGCGAGCTGAGACGTCTCACTCACCCCTGCCCTGTGAGACAGGCAGGCACCGGTTCGCTACGCCCGTTGGTTGCTTACGTAAGCATCGGGGGCACTCTCCATTCACAGCCGAGTTGCATCTGTTTCTGCTTCCAATAGTTTATTTTCGTCAAAGGAGAAGCATCATGCAGATCAAAGTCAAAGCATCTGGAGAAACCGAGGCGTTTTGGAAGAACGACGTATACGGAGTGAGAATGCACAGCGTCATAGGCGGCAGAAAAGGAGAGCGATCATTTGTCTCGATTAGCTTTAAGAGAGCATCGAAAGGCGGAGGTGTATTAGATTTTGTAGTTGAACTGCCGCCGGAGGTATTTTCAGAGCTGACCGCAGCGATGGCGAGAGCGGATCGGGATGCGGCCGTCGTCGCCTGCTGTGGGGTGCTGCTGGAGCAGATGCCCTTGTTGTTTCCGGGTGCGGCCGGGCCCTCGCCATCATCGAGCACCGCCCGCCCCCGAAAGCCCGGCAGAGCTTCCGGGTAGAGTAGTCGCCGGGACCAGCAAGACGGGCCTCTACGGTCGGACCCGCACAGCGCCAATCGGCCATCGGAGGGGACAGGTACGGTGCACCGGCAAGGGGCCGTGCGGTTTCGCCGAGGGGCACGCGGGGTGGCCCACGGGGGGAATTTGCGGGCTCGCCTGTACGAGTAGGGGTCTCGCGATTTCTGCCCGAACATCGGCGGGTTGCTGGTGGATCAAGGCTGATGCAAGCGCGGCTGGGCGGGTTCGCTCAAACATAGAGACCGCGATTTTTCGCCGGTACAATCCCGCTCGCACTCTCTCTGGTATAGTAACGACCCTTCTGTTGGGCAGCACCATCATTCACAGGTGAACCGTGACCGGGCCGAACGCTCATCCGCAATCCCTGCCGCCCCGTATCGAGGACCTGCACCAACGACTGCTATCAAACATACCCGCCCTACCCGGCTCGGAAACCGCTTTAGCGTCCCTCAACCTCCCTCAGACCATGCTAACCTACGTCAACTGGGCGGCCCGGTTCATCAAACCCCGCAGGCGCACCGTCCTGCACGCTCCGGATTTCTGGAAAACTCCGCAAGCTCTTGCATTTGGCGGCGAAGTTCTCGGCCTTGAAGGCGTCATTAGAAGGTCGTGTCCCATAGCGTGGTGTAGCTGACGGTGGTCACCGGCGATTGCCGGTTAGGTTTGGGTTGTGAACGCCAACCCTGAACCGAGAGATCCCCGA
>NZ_JBHSLU010000030.1:0-27105 GCF_042655245.1 Allobosea massiliensis | reverse complement strand
CGTCGCCACACGCTACGACAAGCTCGCGGAAAACTTCCTCGCAAGCCTCAAGCTCGTATGCGTCAGGATCTGGCTACGCGGTAATGAGTCGACGGCCTAAGGTGGGGAACCCATTCCAGCGACCAAATGCGTTCGTAGCTTCCGTCACCTAATTGCCTCCGCACGCCGCTTTCACACGCTTCCAGGCGCAACTCCATCTCCTCAAGCGCCCCCCAAGCCAAGTCCGTGCAGAACCCTCTCCTTACAGGTGAGGGTTCTCCGTCGCGGTCCCCGCCGCTTCACGGATGGCGGCAACGACAGCGTCGCGGTCGTTCAGCATCGTCTCGTTGCGAAAGCGGATCACCGTGAAGCCGTGGCGCTCGATCTCCAGCGTGCGGGCTGCGTCGTAGTCGCGCTCGACGTCATGCTGAGCGCCGTCGAGTTCGATGACGAGCTTGCGCTGGAGGCAGAGGAAATCGACGGTGTAGCCGAGCAACGGCACCTGCCGGCGGAATTTGAGGCCGTCGAGGCGGTGGGCGCGGAGCAGCGACCACAGGATGTCCTCCGGCTTGGTGGATTGCCGGCGGAGTCTTCTCGCGAAGTCCTGTCGCTCGGTCGCCATGGTGCCTCATGCGGAGAACGGCCGACACCTCTCCCCTGCCCCTCTCCTTACAGGAGAGGGGTTCCCCGCGCATGATCACCAAAGGTAGAGGGCGTCAGCCCCTCCGCCCCCGTCTCTCCCCGGCCCCCTTCGGCCGCTGCTCCGTGCGCGGGCCCATTTCGTCCAGCGTCGGCTTGCGCGGGCGGGCGCCGGGCTTGGCGACCGGCTTGCCCTCGCCGCCGCCCCAGTTGTGCGGGCCCATATCCTCGTCGGTCGGCTTGCGGGCGCGGGTGGGCGGCAGATTGGCGCTGGCGCCATAGCTGCGCTCGCCCTTGTACTTGCCGGCCGAGGCCTCGACATCGCCCTGGCGGGCGAGCGGGTCGTCGGAGATGGCGAGCTCGGTCGCCTGCAGCCGCTTGATCTCGTCGCGCAGCCGGGCGGCGGTCTCGAATTCGAGATCGGCGGCGGCCTCGCGCATGCGCTTTTCGAGATCGGCCAGCGCCGCCTTGAAATTGTGCCCGGCCGCCGGCGTGCCGAGCCCGGCATCGACGGTGACGTGGTCGCGCTCATAGACGCTGCCGAGAATGTCGCCGATGGCGCGCTTGATCGTCTGCGGCGTGATGCCGTGCTCGGCATTATAGGCGAGCTGCTTCTCGCGGCGGCGGTTCGTCTCGGCCAGCGCCCGCTCCATCGAGCCGGTGACCTGGTCGGCATAGAGGATGACCTTGCCGTCGACATTGCGGGCGGCGCGGCCGATCGTCTGGATCAGCGAGGTCTCGGAGCGCAGGAAGCCCTCCTTGTCGGCGTCGAGAATGGCAACGAAGCCGCATTCGGGGATGTCGAGGCCCTCGCGCAGCAGGTTGATGCCGACGAGGACATCGAAGGCCCCGAGCCGCAGATCGCGCAGGATCTCGATGCGCTCGATCGTGTCGATGTCGGAATGCATGTAGCGCACGCGCACGCCGTTCTCGTGCAGATATTCGGTCAGATCCTCGGCCATGCGCTTGGTCAGCACGGTGACGAGCGTGCGGTAGCCCTTCTCGGTCACCTCCTTGATCTCGTCGAGCAGATCCGCGACCTGGTGCTTGGCGGGGCGGATCTCGACCGGCGGGTCGATCAGCCCCGTGGGGCGGATGACCTGCTCGGTGAAGACGCCCCCGGTCTGCTCCATCTCCCAGGAGCCCGGCGTCGCCGAGACATGGATCGATTGCGGGCGCATCGCGTCCCATTCCTCGAAGCGTAGCGGCCGGTTGTCCATGCAGGAGGGCAGGCGGAAGCCGTATTCGGCCAGCGTCGCCTTGCGGCGGAAGTCGCCGCGATACATGCCGCCGATTTGCGGCACGGTGACATGGCTTTCATCGGTGAAGACCAGCGCATTGTCGGGCAGGTATTCGAACAAAGTCGGCGGCGGCTCGCCCGGCTTGCGGCCGGTGAGATAGCGCGAATAGTTCTCGATGCCGTTGCAGGAGCCGGTGGCCTCGATCATCTCGATGTCGAAGGTGGTGCGCTGGTCGAGCCGCTGCGCCTCGAGGAAGCGGCCCATGCGGTTCAGCTCGTCGAGCCGGGCCTTCAGCTCCTCCTTGATGCTCTTCACGGCCTGGGTCAGCGTCGGCCGCGGCGTGGTGTAGTGCGAATTGCCGTAGACCTTCACGAATTCGAGGTCGGCCGTCTTCTGGCCCGTCAGCGGGTCGAACTCGCTGATGCTCTCGACCTCGTCGCCGAACAGGCCGATGCGCCAGGCGCGGTCCTCATAGTGGGCCGGGAACAGCTCGATCACGTCGCCCCGCACGCGGAAGCTGCCGCGGGTGAAGTCGTGCTGCGTGCGCTTGTATTGCAGCGCCACGAGATCGGCGATGAGCTGGCGCTGCTCGACACGCTCGCCCAGCTTGATGCCAAAGGTCATCGCCGTATAGGTCTCGACCGAGCCGATACCGTAGATGCAGGACACCGAGGCGACGATGATGACGTCGTCGCGCTCCAGCAGCGAGCGCGTCGCCGAATGGCGCATCCGGTCGATCTGCTCGTTGATCGAGGATTCCTTCTCGATATAGGTGTCCGAGCGCGGCACATAGGCCTCGGGCTGGTAGTAGTCGTAATAGGAGACGAAATACTCGACCGCGTTGTCGGGGAAGAAGCTCTTGAACTCGCCATAGAGCTGCGCGGCCAGCGTCTTGTTCGGCGCCAGGATCAGCGCCGGGCGCTGGGTGCGCTCGATCACCTGCGCCATGGTGAAGGTCTTGCCCGAGCCGGTGACGCCGAGCAGCACCTGGTCGCGCTCCTGCCGGGACACGCCCTCGACCAGCTCCGCGATCGCGGCCGGCTGGTCGCCGGCGGGCTCATATTCCGAGTTCATCCGGAAGCGGATGCCGCCTTCCGACTTGTCCGGCCGCGGCGGGCGATGCGGCACCCAGGCCTTGCCCGGCTCGATGAAGGGATTGCCGCTCTCCAGCAGCGTCTGCAGCGACTGCGCCGTCGCCGCCGCCGCGCCCTCCGCCCCGATGAAGGCGCCATCGGCCTTCTTCGAGAGCTTGCGCTTCGGCCGCTCCTCGCCGCCCGGCCGCTCCAGGGAATAATCCGGCTTCGGCTCGTAGCCGGCCTGCGGCCGGTCCGAGAAGCCGCCGGCGCCGCCGGGCACCGCGGTGCCGCGGTTGATCGCCGGGTTGAGCAGATCGGCGAGATAGCCCTCGAGCGGCTTCAGCTCCGGCTTGCTCGCCTTGGAATTGGGCGTGCGCGCGCTGGAGGGCTTTTTGGCGGGCTTGGTCTTGGCGGGGCTCTCGGACATAGCTGCAATATGGGACCGGTCGCGTCCGCGCGCGAGGGGGCGCGACGCATGGCGACGCGCACTGGTGACAGGAGCTGGCAGGAGAGGCGCTGGTAGCCCTACCCCTTCTTGGTCAGCTCGGCCTTTTTCTTGTCGGCCC
This sequence comes from Allobosea massiliensis, assembly GCF_042655245.1. Classification (NCBI taxonomy): domain Bacteria; kingdom Pseudomonadati; phylum Pseudomonadota; class Alphaproteobacteria; order Hyphomicrobiales; family Alloboseaceae; genus Allobosea; species Allobosea massiliensis. Next base: position 23,604 of record NZ_JBHSLU010000030.1, on the reverse strand, counting down.
AATCGCGTCCGGCATCGCCGCCCCAGAGCTGCCAGGCGATGAAGCCCGCCGAGGGGTCCGCGGCATTGTCGAAATCCTTGCCATTCTTGTCGACCGCATGCCGGGCGAAATAGCTCGCCATGCGCTTCACGACATCGGCCGAGAGCGGCTCCCGCTTCATGAGCTGGTGCGCCCGGGCGACACCGACGCGGGTGCCCCCGCGCTTGTGCTCCTTCCGCAGCTTCAGCCCCTGCTCGGCCGCCTTCGCGGCGGCGGCCGGCGGCGTCAGATCGATCTCCACCATCAGCGCGCCTCCAGCTCGCTCTGGGACTTCAGCGCCTTCGCGCCATCGGCCTGCCGCACCAGATAGGCCGGCTTCTCCTCCGAGGCGTTGCGGCGGATGCGCTTGCCCTTGATCGTGCGGCTGACCGGCTTGGTGAACACGCTTTCGACCTCCCCCTCGGCCGTGCCATTGCCCCAGTGCCAGCGGACAGCGCTGCCCTTCCTCAGTTTACTTGTCATGCGATCTCTCCATGATCGGCCGGCGATGACGGGAGCAACGCGGACCCCCGCGACCGGGTTCATCGGGAAGGAACACGCCATGCACCGCCGCCTGATCGCGCTGCTGACGGGAGCCGCGGCCCTGCTCGCCGCGGCCGGCGCCCAGGCCGTCGGGCCGGACTGGACCTGGCTCGACGAGGACCCGGAGTACCGCCAGGCGCGGCGCTGGATCGAGGAAAAGAACTTCCCGCCCGCGATCGAGAAGCTGGAGGCGCTGCTGAAGCGCTCGCCGCACTCGCCCGTCCTGCTGAACTGGCTCGCCTACTCGCACCGCAAATTGAAGAACTACCCGCTCTCGAAGCAGTATTACGACGCCGCGCTGATGCGCGACCCGACCTTCCTGCCCGCGCTCGAATACCAGGGCGAATGGTTCATCGAGACCGGCGACATGGCCTCGGCCAAGGCCAATCTCGCCAAGCTCGCCAGCCTCTGCGGCCGCTGCCATGAATGGCAGGATCTCGACGAGGCCATCCGGAAGGCCGAGGGGCGGTAGGGGGCGTCATTCTCGGGCGAAGCGAAGCGCAGACCAGAAAGCGCGGGGAACCCCTCTCCTGTAAGGAGAGGGGCAGGGGTGAGGTGTCGGCCCCTGGACCAGCCGAGTGCTGACCCAACCGCTGCGCCGGTCAGGTCTCACGCCACCTTCAAACGGCCGACCCCTCACCCTGCCCTCTCCCTATGGGACAGGGTTCTCCGTCGAGGTTCCCCGCGCGAGCCACGCCACCATCCCCGCCGCCGCCGCGACGCCGGTCGCGAAGCAGCCCTGCAGGAGGTAACCGCCGGTCGGCGCCTCCCAGTCCAGCATCTCGCCGGCGACGAAGACGCCCGGCAGGCGCCGCAGCATGAAGCCCCCGTCGATCTCGCCGGCCGCGATGCCGCCGGCGCTGGAGATCGCCCGGTCGAGCGGCATCGTCCCGGTCAGGCGCACAGACGCGGATTTGATCGCCGCCGCGAGCGCCGCGGGACTCTCGTCGAGCCTGCCGCCGACGCTGTCGCGCAGCACCGCCACCGCCGCCGGCGACAGCCCTGCCGCCTTGCGCAGATGGTTGCTGAGCGTCTCACCGGGCCGACGCTTGCCGAGCTTCTCGGTCAGACGGGCGAGGTCGAGATCGGGCCGCAGGTCGATCTCGAGCAGCGCCGAACCGTCGCGCGCGATCGCCTCGCGCAGCGACCCCGACAGCGCATAGATCGCGCCGCCCTCGAGTCCATGCGCGTCGATCATCGCCTCTCCAACAATTTCTTTGCCGGCAAAGCGAAGCGTGATCCGTTTCAGCGGCGCGCCGGCGAAGCGCTCGCGCAGCGTGTCGGACCAGGCCACGGCGAAGCCGCCATTGGCGGGCCGCAGCGGCGAAATGGCAACGCCCTTGCCGGCCAGCAGCGGCACCCAGCCACCGTCCGAGCCGAGCCGCGGCCAGCTCGCCCCGCCCAGCGCAAGCAGCGTCGCATCGGCGGCGACCGTCACCTCGCCGGCCGCCGTGGCGAAGGTCAGCGCGCCCTCGTCGTTCCAGCCGGTCCAGCGCCGGCCGGCTTCGAGCCGCACCCCGAGCCCGTCGAGCCGGCGCAGCCAGGCGCGCAACAGCGGCGACGCCTTCATCGCCTTCGGGAAGACGCGCCCGCTGGTGCCGATGAAGCTCTCCGCGCCGAGCTCGTCGGCCCAATCGCGCAGCGCCTGCGGTGGAAACGCCTGGATGGCGGGTTCGAGCCAGTCCCGCGCCGCGCCGTAATGCGGCAGGAAGCTCTCCAGCGGCTCGGAATGGGTGAGGTTGAGCCCGCCGCGCCCGGCGAGCAGGAATTTGCGCGCCGGCGACGGCATCCGCTCATGGATCGTCACGCGGTGGCCGGCCTGGGCCAGCCGCTCGGCCGCGATCAGCCCGGCCGGGCCGGCGCCGATGATGGCGATGTCTTTGATCTGCATCGGGCCGGCTTGCGCCGTCGGGCGTCGCGGGTCAAGCGATCAGGCGCATGCCGGAGCGACCTCGTCATTCTCGGGCTCGACCCGAGAATCTATGGCCGGCACGGCAGGGGAGCCTCGGCGTCACGAGATGCTCGGGTCTGCGCCCGACCATGACGGTTTCCCTCACGCCCGCGCGAAGGTCTCGTCGAAGGCGTAGCCCGCGCCACGGACGGTGCGCAGCGGATCCTTGGCGTCGCCCGGCGTGATCGCCTTGCGCAGCCGCCCGACATGGACGTCGACCGTGCGCTCGTCGATGTAGACGTCGCGGCCCCAGACGGCGTCGAGCAGCTGGGCGCGCGAATAGACCCGGCCCGGCGCCTGCATCAGGAATTCCAGCAGCCGGAACTCGGTCGGCCCCAGATGCAGCTCTTCGCCGGCCCGGCGCACGCGGCGCGTCGTGCGGTCGAGTTCGAGATCGCCGGCGACCAGCAGCCCCGCGACATGGCCGGGCTTCGCCCGGCGCAGCAGCGCCTGGATGCGCGCGATCAGCTCCGGCAGGGAGAACGGCTTGACGACATAGTCGTCGGCCCCGGTGGCGAGGCCGCGCACGCGCTCGGTTTCTTCGCCGCGGGCGGTCAGCATGATGATCGGCACGCGCTCGGTGTCGCGCCGCGCCCGCAGCCGCCGGCACAGTTCGATGCCGGAGAGACCGGGCAGCATCCAGTCGAGCAGCACGAGATCGGGCGTGTTGTCTCGCAGATGCAGCTCGGCGTCGTCCCCCCGCGCCACGCTGTCGACTGCGAAGCCCTCGGCCTCGAGGTTGTAGCGCAGCAGCAGGGTGAGGGGTTCCTCGTCCTCGACGATCAGGATGCGGGCGGCCATGGCACGGTTCCGTTCTTGGCGTTTGTGCCGAAACGCATCGTCATGCTCGCCCTTGTGGCGAGCATCCACGTCTTGAACGCGGCGTGGGTCCGGCGAAGACGTGGATGGTCGGAACAGGCCCGACCCTGACGGCGAAGGCTCCGGCGCAGTCGGTGTTGTCAGCTCCCTGTCACGGCCTCGACCGTGATGTCGGTGGTCTCGAGCTTGGGACGGTTGATGTCGAGCGATTCGCCGGTGACGAGATAGTGGATCGTCTCGGCGATGTTGGTGGTGTGGTCGCCGATGCGCTCGACGTTCTTGGCGCAGAACAGGAGATGCGTGCAGAAGGTGATGTTGCGCGGATCTTCCATCATATAGGTCAACAGCTCGCGGAACAGCGAGGTGTAGAGCGCGTCGATCTCGCCGTCGCGATGCCAGACCTCGAGCGCCTTCTGCTCGTTGCTGGTGGCGTAGGCGTCGAGGACGTCCTTGAGCTGCGCCTGCACCAGCCGGCTCATATGCTCCAGCCCGACGACGGCGCGGTGCGGCGGCGAGAACTGGCCGGAGATCGCGACCGCGCGCTTGGCGATGTTCTTGGCGAGGTCGCCGACGCGCTCGATGTCCGAGGCGATGCGGATCGCCGAGATCAGCTCGCGCAAATCGTTGGCGAGCGGCTGGCGCCGGGCGATCGTCAGCACGGCGCGCTCCTCGACGTCGCGCTGCAGGTTGTCGAGCCGCTGGTCGGCGGAGATCACCTTCTGGGCCAGCGTCGTGTCGCGGCGCACCAGCGCGACCGTGGAATCGCCGAGCATGCGCTCGGACATGCCGCCCATCTCGGCGAGGCTGCGGCGCAGCGACTCCAGTTCGGCGTCGTAGGAGCGGACGATATGTTCGGTCATCGCGGCGTTGTCCTTTGGATGCGGAGCGGAAGCGGCGGCCAAATCAGCCGAAGCGGCCGGTGACGTAGTCCTGCGTCTGCTTCTTGCTCGGGTTCATGAAGATCGTGTTGGTCGCGGCGAACTCGATCACCTCGCCCAGATACATGAAGGCGGTGTACTGCGAGATGCGCGCCGCCTGCTGCATGTTGTGGGTGACGATGACGATCGTGAAGTCGGCCTTCAGCTGCTCCAGCAGATCCTCGATCTTGCCGGTCGAGATCGGGTCCAGCGCCGAGGTCGGCTCGTCGAACAGGATGACCTCCGGCTTCTGCGCGATGGTGCGCGCGATGCAGAGGCGCGGCTGCTGGCCGCCCGAAAGGCCCATGCCGGAGGTCTTGAGCTTGTCCTTGACCTCGTCCCAGAGCGCGGCCCGGCGCAGCGCGCCCTCGACGCGGTCGTCGAGCTCCGACTTCGGCGGCTTCTCGTAGAGGCGGATGCCGAAGGCGACATTGTCGTAGATCGACATCGGGAAGGGCGTCGGCTTCTGGAAGACCATGCCGATGCGCGAGCGCAGCTCGTTGACGTCGACGTCGTTGGAGATGACGTTGCGGCCGTCGAGCATGACCTCGCCGGTCGCGCGCTGCTCGGGATAGAGCGAATAGATCCGGTTGAAGATGCGCAGCAGCGTGGACTTGCCGCAGCCCGAGGGGCCGATTAGGGCCGTGACATGCCGGTCGCGAAAGTCGAGATTGATGTTCTTCAGCGCCTTGTGCTCGCCATAGTAGAAATCGAGGTTCTTCACCGCGATCCGGACGGGCGCGTCGGCGTCGAGCGACTGCGGGCTGAGTTCGAGGGTCGAAAGCATCGACGGGTTCCTTCGGATCTGACGCGACGGAGATAGGTTAGGCGGGTCTCACTTGCCGCCGCGCACGATGCGGCGGGCGACGAGCGAGAGCAGCAGGATCGACAGGGTGATGATCAGCGAACCGGCCCAGGCGAGCTGCTGCCAGTTCTCGTAAGGCGCGGAGGCGAACTGGTAGATCGTCACCGGCAGGTTCGACACGCCGCCCATCAGGTCCGACGAGAACCAGAAATTGTTGTTCAGCGCGGTGAAGATCAGCGGTGCGGTCTCGCCTGCGATGCGGGCGAGCGCCAGCAGGATACCGGTGACCATGCCGGCCTTCGCGGCCTTCCAGGTGATCGAGGTGATCACCACGGAAGGCGGCGCGCCCAGCGCAGCCCCGGCCTCGCGCAGCGGGCCTGGCACCAGGCGCAGCATGTCCTCGGTGGTGCGCACGATCACGGGGATCGCGATGATGCCGAGCGCGACGCCGCCGGCCCAGCCGGAATAGCCGCCGACCGGCTCGACCAGAATGACATAGACGAACAGGCCGATCAGGATCGAGGGCGCCGAGAGTAGGATGTCGTTGATGAAGCGGATCAGGTCGGCCAGCTTCGAGCCCTTGCCGTATTCCGCCAGATAGGTGCCCGCCAGCACGCCGATCGGCGTCGCCACGGCGATGCCGAGGAAGGTCAGCACAATCGAGCCGACCATGGCGTTGGCGAGGCCGCCGCCCTGCGATCCGGGGCCAGGGGTGATCTGCGTGAAGGTGGCGACGGAGAGCCCGCCGATGCCCTTCACGATCAGCATGCCGAGGATCCAGAACAGCACGAAGATGGCGAGGAAGGTGAAGCCGGCGGAGATGACCCGCATCGCCTTGTCGGCGGTGCGGCGGCTCTGCCGGACGCGGCCCCAGGCGGCGTAAGGGGCGGCGGGAGCGGTGGAGGAGGTCGTCAGGCTCATGATCGGGCTCGCTCAGAAGGTCTTGACCCGCGACACCAGGATGCGCGCGACGACCAGGACGACGAAGGTGACGAAGAACAGGATGCAGCCGAGCGCGATCAGCGCGTTCATCTGCAGGCCCAGCGCCTCGTTGAACTCGTTGGCGATGCGCGAGGCGATGGTCGAGCCCGGATCCATGATCGAGGCCGAGAGGCGGTTGGCATTGCCGACCACGAAGGTCACCGCCATCGTTTCGCCGAGCGCGCGGCCGAGACCCAGCATGATCGCACCGATGATCGAGACGCCGGCCTGCGGCACCAGCACATGGCGCACGACCTCCCAGGTCGTCGCCCCGATGCCATAGGCGCTCTCGCGCAGCACGGAGGGGATCTGATCGAGCATGTCCCGCACGATCGAGGCGATGAAGGGGATGATCATGAAGGCGAGGATGATGCCCGCCGTCAGGATGCCCAGTCCGGAGGGCGAGCGCGAATACAGGATTGTCCCGACGATCGGCATCCCCTCGACGATGTTCGAGAGCGGGACCTGCACATAGGCCGCGAAGAGCGGCACGAAGACGAACAGGCCCCACATGCCGTAGATGATCGAGGGCACGGCGGCGAGCAGCTCGATCGTGGTCGAGACTGGCTGCTTGAACCAGGGCGGGGCAAGCTGGGTGAGGTAGACGGCGATGCCGAGCGAGAGCGGCACGCCGATCAGCAGCGCGATCAGCGCCGTCGAGAGCGTACCGACGATGGCCGGCCAGGCGCCATAGACATCGGCCTGGGTGTCCCATTGCGAGCCGGTGATGAAGCTCAGCCCGAACGCCTTGAAGGCCGGCCAGCCGCCGATGACCATCGACAGCATGATGCCGGCCAGCAGCAACAGCACGAACAGGGCCGAGATCAGGCTGGCATTGCGGAAGACGATGTCGAAGGTGCCCTTCGGCGTCTTTCGCTGCGGCCGCGCGGCCGGAATGCTCATGGTGTCGGTCACGGCGGTCATCCGTGGAACTCCGGTCGTGGCGGAACGAGGATGCGAGGCGGAAGGCGAAGGCTCTCGGGAGGGCCCTCAGCCGGAACAGCGGTTCCGCCGCTGCTCGGGATGGAGGCCTGATGAGGAAGACGAGGCGGAACCGGGTTCCGCCTCGCCCTCAGTCGGTGATCAGAAGATCGGCTTGCCCGACGGGTCGGTCACGCCCTTCCAGGCGGCGCGGACCTGATCCTTGACGTTGGCCGGGAGCGGCACGTAGTCGAGGTCCAGCGCCATCTGGTCGCCGTTCTTGAAGGCCCAGTCGACGAACTTCAGCGCGGCCTGCACCTCTTCCGGCTTCTCCGGCTTGGCGTGGACGAGCAGGAAGGTCGCGGCCGTGATCGGCCAGGCCTCGGCGCCCTTCTGGTTGTTCAGCGAGATGCCGAAGCCGGGAGCCTCGTTCCAGTTGGCGTTCGCGGCCGCGGCCTGGAACGACTTGTCGTCCGGCGCCGGGAAGTTGCCCTCGGCGTTCTGGATCAGCGCGTAGCTGAGCTTGTTCTGCTTGGCGTAGGCATATTCGACATAGCCGATCGAGTTGGCGACCTGCTTGACCGAGGCCGAGACGCCCTCATTGCCCTTGCCGCCGATGCCGACGGCCCACTGCACCGAGGTGTTGGCGCCGACCTTGGACTTCCACTCCGGCGAGACCTTGGAGAGATAGTCGGTGAACACGAAGGTCGTGCCCGAACCGTCCGAGCGATAGACGGGATTGATGTTGGCGTCGGGCAGCTTCAGGCCGGCGTTGAGGGCGACGATCTTGGGATCGTTCCACTTCTTCACGGTGCCCATGTAGATTTCGGCGATGATCGGGCCGGTCAGCTTGAGCTGGCGGGCGTCGATGCCGGCGATGTTGATCGCGGGGACGACACCGCCCATCACGGTCGGGAACTGGATGAGGCCGTCCTTGGCCAGATCCTCGCCCTTGAGGGGAGCGTCGGTGGCGCCGAAGGCGACCGTCTTGGCCTTGATCTGGCGGATGCCGCCACCGGAGCCGATCGACTGGTAGTTGAGACCGATATTGGTCTCCTTCTTATAGGCCTCGGCCCATTTCGAGTAGATCGGGAAGGGGAAGGTCGCGCCGGCGCCGGTGATGTCGGCGGCCTGGGCGACGCCCGACAGACCGATGGTCGCGGCCGCGAGAATGAGAAGTTTGCGCATGAGATGTCCTCTCTGGGTCGCAGGTTCAGCGAGCCGTTCAGAACACCCTCTGCATGACAGCTTCATGACACTTCGTCACGCATGCTGTCATGAAGGCGTCACGCAGCGTTAAGAAACGCCCTCAAGGCTTGCGCGCCGAAGCCCCGAAACGTGGCAAAACAGCCCTGAACGTCGCACCCTCACCGAGCGCGCTCTCGATCGTCAGCCGCCCGCGATGGCGCAGCACGATGTGCTTGACGATGGCGAGGCCGAGCCCCGTGCCGCCGGCCTCGCGGCTCGCCGCGGTATCGACCCGGTAGAAGCGCTCCGTCAGCCGCGGCAGATGCTCCGGTGCGATGCCCGGCCCATCGTCGCGCACGCCGACGCTGACCTCGAGCGGCCCGTCGACGACGTCGATCACGACCTCTCCGCCGCTCTTGCCGTACTTGATCGCGTTCTCGACGAGGTTTTCCATCAGCCGCAGCAGCTCGTCGCGGTCGCCCGGTACGTTTACCGGCTCGGTCGGCGCCCGCAGCGTCAGCGTCACCTCGCGCTCGCGTGCCATCAGCGTCAGCGAATCCACGATCTCGCGCGAGATGCCGGTCAGATCGACCGGCGTCTCCGGCGCCAGATGGGCGCGCAGTTCGATCCGCGAAAGCGAGAGCAGGTCGTCCACCAGCCGCGCCATGCGCAGCCCCTGCTCGCGCATGATCGCCAGGAAACGGTCGCGCGCGCCGGCATCGTTGCGCGCCGGGCCCTGCAGCGTCTCGACGAAGCCGAGCAGCGAGGCCAGCGGCGTGCGCAGCTCGTGGCTGGCATTGGCGACGAAGTCGACCCGCATCCGCTCGGTGACGCGCTGCTCGCTGAGGTCCTCGAAGGTCAGCAGCACCGGTCGCCGGACACCCTCGCTGCCCAGCGCAGCGATATGGATGCGGAAGGTGCGCTCCACCGGCACGCGCTCGATCAGCTCGATCACCTGCCGTCCCCCCTGCCGCGAGACGCCTTCGATCGCCTCGATCAGGTCCGGATCGCGCATCACCAGTGTCAGCAGCCGTCCCTTTTCCAGCGCCGGGATCAGGGCGCGCATCGCCGGGCTCAGCGCCTGGGCCACCCCCTGCGCATCCAGCAGCAGCGCAGCCGACCCCATCGCTTCGACGAGCGCCTGCGTCGTGGCGGCTAGGGGATCGACGGCACCGGGCATGGGAAACCTCGACACGGACGGCACCGGAGGAAGCGGCGCAGGCGGGCGCCCCTTCCTGATGGCCGGCGCGGCGCCCGTCAATTCCCTTCGCCGCTGAGGCCCGCTAGGCTGGGCGCATTGCCGAGGAGGCTCCGATGGCCAAGACCCTGTCAGCGCGCACCAAGAAATCCGCGATCCGCCTGGTTTCCGACAGCGGCGAGGGCCCGGCTCCAGCCACCACGGGCAGGACACCGAAGACGAAGACGCCCCGCAAGCCCCTCGGTCCGCAGGGCTTCGACATCGAGGCCGAGACGCTGCCCGAGGCGATCACGGACGCCGCCTTCCGCAGCGGCGAATACCCCTACGGCAAACGCATGAAGCGCAAGCGCTACGAGCGCGAGCTGGAGCCGCTGCAGATCGAGCTGCAGAAGCTCGCGACCTGGGTGCGCGAGCGCAAGGAGCGCGTCGTCATCGTTTTCGAGGGTCGCGACGGCGCCGGCAAGGGCGGAACGATCGGCCGCTTCACCCAGCACCTCAACCCGCGTCAGGCCCGCGTCGTCGCCCTGTCCAAGCCCTCCGACAGCGAGGCCGGGCAATGGTATTTCCAGCGCTATGCGGCGCAGATGCCGACGGCCGGCGAGATCGTCTTCTTCGACCGCTCCTGGTACAACCGCGCCGGCGTCGAGCGCGTGATGGGCTTCTGCACGCCGGAGCAGACCGACACGCTCCTGCACGAGGCGCCGGCCTTCGAGGGCATGCTGGTGCGCGACGGCATCCGGCTCATCAAGCTCTTCATCACCATCGGCCCCGAGATGCAGATGCTGCGGCTGCATGCGCGCTGGCACGACCCGCTCAAGCGCTGGAAACTCTCGCCGATCGACTTCGAGGCGATCCCGCGCTTCGCCGCCTATTCGGAAGCCTTCGATGAGATGCTCCGGCGCAGCTCGACCGACCGGGCGCCCTGGCATGTCATCCGCGGCAACGACAAACTGCGGGCCCGGCTCAACGCCATCCGCCACGTCCTGCTCTCGATCCCGTATGATGGGCGCGACGAGGCCGCGATCGGCGAACTCGACCGCAAGATCGTCCTCGACGTGAAGCACTACCTGCATGAGGGCGGCGAGGTCTGAGCCGCCGCCCTCTCTCCACCCCTCCGCGCCGCCGCACCGCCCCGGTTCCGCCGGGCGCGCGGGCCGCGCTCCGCCCCCGCCCCCACCGGAAGACCGACCATGACGAAGACCATCCTGATCTCCGGCGCCACCGCCGGCTTCGGCGCCGCGACCGCGCGCCGCTTCATCGCTGCCGGCTGGCGCGTCATCGGCACCGGCCGCCGGGCCGACCGGCTCGACACGCTGAAGGCCGAGCTCGGCGAGCGCTTCCACGGCGCGGCCTTCGACATCACCGACGAGGCGGCGATGACGGCGGCGCTCGCGGCCCTGCCGGCCGACTTCGCGAAGATCGACGTGCTCCTGAACAATGCCGGCCTCGCGCTCGGCACCAAGCCCGCGCCGCAGACCAAGCTCTCGGACTGGAAGACGATGATCGGCACCAACGTCACCGGGCTGGTGACGCTGACCCATCACCTCCTGCCCGGGCTGATCGAGCGGCGCGGCGCCATCGTCAACATCGCCTCCGTGGCCTCGAACTGGCCCTATGCCGGCGGCAACGTCTATGGCGGCACCAAGGCCTTCGTGCGCCAATTCTCGCTCGGCCTGCGCTCGGACCTGCAGGGCACCGGCGTGCGCGTCACCTCGATCGAGCCCGGCCTCTGCGAGAGCGAGTTCACGCTGGTCCGCAACGGCGGCGACAAGGCCGCCTATGACGCGCTCTATGGCGGGACCGATCCGCTGCAGCCGCAGGACATCGCCGACACGGTCTTCTGGGTCGCGACGCTCCCCGCCCATGTCAACATCAACAGCCTCGAGATCATGCCGGTAAGCCAGTCCTTCGCCGGCTTCCAGATTCACCGCAAGGCTTGAGCCCGGCGGGGACGCTGGGGCTTCGCGGCCTCAGCGCCCCATCACCAGATTGGGCAGCCAGGTCGTCAGCGGCGGCCAGAGCGTGATCGCGACGAGTACCGCCAGCAGCGGCATCAGCCAGGGCACGATCGCCCGCGACATCGACTCGAAGCTGATATTGGCGACCTTCGCCGTGACGAAGAGAACGACGCCGACCGGCGGCGTGATCGTCCCGATCATCAGGTTGAGCACGAAGATCAGCCCGAACTGGATCGGGTCGATCCCGAACTGCGCCGCCGCCGGCGTGAGGATCGGGATCAGGATCAGCATGGCGGCGAGCGCCTCCATGAAGCAGCCGACGAACAGCAGCAGCAGGTTGACGATCAGCAGGAAGACCAGCGGATTGCCGGCGAGATCGACCAGCATCGGCCCGACCACCTGCGGGATGCGCGAGATCGACAGGCACCAGCCGAGCGCCGCCGCCGTCATCACCAGCGCGAGCACGACGCCGGTGGTCTCGACCGTCTGCACGACGAGTTCCGGCAGATCGTCGAGATCGAAGCTGCGATAGACGAAGAGCCCGAGCACCAGCGCATAGGCCGTGGCGACCGCAGCCGCCTCGGTGGGCGTGAAGATGCCGGCCATCATCCCGCCGAACAGGATTACCGGCGTCATCAGCGCCCAATGCGCTTCCTTGTAGGCGACCCAGAGCTGCGCCGCGCCGGGGAAGGGATGGCGCGGCAGGTCGCGCTTCCTGGCGACATGCACCACCATCGCCATCAGCAGCCCGGCCATCAGCAGGCCGGGAATGACGCCGGCCAGGAACAGCCCGCCGATCGAGACATCCGCCGAGACGCCATAGATCACCATCGGCAGCGAGGGCGGGATGATCGGGCCGATCGTGGCGGAGGCCGCCGTGATCGCGGCCGCCGTCTCGGCGTCGTAGCCCTCGTCCTTCATCGCCTTGATCTCGAGCGTGCCGACGCCACCGGCATCCGCCACGGCCGAGCCCGACATGCCGGCGAAGATGACGCTGGCGAGGATGTTGGCATGGCAGAGGCCGCCGCGCAGCCAGCCGACACAGGCGGTGGCGAAGGCGAAGATCCGGTCGGTGATGCCGGCCGAGTTCATGATGTTGCCCATCAGGATGAACAGCGGCGCCGCCAGCAGCGGGAAGGAATTGGCCGATTGCGCGATCTTCTGCGGCACGATGCCGAGCGGGAAGCCGCCGAGAAAGGCGAAAGCGATCGCGGCGAGCCCCATCGAGACGAAGAGCGGCACGCCGATCAAAAGCGCGGCGAACCAGACGGGCAGGATCTGGACCATCAGCATCGTCACAGCGGCTGGCTCCCCGGCTCGGCCGCGACATGCCGACGCCCCGCCACGACATCGCCGATCTCGGCCAGCGCCTGCAGGATCAGCGCGAGCCCGGCCAGCGGCATGACGATGTAGAGCGCCGCGCCCGAGATCGGCAGCGCGATCGACTCGACATCCCAGTTGCGCTCGATCAGCGCGAAGGAATAGCGGATCAGCACCGCCGCGAAGACGATGATCGCGGCCTGCGTCACGATCTCCAGCACCCGTCCCGCCCCGGCCGGCAGCTTCTCGGCGAAGACGGTGATGCGGATATGCGAGCGCCGCCGCGCCGCGATGATCCAGCCGACGAAGCCGGTCCAGACCAGCAGGTACTGCGCGAGCTCGTCGGTCCAGGCCAGCGGCGCGTTGAGCTGCCGCGACAGGACGCCGAGCAGCACCGCGACCAGCAGCGCCAGAAGCAGCGCCACGGCAGCGGCCCGCACGACGCGGTCGGAGAGGTGGAGGAGGGATTTCATGGTGGCGTTGGCCCGCTGCAAGCGATCCTTCTCCCCTCGGGGGAGAAGGTGGCCCGGCGGAGCCGGGTCGGATGAGGGACGGACGGACGAGGGCGGCGGCAGCCGTCCCTCATCCGTCTGCTTCGCAGACACCTTTCTCCCCCGAGGGGAGAAGGAAAAGCGCTCACAGCGCCGCCAGCGCGTCCCAGGTGCCCTTGCCCCATTTGCTCTCGAACTGCTTGGGCAGGCTCGCCAGCACCGGCTTCGAGAAGCTCTCGAGGTCGGGCTCGGTGACGGTCATGCCGGCGGCCTTCAGCGTCGCGACGAGGCTGCCCTCCTGGCTGGCGAGTTCGGCGTCCTGCCAGGCGACGCCCTCGGCGATGGCCGCCTCCAGCAGGCTGCGGTCGGCGTCCTTCAGCCCCTTCCAGAAGTCGCCGTTCACGATGACCAGCCGCGGCGTGATGATGTGGCCAGTCAGGATCAGGTGCTTCTGCACCTCCTGCAGCTTGGCGCTGTGGATCGTCGGCAGCGGGTTCTCCTGCCCGTCGACCGCGCCCTGGCTCAGCGCCAGGTAGAGTTCGTTGAAGTTCACCGGCGTCGCCTTGGCGCCCCAGGCCTCGACCATGGCGCGGAAGGTGTCGACCGGCGGCACGCGCAGCTTGAGGCCGGCGACATCGGCTGCGCTCTTCACCGCCTTCGAGCCCGTGGTGAGGTGGCGCTTGCCGTAATAGGTCACGGCGGCCATGCGCATGCCGCGCTTCTTCTCCAGCTCCGCATTCATCTGCGCGAAGACCGGGGCCTTGGCGACCTTCGCCATATGGGCGGCGTCGCGCCAGAGATAGGGCGCCTCGACCACCGAGAGCTGCGGCAGGAAGGAGCCGAGCGCGGCCGCCCCGTCGGTCGTCATGGTCAGCGCGCCAGAGGCGACCGACTCCATCATGTCCTTGCCGGAGCCGAGCTGGCCGGCCGGAAAGGCCTGGATGTCGATGCGCCCGGAGCTCTTCTCCTTCACCTGCTTGGCGATGCGCTCGACCATCTGCACCTGCGGATGGGTCGTGGGCAGCATCTCGCCCCAGCGCAGCACGGTCGCCTGTGCGCGCGGGATGCTCGGCATGGCGATGGCGCCGCCCGCCAGGGCGGCGGAACCGGCGAGGAAGTCGCGTTTCGTCAACGTCGTCATGATGGTCTCCTCCCAATGCGGCCGGTTTTCCGGCTCGATGTGATGTCCCGGCCTTCAAAGAACCGGCTGTTCGTGAAATCCAAAACGCCGTCATCCTGGGCGGCCGCAGGCCGACCGGGATCCATCGTGGGGCGCACGGCCCTATGATGGATCCCGGAACGGCGCTGCTTCGCAGCTTGTCCAGGATGACGGGGCGGTTCTGCCGCGAACGTCCTTCCTCAGTAACTCATCGCCCGCGTGCGGGCGTTGCCGATATGGATGCCCATCTCCTCCGCGGCGCGGATCGGGTCGCGGGCCTCGATGGCGGTGATGATCTTCAGGTGGTCGCGCATGACCGGCACCAGGATGTGGTTCTGGATGCGCGTCTCGTATTGCCGGATCAGCCGGATCTTCAGCCAGGTGACGCGGAAGGCCTTGGAGACGATGTCGTTGTCGAGATGGTCGATGATCGCCTCGTGCATCAGCCGGTCGACATCCTCGGCATCCTCGATCAGTTGCGGGTCGCCGCCGGCCTCGGCCCGCGCGATGATCGCCTCGTGCCGGGCGCGCTGCTGCGCGATCTCCTCGTCGGTGGCGTTGACCGCATAGAGCGCCGTCGCCTCCTTCTCGAGGAAGAGCCGGAACTGGAAGGCGTTGCGGATCAGGTTGAGGTCGACATGGGCGACCTGCATGCCCCGCTGCGGCACCGTCTTGATCAGCCCTTCCGCCTCCAGCCGCGGGATCAGCTCGCGGATGGCGCCGAGCGGCAGGCCGGTCAGCGCCACCAGCTCGCGCTGGGTCACGAACTGCCCGGGCTTGATCTCGCGCGCCAGCAGCCGCTCGGTGAAGGAGGCATAGGCGCGCTCCCTCAGCTTCAGCGGCTCGCCCTCGCGCGGATCCTGCTCGGACTGGTTCAAGACATCCTCCTTCAGGCCGCCTTGGCCTGCGTGATCCGGTCATAGGCCGCGAACAGCCGCTGGCGCGTTGCCTCGTCCAGCGCCTCCAGCGGCGGACGCATCGCGCCATAGCCGGCATCGCCGTGCAAGTGGCCGACCAGCGCCTTCACCGCCGCCAGAACGGGATGTGAGCAGATCTCGTCGACCAGAGCATTCACGACGGAAGAGTCCTTGCCCTCATAGACGATGGGGCGCAGCAGATGCGGCACGAGATTGGCGACGCCGCAGATCGAGCCCTGGGCGCCGTTGCGCACCGCCTTCGCCAGCAGGCGCTCGTCCCCGACGAGGATGGCGAGTTCGCCATGCGCCTTCAGATAGGCCTCGGTGTTGGCATAGTCGCCCGACGAATCCTTCACGCCGGTGACCACGCCGGGAAAAGCCTTCTTCAGCCGGTCGATCAGCCCGACACTCAGGCCCACCGCCGTCACCGAGGGGATGTGGTAGAGGATGACGTTGCGCACGGAGGGGCCGAGCTTCTCGAACAGCTGCGAGAACCAGCGATAGAGTCCCTCGTCGCTGACGCCCTTGAAGTAGAAGGGCGGCGCGACCAGCAGCCCCTTGGCGCCGGCATCGAGCGCGAGGCGTCCCTGCTCGACCGACTCGTTCAGCGAGGCCGCCGCGACGCCGGCATAGATCTGCGTCGCCGGATCGATGCCCGCTCCCAGCAGCGCGCCCATCATCGCGCCCCGCGCCGGCAGGCCGAGCGCCGCGCCCTCGCCCGTCGTGCCGAACAGCGTGACGCTGTCGCAGCCCTGCGCGAGGACATGGCGGGCATGGTGCACGAGCCGCGGCAGGTCGACGCTGCCGCCCTCCCGCATGGGGGTGGTGATGGCGCAGGAGAGGCCGAAGCGGTTGGGATCGATGGACATGGAGAACCGTCTTTCAGAGCGAGAGATCAAGGGGTGTGTTGGCGGAACGTCGGGGGCGGCCCCTGCGCCCGCCGTCATGGGGATTGCGCGCGTCAGCCATCCTTGAGCCCTCCGGCCGAGAGCCCGGCGACGATCTGGCGCTGCGCCAGCACGGTCACGAGCAGCACCGGCAGCGTCACCAGGAGCGCGGCCGCGGCCAGCGGCCCCCAGGAAATCTGCTCGAAGGTCAGCGAGTTGTAGACCGCCGAGGGCAGCGTGCGGCTGTTCTTGCCGCCGAGCACGACCGAGAAGATGAAGTTGTTCCACGAGAAGATGAAGGCGAGGATGCCGCCTACCGTGACCCCCGGCATCGCCAGCGGCAGCGCGACATGGCGGAAGGCCTGCCAGGTCGAGGCGCCGTCGATCCGCGCCGCATCCTCCAGTTCAATCGGCACGTTCTCGAAATAGCCGATCATGATCCAGACGATGATCGGGATGGTGATGACGAGATGGGTGATGACGAGCGCCGTGATCGTCCCCACCAGCCCGGTCATCTGGAACAGCAGGAACAGCGGGATCAGATAGGACAGGGCCGGCGTCATGCGCGCGACCAGGATCAGGATCGCGAACTTCGTCGCCTTGCCGCGCGCGATGCCGTAGCCGGCCGGCACGCCGACCGCGAGCCCGGTCAGCACCGCCCCGCCCGTGACCAGGATCGAGTTCCACAGATAGAGCGCGAAATTGTTCTGCGCGAAGACGTCGATGTAGTTCTTCAACGTCGGCGGATCGGGAATGAAGACCGGCGGGAAGGCGGTGTTGTCGAGCTCGTTCTTGAACGAGAGCGAGATCATCCAGAGGAACACCAACACCGCCGGCGAGACCAGCACGAAGACGGAGGCGTAGAAGCCGAACTTCTTGGCGAGGCGGGTCATCGTGCAGCCCTCTCCGTCATTGCGAGGAGGCACAGCCGACGAAGCAATCCAGGGGCAGCATGCAATCCGTGTGAATTGCTTCGCTGCGCTCGCAATGACGGATGCAAACCCATCACGCGTTCCACTTCGACTTCTGCCGCGCATAGAGCAGCAGCAGCGAGAGCATGATGATGATGACGAAGAAGATCACCACCACGGCCGAGGCGTAGCCGATCTTGTAGAACTGGAACGCCTGCAGGTAGAGGAAGATGTTCAGCGTCTCCGACGCCGTGCCCGGCCCGCCCTGGGTGATCACGAAGATCGTGTCGAAGGCCTTCAGCGCGTCGATCGTGCGGATCACGATCGCCACCATGATGAAGGGCCAGACCAGCGGCAGCGTGATGTGGCGGAACATGTGCCAGTCATTGGCGCCGTCGATCAGCGCGGATTCGTAAGGCTCTCGCGGCAGACCGGCGAGCCCGCCGAGCACGATCAGCATGACCAGTGGCGTCCAGTGCCAGACCTCGACGAGGATCAGCGTCGGGATCACCGTATCGGGCGAATAGACCCAGGCCTGCGGCCCGATGCCGACCAGCGAGAGCAGATAGTTCAGCACGCCGAGCTGGGGATGGAACATCATCGTCCAGACCAGCGCCACCGCCACCGGCGTCGCCATCATCGGCATCACGAAGACGGTGCGCAGCAGGCCCCGGAACGGGAATTCGCGGTGGAACACCAGTGCCGCCGCCGTGCCGAAGACGATCGGCAGCACCACGGCCAGCGTCGTGAAATAGAAGGTGTGCCCCATCGACTCGAGGAAGCGGGCGTCGCGGAACAGCTCGACGAAGTTCTGCAGGCCGACGAATTCCGGCCCGCCGCCGATCTTCCAGTCATGGCCGGACATGTAGAGCGTGAACAGCCAGGGGAAGACGATCACCGTCCCGACGACGAGCACGGCCGGCGCCGCGAACAGCCAGTAGCGCGGCGTGAAATCGGCCGAATGGACGAAGGGCGCGGGCTGTGCGGGTGCCACGGCCGTCGGCGATGGGAGTGATGTGGTGATTGTCATTCGGTCATCGACGATCTGTTGCAGGCTCGGCGCTTATTCCCTTCTCCCCTCGGGGGAGAAGGTGGCATGGCGAAGCCATGACGGATGAGGGCAGTGCCGACGTAACCGGCGTCGACACGGCAGCATCATCCGTCCCTCATCCGACCCGGCTTCGCCGGGCCACCTTCTCCCTCGAGGGGAGAAGGGTAAGCTCAGCCCTGCTCGCTCTTGGCGAGCACGGGCGCGAAGGCGTCCGTCGCCTTCTTCAGCTCGGCGGCGACATCCGACCCGCCGATCATGTTGGTCAGCGCCACGCCGAAGACGTCGCGGAACTCGGTGACCGGCACGATCTGCGGCAGCGCCGCCCGGGCGATCTTCGCCGAGGCCAGCAGGCAGTCGAAATACTGCTTGCCGAATTTCGACGCCTGGATCGTCGCGGTGTCGAGATAGGCCGAGGAGCGCGCCGGCGCGCCGGCGCCGGCCTTGAGCATGGCGAGCTGCTGGGCCTTGTTGGTCATGTGCTGGATGTAGAGCCAGGCGGCCTGCTTCTTCTGCGAGCCGCGCGAGATGCCGATGCCGTCGCCGAACATGCCGGCATGATGCGCCTTCGGCCCCGGCGGCGTCACGCCATAGCCGACCTTGCCGACGATGCGGGACTTGGACGGATCCTCCAGCGGCGTGGCGAAGCCGATGCCGTCGAGCCACATCGCGGCGCGGCCCTGCATGAAGGTGGTCTGGCACTCGTTCCAGTTGAAGCCGACGGAGCCGACCGGGCCGGTCTCCTTGTTGAGCTTGCGGTAGAGTTCCGCCGCCCAGATCGCCTCCGGCGTATCGGTCTGCAGCTTGCCGTCCGCCGAGGTCGCCTCCATGCCCTGGCCGAGCATCAGGCAGGACCAGACCGGGACATTGGCGTTCTTGAGCCCGCGCGAGACGAAGCCGGCGACGCCCTTGGCGGGATCGTGCAGCTTCTGCGCCGCGGTGAACATCTCCTCCATCGTCTTGGGGAAGGCGACACCCTTCGCGTCGAAGAGCTCCTTGTTGTAGTAGACCATCCAGTAATCGACGAAGAAGGGCAGCGTATCGAGCGCCCCGTCGGCCTGCCGCGCGTAGGCGACCGGACCGGCGCCGAAATCCTCGAACGCGAAGTCCGGCGAGGTCAGCGAGGCGTCCTTGATATAGGGGTTCAGATCCTCGAACCACTTGCCCTTGGCGGCCATGCGCTTCTGCACATGCAGCGAGATGCCGCTGACGTCGAAGCTCGGCTTGCCCGAGGCGAACTCGATCACGGCCTTCTGGCGCTGCTGCTGCTCCGGCACCTGCTCGGAGGAAACCTTGATGCCGGTGAGCTCGGTGAACTCCTTCTCGGCCGCCTGGAACAGGTCCGAGCGCGGGTTCTTCACCAGCAGCACGTCGATCGTCGTGCCCGAGAAGCGCTTCCAGTTGAAGGCCGCCTGGGCGCGCGCCTCGCGCAGCACCATCGGCGCGCCGATCGCGCCGGTGGCGGCGAGGGCAGCGGTGCCGCGCAGCAGCGCGCGGCGGCTCGGCTTGATCGGGGTCTGGCTCATCTTGCGTCCTCCCAGGACTTCTCGCGCATCGCCCGTTTCGGGCTGTTCTGCGGCGCCGGCGCGGGACCTCGTCCCTGATCGCCGGCCACCATCTTGCGCCGGACGCTAATCAAGATCGAAGACGGTTGCAAGCTAACATGTCGGCGTGCACATACTCTGCACAACGAGAACGGAAACGCCCGATGCCGCCCGCCTCTGCCCTCGCGCCGCGCCCGCTCGGCCGCTGCCGCCTGCCCGTCTCGACGCTCGGTTTCGGCGGCGCGCCGCTGGGCGATCTGTACGCCCATCTCGACGAGGCGACCGCCGTCGCGACCGTCGAGGCCGCGATCGCCGGGGGCGTCACCCTGTTCGACACCTCCCCGCTCTACGGCCATGGCCTGTCCGAACACCGCATCGGCGCGGCGCTGCGGCGGGTGCCGCGCGAGGGGCTCGTGCTCTCCACCAAGGTCGGCCGCGTCGCCGAGCCCTTCGCCGGACGCGGCGACGGCTCGGGCTATCGCGGCGGCCTGCCGCATGGATTGCGCTTCGACTATTCTTACGATGGCGCGATGCGCTCGCTCGAACAATCGGCCCTGCGGCTGGGCGTCGACCGCATCGACATCGTCCTGATCCACGACGTCGATGTCTGGACCCATGGCGCGGCGCTGATCGAGCAGCGCTTCGGCGAAGCCATGAACGGGGCCTATCGCGCGCTGGAGCGACTGCGGGCGGCCGGCGCCGTCAAGGCGATCGGCGTCGGCGTCAACGAGGCGGAGATGTGCGAGCGCTTCGCCCGCACTGGGGACTTCGACACCATGCTGCTCGCCGGCCGCTACTCGCTGCTGGAGCAGCCGGCCCTCGCCTCCTTCATGCCGCTCGCGCTGGAGAAGGGCATCGGCCTGATGCTCGGCGGGGTCTTCAACTCCGGCATCCTCGCCACCGGCCCGGTCCCCGGCGCGCGCTACAACTACAACCCCGCCCCGCCCGAAATCCTCGCCCGGGTCGCCGCGATCGAGGCCGTCTGCGCCCGCCATGGCGTGCCGCTGCGCCGCGCCGCGCTGCAGTTCCCGCTCGGCCACAAGGCGGTGGCGAGCCTCGTCATGGGCGCGGTCGCGTCCGCCGAAGTCGCCGATCAGATCGCCGAACTCGCCCAGCCCGTCCCGGCCGCGCTCTGGGCGGAGCTGAAGGCGGAGGGCCTGCTCGCCGCCGATGTGCCGGTGCCCCAATGAGTCCGCTCCGCATCGACGCCCACCAGCATCTCTGGCAGATCGCGCGCGGCGATTATGGATGGCTGACGCCCGCGCTCGGGCCGATCCACCGCGACTTCACGCCCGACGATCTCGCCCCCCTGCTCGCCCGCCACGGCATCGACCGCACCATCCTCGTCCAGGCCGCGCCGACCGAGGCCGAGACGCGCTTCCTGCTCGACATCGCCGCGCGCGCGGCCTTCGTCGCCGGCGTCGTCGGCTGGACGGATCTCGAGGCGCCCGACGCTCCCGCCCGCATCGCCGCGCTGGCGGCCGACCCGCTGCTGGTGGGCTTGCGCCCGATGGCGCAGGACATCCCCGACCTCGGCTTTCTCGCGCGACCCTCTCTCGCCTCGGCCCTGGCCGCGATGGTCGCCCACGGCCTCGTGTTCGATGCCCTGATCAAGGCGGAGCATATCCCCGCCACCCTCGCTCTGCTCGCCCGCGAGCCCCGGCTCACCGTCGTCATCGACCATGGCGCCAAGCCCGATCTCGTCACCGGCGACCTCGCCGCCTGGCGCGAGGGGATCGCCGCGCTCGCCGCCCATCCCCAAACCGTCTGCAAGCTCTCAGGCCTCGTCACCGAGGCCGGGCCGGACTGGAGCCTCGCCACGCTGCAGCCGGTCGTCGACCATCTGCTGATGACCTTCGGCCCGCAGCGACTGATCTTCGGCAGCGACTGGCCGGTGGTGACGCTGCGCGCGCCTTACGAGCGCTGGTTCGACGCCGCGCAGACGCTGCTCGACGGCTGCAGCGAGGACGAGCGCGCCGCGATCTTCGGCAGCACCGCGCAGCGCGTCTACCTCGCCCGGCGGGGTCGGCTGTGACCCGCCTTTCGCCTGTCAGGACGACCCCGCCATGCTGAAGACCCTCGACCCCGTCCTCTCCGCCGATCTGCTCTGGATCCTCGCCGCTATGGGCCATGGCGACGATCTCGCCCTGGTCGATGCCAACCACCCGGCCGAGACGATCGCCGCCGCGACCACCAGCGGCCGGCTCGTGCGCCTGCCGGGATTGACCATGGAGCGGGCGGCGCGGGCCATCCTCTCCGTGCTGCCGATCGACGATTTCGAACCCGAACCGCTGCGCCGCATGCTGGTCGTCGGCGACGCCGCCGCGGTTCCCGCCGTGCAGGAAGCGGTGCAGCGCGAGATCGACGCCGCGCTCGGGCGGCCGGCGCCGCTCGCCGGCATCGAGCGCTTCGCCTTCTACGAGGCGGCGCGGCGCGCCTTCGCCGTGGTCCAGGTCGGCGACCCCCGCCCCTATGGCTGCTTCCTGCTGCGCAAGGGCGTCATCGCCGGCGAGCCGGGGTAGGGTTCAGAACCTCCGCCGTCATTCCGGGGCGACCGCAAAGCGGCGAGCCCGGAACCCATGCACACCGGACCACCAAGATGAGGCGGAAACCGCGCCGGCTGCTGCGTGCAACTCCGGGTTCATGGGTTCCGGGCTCTTCGCTGCGCGAAGCCCCGGAATGACGGAGAGGTTCTTTCGCGAACCTAGCCCTCCCCCTTCGCCACCGCCTGGCGCAGGCGAGCCAGCGCCTCGGCCGCGCCGGCGGCGAGGGTCATATCCTTCGATTCGGCGTCCTTCGCCAGCAGCTCGGTCAGCGCCGCGACCGTGATCTCTTCCTTCGCCGCGGTCAGCTTCAGCACCGCATTCGACAGGATGTTCGGCCAGAATGCGGCGGCGCCCTTGGCCAGCCCCTTGGCCTTGCGCCCCTCGAATTCGCGGGCGAGCTGTTCGGGCGTCTTCTTGGCCATGGTCTTCGAACCTGTTGCGGAATGTCGCCGCTGCCTATCACGGAAGGGCGCCGCGCGGCGAATGCGGCCTTTGTTCCCTGCCCTGCCCGCGCATCGGGGCGGCGACAATCGCATTTGCCTGCGGCGGCGCGGCGGGGCAGGAGCGCGCCCATGCGAGCCCGCCGCGCGGGCACCCCCCTCAGGACGTATCCCCCATGCCCCGCCTTCCGCACGCCCTCGCGGCCGCCCTTGCCGGCCTGCTGCTCCTGCCCGCCCCGGCCACGGCCCGGATCACCGACCGCGACCTCAGCTGCGCCGAGTGGCTGAAATCCGGCGCCCGCGGCACGAGCGAATACCCCGCCGCGACCCAGGCCAGGATCCGCGCCTTCTGCGCCGCCAACCCGACCATGAAGGCGATCGACGCCGAGATGACGATGACCGGGGACTGAGGGGGTCCCGCGCGTCATGCTCGGGCTCGACCCGAGCATCTCGGGACGAGAGAGCGCCGGAATCGCGACGCAGACCCCTCCCCCTTGTGGGGAGGGGAAGGGGTGGGGGTCGTGCCGCCTGGTGAGCGTTCGCCGGACTGGCATGGATGGTGCACCCAGCCTGTCCAGGGCGCGCTCAGCTTTCCGACCCCCACCCCTGCCCCTCCCCACAAGGGGGCGGGGTTCGCGCCTTCCCGCGAAACCGCACAGCGGAAGTCCCCGCCCGCCTTCCGGCGTCGGTTGATGACGAGGGGCAGCGGAGCGCCGCGAGGCGCGTGGGTCAAAATCCGCATCCGTCGAGCCAGGATGCGGCGCGGGCAGATTGAGCCACTGCCCGCACGCCCCGTGGCGCTCCGCTTGTCGGCGATTTTGGGCTCCGGGCCGCGCTTATCGGGTCGAAAGCCAGCCATCGCCGCGAGCCCTCGGGCGCCAGTTCCCCTCATCGGGTTGTCGCGCCGTCCGGCATGGGACGAAGGCGTGATGCCAACCACCGGGTCGTGTCCCATAGCGTGGTGTAGCTGAGGGTGGTCATCGGCGATTGCCGGTTAGGTTTGGGTTGCGAACGCCAACCCTGAACCGAGAGATCCCCGATG
>NZ_JBHSLU010000029.1:0-1598 GCF_042655245.1 Allobosea massiliensis | reverse complement strand
ATGTCGAGGAGGGCACGGCGGCGCGGACGGTTCTGGAGCGCGCGGTCATGCCGGCAACTCCCGACGCCCGGCAGCATCCGGTTCGTCGTCCCTTGCCCGATCATCTGCCGCGCGAGGAGATCGTGCATTGGCCAGCGGGCATCGCCGATGGCGATCTCGGCTGTGGTTGCCAGGCTTGCGGCGGACAGTTGCGCCGGCTCGGCCAGGACGAGACCGAGGTGCTGGAGCGCGTCACCCAGTTCAAGGTCGTCCGGCATATCCGCCCCAAGATCGTCTGCCGCCTGTGTGAAGCGATCGTGCAGGCGCCGATGCCGTCCCTGCCGATCGAGCGCGGGCGGCCGGGCCCTGGATTGCTCGCCCATGTGCTGGTGGCCAAGTATGCCGACCATCTGCCGCTGTACCGCCAGTCCGAGGTCTATGCCCGCGAAGGCGTCGATCTCGACCGTTCCACCCTGGCCGATTGGGTCGGATCGGCGGCGGCGCTGCTGACACCCCTGGCCGAGGCGATCGGCAAGCATGCCATGGCCGGGCGCGCGCTTCACGCCGACGACACGCCCGTGCCGGTGCTCGCCCCCGGGTTCGGCAAGACCGCGACGGGCCGCCTTTGGGTCTATGTCCGCGACGAGCGCCCCCATGCCGGAGATGCCGCGCCAGCCGTCCTCTATCGCTATACGCCGGATCGGAAGGGCGTGCGCCCGCAAGGCCATCTCCAGGGCTTCGCCGGATATCTCCACGCCGACGGATATGCCGGCTTCGACAAGCTCTATGCCGGCAGCCCCGGTAAGCGCGCCGCGATCGCCGAGGTCGCCTGCTGGGCCCATGTCCGGCGCAAGTTCTTCGATATCCACCAGGCCAACGCCTCGCCGGTCGCAGCCGAGGCCTTGCGCCGGATCGGGGAGCTCTACCAGGTCGAGGACGCCGTCCGTGGCCGCCCGCCCGACGAACGGCGACGATCGCGGCAGGAGCACGCCGTTCCACGGCTCGCCAATCTGCGGACCTGGTTCGACACGACCCTGCCCAAGCTGTCGGGCAAGAGTGAACTCGCCAGGGCGATCCGCTACGGCCTGTCGCGCTGGCCCGCGCTCACCCGCTATGCCGACCGCG
The DNA here is from genome assembly GCF_042655245.1 of Allobosea massiliensis. NCBI lineage: Bacteria > Pseudomonadati > Pseudomonadota > Alphaproteobacteria > Hyphomicrobiales > Alloboseaceae > Allobosea > Allobosea massiliensis. Next base: position 494 of record NZ_JBHSLU010000029.1, on the reverse strand, counting down.
GCGATCTGGAGATCGACAACAACGCCGCCGAGCGCGCGATCCGGCCGCTCGCCATCGGCCGCAAGAACTGGCTCTTCGCCGGTTCCGACAAGGGCGGCGAGCGCGCCGCCGTCATCTACACCCTGATCGGGACCGCCAGGCTCAATGGCCTTGATCCCCAGGCCTATCTCCGGGATGTTCTGGCCCGCATCGGCGACCATCCCATCAACCGCGTCGGTGAACTCGCCCCCTGGAACTGGACGAGCCATGCCCGGACTGTCGCGCCAACAGAAGCAGTTGTCGAAGGCGCTGCTGGACCTCGATGAAGAGGCGATGCTGATCGAGGAACTGGACGGCTTCATTGCCGGCCTCCTCGTCTGCCCGCAGATGATCCCTCCCAGCGCCTGGCTGCCATGGGTCTGGAACAGCGCCGACGCAAAGGGCGAGCCGGTGTTCGAGAGCCTCGACCACGCCAACAAGGTGATGGGCCTGGTGATGGCGTACTACAACGACGT
>NZ_JBHSLU010000028.1:0-13788 GCF_042655245.1 Allobosea massiliensis | reverse complement strand
CGGGGATCTCTCGGTTCAGGGTTGGCGTTCACAACCCAAACCTAACCGGCAATCGCCGGTGACCACCGTCAGCTACACCACGCTATGGGACACGACCAGGGCGCGCTCGATCGCAACAAGCTGCGACCGAGCCGCTTTGACGGCTTCGTCGCCTGCCATCTGTCTTGCATCACCCGTTCGGAATGCCTCCGAGCGAGCCTGCCATCGATCGCGCTGAGGGTTTCGTGTGCTGCCATCCTTTAGGGCGGCACAATCTATCGTGACGGTTGGGCGCTTCGTCGAATGGTTCTGTGCATTCTCGGGCATCGCCGTGGCTGGTTCTTTCGCAGTGTTCCAGCTTCGTGGCGCGCCAGCCTCCGGGCGATCTCCTCGGGTCTCGAACCTTTCTTCACGACTTTCCGGAGGGATGACCGTTACATCGATCGGCCGCCTTGTCTCAATGCCGTCGATGGTCACCGTCTCAGATGCACCAGCCTCGCGCGTCTGTGGACTTTGCGCCGCCTTGGTCGAACCCGTCTCTGGTTTGGCTCGAAACGCCAGCGCGGCCCGATCGACGGGATCGGGCTCATAGCCTCGAACCGAAAGCCCGCGAACTGAAGCTTCGAGCCAGGCCGTCCGACGAAACTCTTCCGATCCGCGAAGCTCGACTTCTTTCCATCCTCGATGCTGCGCGACCGAGACCATGTCTCGAACGACATTGGCGTCTTCGAGCCGCGTCGCCATGCGATCGGTCGAGACCTTGAACGCAAGGTACTCCCCTTTCGAGTCGGCGTAGACCTTCGCCTCGTCACCCGAGCCGACTTCCGCGACATAATATTTCCGGCGCAGCCGCTCCGGCATTCCGCTTTCAGGCTGGCGCCCAGCCGTACCGGCAAGATCGAACTCAGCCTGACCGGATTGTCTTTCGCCCTGCGGTGCGCTTGAAGCGCCTCGCGGTGACGATCTGCCAGCGCCCGCATCCCTCTCTCTGCCGCGTTCAATCGTGAACTCGCTCTGATCCTGACGCTCACCTTGCACGGCGCATCTCCTTCACCGATCCGCCTGTCTCCTTGGCCGGGATGATCGCCGCGTCGATGACCTGCGAGCACCAATCCTTGAGCTCATCCTCGGACAGGCCTTCCAGATCGACCGGGACGTCGCCAAAGTCGAAGGTCGCATCGTCCGGGATCAGCGACGGATCGGCGATCTCCTCATCCGTCATCGGCCGGGTCCGGAACGTCGCCTGCAACTCGGCAACCGCCGATTTGAGCTCGATGATCTCGCTCGCCAGCAGCATGTTCGAGGGCCCGCGGTTGGGTGCGATCACCGGCGGCGCTTTCAGTCGCGGGGTGAAGGCGGCGTCCTCGTAATAGATGATCTTGTCGCAGACGATCGGCGGCACGCTGGCCGCCAGGATGAACGCCTTGGACGACAGGATCAGCTTGAGCTCCTGCGGCAGCATCAGCGCGCGACGCTGATCCGACACGGATTCGCTGCGCTTTCCCGACGATAGCCCCCACGGTCGCGAGCGACTCTTCGCCTGGACCGTATCGTAGCCGATCCGCTCCGACAGTTCGTTGGCGACGTCCTGCTCTTTCGGCGCAAACACGACTTCGATCGCATGGTTAGTCATAATCGTCTTGGCGAGATCGGGGCCATAGATCGCCCGAAGCTGCGCCGGGCTCTGGATGATGGTGAGCAGGCGAATGCCGTAGCCGGCGACAAAGGCGACGGATTTGGCGAGCACGCCGACATGGCCGAGTGCCGGGAACTCGTCGAGCAGCAGCAGCACGCGTCGGTTCAGCTTCGGGTTCTGCTCGGGCAGCTCGCGGCTGTTCAGATCGATGACCTGCTGGAAGAACAGGTTGAGGAGCGGCGCCATGCGGTCGAGATTGTCTGGCGTCACACCGAGAAAGATCGACATCGGCCGGGAGCGAAGCTCGCGCAAGTCGAAATCATTCTCCGATGTCGCGGCATCGATGCGCGGATTGAGCCAGAGGCCGAGCCGTGCGGTCGTCGTCTTCCGCACCGAGTTCATGGTGTTCTCGGAGGCCGACAGAAAATCGTTTAGCGCTCCGATGCAATGCGACGAGAGGGGCGCGGTGCTCTTGGCGCGCTCTTTCATGAGGCTGAGAAAATGAGCCTTCAGGTCGCTCGAGGCGGAAAGCTGCCGCAGGATCTCGCCGATGGTTAGCGGCAGGCCCGGCGTTTCGGCGACATAGCCGCCGATGGCGACGAACGCCGACCGGGCCGTCTCAAACCAGAACGGGTCGGCCCGGTTCTCGGCCGGGAAGAGCATAACCGCTATGCGCTGAAGATCGTCATAGAGATCGACCGGATCGCGCCGCACATAGGCAAGCGGGTTGTAGCGCGCGGTGCGGCCCTGCTCGTCGAGCGGATCGAACAGGAAGACCGCCTGCCCGCTCGCCTCCCGAAACCCCGCGGTGCGGTCAAAGTTCTCCTTCTTGACGTCGAGCACGACGACGGAATCCGGCCAGTTCAACAGGTTTGGAATGACATAGCCGACGCCCTTACCCGAACGCGTCGGCGCATAGACCATGACGTGCTCAGGCCCGCCGAAGCACAGGAACTTGCCGTCTTTCCGTCCGAGCAGGATACCCTGCTTAGACCTCAAACCCGCTTTGCGGATGTCGCGCTCGGTGGCGAATCGCGCTTCGCCATGCAGCGGGCGTGGTTTCGTCCGCAAGATCAGACCCATCAGTCCGAAGGCCGCGATCGTGCCGGCCAGCGTGCCAAAAGTGATCCAGCGATCGAGGCGCTCGTTCGTACCGTAATGGGGCCAGGCGATCGCAAGCTCGTTCAAGTGGAAGCCGCCGTCATGGCTGCGAAGGCCGAGCAGCAGAACATTTGAGCCGACGAACAGGAATACGGCGATGCCGGTCAGCGCGAGGGCGATCCGGAGCATCACCTTACGCGCTGGCGAGGCGCTTTCGAACGGGGTCATAGTCGATCTCCGTGATGCGGAAGCGGCCGTGCTCACGTTTCATCTGAATGACGATGTCGACGGTCTGGCGCAGCAGGTTGCGGATGTCGTCACGCGCAAGGTCCCGGCCTTCGGCGCTCTCCTTCACCAGCAGCGTCAACTGCTCGAAGGCGAGGCGCGCGGAATCGGCGTGGACCGTCGTGATCGAGCCTGGATGGCCCGAATTCACATTGCGCAGGTAGAAGAAGGCGGTCCCGTCCCGCAGCTCCTGCAGAAGGATGCGATCGGGCCGCATGCGCAGGCAGGATTCGAGCAACTCGCGCGGGCCGACCTTGGCGAGCCCTTGCCCGTCCTTGGCGTAGAGCAGACGGACATGGTTGGGCTGAGGCACCACAAGCTCGGCCGTGTCCTCGATGGTGATGAGGCGCTCGGCTGCCGGGATCTGAGCGATCAGACCCTTCGACAGTGTGGTCTTGCCCGAGCCGGTCGCACCCGAGATGATGATGTTGCGGCGGCTGCGCACGGCAAGCGCCAGGAATTCGCGCCATTGCCCGGCGTCGCGCAGGCGCACTAGCTCCGTCTCGTCTTCGGAGAGGTCGTCGCTGGTAACGCGGATGTCGGAGAACAGATTGCGCTGCTCAAAATCCTCCAGCGTCATGGTAACGGACGAGGGCTTTCGGATGGTCAGGCTGATGGTGCCTGCCGGCACCGCCGGCGGAACGACGATCTGGCAGCGCTCTTCCCCAGGCAGCGTCGTCGAGACGATCGGATGATCGGACGCGATATCCTGCCGGGTGTAGCCGGCCGCTGCCGTTGCCAGATGCATCAGATGCGCGTGGCTCAAATTGTGGAGTTCGTGCCGATGCCAGCCGCCCGCTCCTTCCGTGAATACCTCGCCCGGGCGGTTGACGACGATCTCGGTGAGGTCCGGCTGCGTCAGAAAGCGCGCGAGCGGCGTCAGATAGCGCTCGAGCACGATGCGGCTGGCGCGCCGTTCGGAAGCGGTCGGGGCGCTCGGCGTGGCAGGTGCGACGATAGCGATGCAATCGGCTGCTGCGGGCACAGGCGCGATTGCCGTCATGGCTTCGTGACCCGTGAGCCAGGGCCTACAGCGGCGTCAACGCCCGGCACCGTGCGATCCAAAATCCGCGCGCGGCTTTCGATCCGTTTCAGATCGTAGACCGAGGAGAAATCCAGATCGCGTGCGACGAAAATGTTGACGCGCTCGCCCTGGTTCTTGTTCAGTGTCGGGGGGATGTCGATCGAGCGCTCGACGGCGATGCCGGCCGCCGTGTTGGCCGCACCCGATGTGTTGCGGATCTCGATGTCAGCGTCATCGAGCTGCTGGCGGCCGACAGCGGCGGCGTCGCTGACGATTGAGAGCAGAAGCGCCGCGCCAAAGCGCTCCCAGAAATGCGTGTCGATCTCGCCGTCGAACCCGGCTCGGCCGAGCGCATCGGTCGCCGGCGAGGCGAGCGCGACGATGACACCGGTCGGGGTTTTCGCCCGCGTCCAGAGCACGAACATCCTCTTGGAGCCCTTCCGAACCTGGCCGCGATGTTCGCCGACGATCTGGGTGCCCTTTTCCATCAGCACGACGTGTCCGGAGTCCGACAGGACATCGCGCAGCACGACGCAGGAGACGAAGCCGGGCACATCCGAGGACATCGCTGTCTCAAGCACGCAGGGGATCGCCGTGCCTTGTGTCACCAGCAGATTGCGATTGGGCAGGCGCGCGGCACGCACGCCCTCGATCGTGGTGGCCTTGAGCTTGTCGGCGAGTTCGTTGCGCGGTTCGGCCCCGCCGGCGAGCAAAGGCGAACCCGGCAGAGAAGCGCCCTGCCCTGCCCCGTCGCCTGATGTTGAGCGCCCCGGCCGGTTGAAGGCGAGCACCGGCGCGCGGCGGGCGCTCTCCATCAGCTTGTCGGTTTGCGGCGGAGCGGCGGCTGGCGCGAGCTGAGGCGGCAGGACCGGCAGAGCGGCTTGCTGGACTGGCGCCGGCGCTGGCGGTTCGCGAACTGGTTCGAACGCAGTGGTCTGGCGGATGGTCGGTTTCGCGCCGCCCTGCTCGACGGGTTTTTCGGCTTTCCAGGTGCTCCAGATCACAAGGACCGAGAATGCGATCAGCGCGGCCGCGCCGATGCCGCGCTTGGCGAGCGCCCGACCCGAGCCCTCGACTGGTCCGGAAACGGGGGTGATGCCGCGTTCGCCTTCGACGCCGGATGATGCGTTCTGATCGGTCATGACATGCTCCTCAGCGGCGCCGCGCTGGCGCGGGCTGCTTTTGGGTGCGGGCGATGCTCGGACTCGTCGTGCCGGTGCCCGGGTTCACGCCGACGGCGTCAAAGGCCTCGTTGAAGATGCAAAGCACCTCGCTGCCGCGACGCAGCCGGAACTCGCGCGCGGTGGCATGCACGACGACGTCGTCGCCGCGAACGTCCTTCGGCACGAGGCTTTCCGCGCCATCCGAGCCGACCATGTAGATCGCGGGCACCTCGCGATTGCCGGCGAAGCGGAAGCTGGTGACCTTGCCGTCGTCGAACACGCCGTCGGGTTCGAGATCGGCCGGGCCTTGAGCCGAGAAGCGCCAGTTGCGCGCGCCGTATTGCTGATGGAGATCGAACGTCTGGTCGATGACCGCGCCCTCGCGCTGCTGGCTCCGCGCCTCGTACTCCGCCCGGCGGCGATCAGCCTCGTCACTGGGGTAGGAGTACTTCACCACGAAATAGCTCTCTTTGAGCGAGGCTTCCGCGATCGAGAGCTCGAACTGGTAGGAGCGCTTGCGGCCGTCGCGACGCGTCGTCACGACCTGCAAATTGGTCGGTGGATGCTTTTCGCGGGGCTTTAGGAACAGGATCGAACCCGCCGGGGCGACTTCCCAGGCGATCGAGTCTCCGATCGCGACATGCGCGATCTCTTCGTCCTCGGCAAAAATTACCTGGGTCGAGGCGCGGATAACGCCGTTGACCTTGACGACGTTCGCCGGGTCGTAAGCGACGAAGCGCACGCGCTCGTCGCGCGCGCCGGCGGTCGGGAGTTGTAGGGCAAGCGACGGCAGCCCAAGGCCGATTGCGAACAGCAAACCGCAGCCAGCTGCGATGATGCGACGGCTCATGGCGCGACCTCCGGATCGGCGCGGTACTCCGAGACCAGGAAACCGAGCGGGTTGATCAGACGATCGGTCGATGAGATCGGTGCGTTGACATAGGCGAAGGTCAGCGTCGCAATCCAATGCGTGACCTTGATCTCCTCGCCCTTCCGGCTCTCCTTCAGAAAGCGGACGGAGGCGAGGTTGTCGGCCAGCAGCGAGATCGCCTTGATCCGGACTTCTGCGACGCCGAAGCGGCCGTGCAGCACCTGCGGGCTTTCCGGGTTCGAGCCGCGATAGACGGCGGCAAAGCGCGCCTGCTCGGCCTGCGACGACAGCAGCGCTACAGTCTGAAAATTGCTCGCGGCCTCGGCTTGGCTGAAACCTTCGCGCGAGCGAACGTAGCGCCCCAGGAAATACTTGGTCACCGCCTCGTCGTAACTGCGCGGTGACGTCCCGAGCGCCGCGACAGTCTCGACGATGCCGGTCGCATTGTCGACGCGGATGACGAAGGGTTCGACCGTCTTAAGCGGCGCCAGCGCCGCAACGGCACCGACGGCGGCCGTCGCGAGCACGCAGGCCGCAGTGGCGACGAACCAGGCGAGGCGTTTCGAGCGCTGCGCCGTTAGCAGGAGATCTTGTTCCCAGCGGCGGGCATTGTCGAAGTAGTCCTTCATATCGTCGGGCCTAACCATGACGCGTCGCCTCACTGCAAGGCCGAAACGAGCGGGCGATGTCGAAGGCAGACCAAGCAGCGGCACCATGACCGATGCCGCGGGCCGGCAACTCTGGCTGGGCCAAGCCGAGGCGTTTGACCACCGGCGTATCCGGCTTCGGTGCGGCGGGAGGGCTCGCCTCCCAATCCCAAAGCGATTTGTTCAGCGGGCGTTTGGCCGAGCCGTCGCAGGACGGTGCGCCCTTGTTCCAGCCGGCGCAGCCCGTCACCACCGTGGCCAGCACGAGGCTGGCAATCACGCGACAATTCATCGAGGCAAATCCTTCTCGGCATCCTTGCGCGGATGCGGTTGGTCCTGGTGTGGAAGGGACGTTCAGACGCGTCTGATCTCGCCACCCCGTCGTCGCTCGCGGATCCTAGCCGCCGTGCGACTGGCCGCGGTTCGCGCGCCGGCATAGGCGCCGACAGCGGCGGAGGCTGCGTTGGCGGTGATGGCGCTGGTGACAACCCGGGCCGCTAGCGAGGCGCCGCCGCCAGCGAGACCGCCCGCGATGGCGGGGAGCTGCAAAGCGATGTATGCGGCGAGACCGAGGACGGCGCTGATCGCGACCGCGCCAACGATGATCGCGCCGCCGGACGCGGCATCAGCACCGTATTTCTCGACGAAGCCTTGAACCGACGTGAGCATCAAGCCGACAAGGGCGACAACGAGCACATGCAGGATCAGGAAATTTGCAACCTGTCGTGTCCAAGCCTCAGCAAAGGGCCGCGTCGCGTCGAACAGCGCCAGAGCGATGAAGATCGGCCCGAGCGCGATGACGATCGCCAAGCCAACCTTCGCGTAGAGCAGGATCGCGAACTGCAGAAAGCCTGAAACGGCCGTGAAGACGAGAAGGATCGCGGCGATCAAAGCTGGTGCAATGTCCGTGAGGCCTGCTCGATCGTAGATCTTTTGGGCGACCTCGATCCCCTTGTTCAACAGCTTGTCGAAGGGCGCACCCGAGTTCGCATCAAGGGCCGAACCCGCAAGAGCGTTTCCAATCTCCTTTGGCAACGACGTGAAGAAGAGGTCGGTGACATATTGCTGGAAAGAACTCGCATTCGACGCGAGGAGCACGATCAGGACGAGCCTCATCGCTCGCCAGGCAAACTCCTGGATCGGCTCGGCGATCGCGCCGCGCATGACCGCAAAACCGTACAGCACGACGTAGAGGAGGACAGCGACCCGTAGCGGTCCATCGACGAAGGTCGCGAGGTTCGAGACAGACGTCGACACGAAAGTCGTGATTGGCTGCTCGAACTCCTTCAGGAACTCGTCGAAGACGTTGATCGCCATCTCAATTGCTCGCGCGCTTCAGGGCAGCGTCTCGACCCCAGATCATCACCTTGCGATTGGCTTCTTCCGCATTGCGGCAGGTGGCATCGGACCTCAGGTCGCCAGGATTGGCTCGGCAGCGCGCCAGCGCAGCTTCGTGATCGGGTGCGTTCGCGAGGAAGAAGGGCACGTCACGGATCGGCGCCGGCTTCGCGTGCTCGGCTTGCTCGTCGCCACAGCCGGAGAGAGCCATCGTCAAGAAGGCAGCAATCAGAGGCCGGCTCATTGGAGAGCAGCCTTCATTTCATCGACCAACTGGCGGCGGCGTTCCTCCGCTCGCTGGCCATCCATTTCGCTCCGCGCCTGCTGGACCATGGCGAGCCCCTGCATGCGCAGCACCTCGTTCTGCAGAAGTGCCTGCTCGGCTTGAATGCGCGCCGAGAGATCCAGCACGTCCTTCGCGTCCTTCGAGGCCGTGATCTTCTGGCGAAGCTCCTCCAGCCCATCGATGCGCTTGGAGGCGGTGTCGTATACGCTCTGGCCAATCGAATGCTTAGCGCCGGTCTGACGCGCGATGCGGTCGAGCTCGGTGCGATAGAACGAGTTCGCGTCGCCGCCCTGATAGGCGCGGTTCTGATCAAGATACCGATCGACGATGCCAGCAAGCGATCCGCCGCCGCCCGAGACCAGCTTCTCGATCTCGCCGAACTCCTTCGGCAGATGTTTCCGGAACTCCTCGCTGTTCAGGAGCGAGGCGATGTCGTTGACGTCGGTCAGCTTGTTGAAGGACTCATAGAGCTGCTTTGCCTGCGTGAGCTGCGCCTCCATCGTCTTGATCTGCTCGGTCAGCTTGCCGATCTGTTCGACATGTTTTGCGATCGCGCCGGCGTCGAACACGGGAACGCCCTGCTGGGCGAGGCCAGCCGACGGCAGTCCGGCCAAGGCCGTGGCGATCAGGAGGTGGCTTGCTCTCATCGGTCGATCCTTCTCTCGGCATGGAAGCGGGGCAGGAACGCCGTGGGGTCGTCGCCGACCTCGGCGCGAATGCGGTCGAGCAGCTCGACGGTCTCGGTGCGGCCCGACAGCACGGCGAGCGCTTCATCCATGCCGCCGAGGTCGAGCTCGGCGACGATGGACTGGCCGTTCTGTTTGACCAGGAAGCGCCGGCTCTCGGCCGAGAGTTCTTCCTTGATCAGCCAGAACTCGGTTTCGGTGAGATGGAAGCCGTCGATATAGTCCGAGCGCGTGCCGCGCGGGTTCGGCATGAAGATCTGCGTCGGGCACTGCTCGACGATGGTGTGGGCAATCGGCGACGCCAGCGCATCGCGCGGCGACTGCGTGCCAAAGACCATGACGCCGTTCTGCTTGCGGATGGTTTTCAGCTTGTCGTTGGCGAGCGCCCGAAAGGCGTCATCGCCGAGCGCCTTCCAGAATTCGTCAATGTCGATGATGATGCGGCGGCCGTCGATGAGCTGCTCGACGCGATGGAACAGCACCATCATAAGAGGCGTGCGCACGACGGGATGGTCGAGCACGTCGGTCATATCGAAGCCGATGAAGCTGGCGTCCAGCGCGATCGCGTCCTCTTCGGCATCGAGGACCCAACCGAGAGGTCCGCCATTGCACCAGCGTTCGAGCCTCGCGCCGATGCCCTCGCGATCCTGCTGCCCTAGAAACGCGCGCAGCGCCGACAACGAGCGCTCCTGGCGCGGCAGAGCGCGCATCGCCTCAAGGCTGGAATCGATGCGCTCTTCATCGACGACGGAGAGCGCCCTGCCCTCGAGCGTGACGAGCTTGCGGATGAGATCGCCAAGGAAGGCGAGATTGGCCGGGGTCAACTCGAGCGCCTTCAACGGCGCGCAGCCGGTGGGCACGCCATTCTTGAGCGTGAGATAGGTGCCGCCCGAGGCGCGGACGAAAATTTCGGCGCCGCGGTCCTTGTCGAACATGACGCGCTGGCAGCCGAACTTTTCCGCCTGGGCGAGCAGGAAATTCTGCAGCACCGTTTTGCCGGAGCCTGACGGCCCGCAGATAAAAGTGTTGCCTAGATCGCCCGCGTGGAAGGAGAAGTGATAGGGCGAGCCCGACGCCGTCTTCAGCATCGCGACTGACGGCCCCCAATGGTTGCCGACAGATTTGCCGGCCGGATGGCTGTGAAATGGCGACAGCGCCGCGAGATTGCGCGAGGTGATCGCACCCGATCGCGCGCGATGCTTGAACAGGCCGGGCATCTGCGCCCAGTAGGAAGCCTCCAGCCCAAGATCCTCACGCGCGACCACCGCGCCGGCCTCGGCGAGCACGCGGCGCGCCTGTGCCATCGTCTCCAGCAAAGTTTTTGGGGTCTCGGCGCGAACCAGCAGCGACAGATGGTGGTCGCCCATGACGAAGCGGTTGGATTCCAGGTCGTCCAGCGCATCGTTAAGGTCGTCGATCTGGGAGGCGGCGACATCCTGGGTCGAGACGAGCTGGTTCTGCTTTCGCGTCAACACCTTCTTGGCGTCGGCCTTCGAGAGGAAAGCGAAGCTTTGCGAGAGCACGAATTCGAACGGGGCCGAGAGCAGGCCGTTCAGCATACCGGGCCTGGTCGAGGCCGGGTATTCCTTCAGCCCGAACATGCCGGAAAACAGCGAGCCTCCTGCCGCGCGAACTTCGATCGCTTCGCGGCCGAAGATGACGCGGTTGGTATAGATCGCCGACCCGATCCGGCCTTGCGGCAAGGCGGTCGGCAGATCCTCGCTGGACGCCAGCAGATGCAGGAGCCGCATCGGCTCAGAGAACAGCAGGCCGTTCTTTTCGACGAGGCCGAGTTGAGTGGCCCCATAGCGACCGAGCGCGGCGGTGATGTCCCGTGCGGCATCGTTCAGCCGCTTCAGCGCGGCGGCATCGACCTCCCCTCCCCCGCGACGCGCTTGGCCGAGACGGGAGACGAAGCCGACGGCGGCCTCCGCCCGATCGCGGCCGGGGTGGGCGACGATGGTGAGGTAGAGCTCGTTGCGGAACAGCTTTGTGCACTGGAGCACCTCGCGATAGCCGACGTCGAGATCGCGCGCGAAGGCCGAGGAGAATTCGCCCTCAGGATAGCCGGTATCTTGCCGCCGGATCAGATGCGTCCAGATCGCCAGCCGATCGTCGGCCAGATTGCGCAGCGTGAGATTGAGTTTGGCGTGCAGATCATTGAGGTCGCCGATATCGGCAGTCTCGAAGGCGATGCCGTCGAGGCGGATCGTCGTCATCAGCGCCCGCGTCGAGAGGCTGATCACGGTCTCGGTCACATGCCGGACGTAGGGCAGATGAACGTCGGGCTCGATCTCGCGAGCCATTAGGCGGGCGGCGTCAGCCATGGGCGACCTCGTGAGCCGTGAAGCGGCGCACCAGACGCAAGGGCGTCGGCGACGACCCGCCCCAGAACGAGCCATTGCGAGCGCGGCCGCGGGTCTCGAGCCAGGCGACGAGCAGGCGGAATTGGTTGGGATCGTGCCGGCAGATGACGCGACAGATCAGGTGGATCGGCAAGGCGATCAGCCCGTAGACGATCGAGCCCGCCATCAGGAACAGGATGCAGGAGGCCATCACATTAATGGCCATCGCCTCCATCGTGACGCCCGCGATCATCGCAGGCCTCGTGCAGGCTAGGAACAGCGTGTCTTCGGCCAGACGCTCGGGCTCGTTCGTCATAGCGGCTACGCTCAGGTACCGCCGGTAAGCGTCGAGACGACCTCGGAGGCGCCGAAGACGATAGCGACGCCGAGCACGACATAGGCGGCTTTGCGCAGATCGAGATAGCCGAACATCCAGGCGATACCGACGATGATCACGGCGAGCGTCGCCAGCAGGCGCGCGACATTGCCGGTCAGCATCGTAACGATGTTTTGCAGCACGCCCTCGATGTTGGCGGTCTGTGCGAGCGCAGGCTCGGCCGCGAAAAGAACGAGCGCAGCCGCGATAGCGGTCGGTGCGGCGAGTGATCGAAACGGGAGGGGCATTCGTGGTCTCCAAGGCAAGGGTGTCCGACGCCGCACATCCTGTGCAATCGGCGAAAGGGTTTTGGATTGGGTCAGCGGCTGTAGATCAGCAGCGAGGAGCCGCGCTTCGCGCCGTAGACGTTCCAGGCCGGTGGGTCGTTGGTCGATGCGACCTCCTCTTGCGGAGGGCCGGACACGGTCTCCAACTCCGACGCGGTGTCCGGCTTGGCCGCAACGGCGGCAAGTGCTGATCTCGGAGTGGACTTGAAGGACGCTCGCGCGCGTCCATCCGCGGCTGTATCGTCAAGGCCGCCCGATACAAGCTTCGCCTTCCGCTCCTGAAACATTCGGCCGACGCCAGCAATGTGCTCGCACGGGTCGAATGCCGCTGAGATTGTGAGCCCGGCCGCTTTCAGATCGGCGGCATCGAGTTGGGCCAAGCCGATCCGGACCGGCTGTCCCGCAGCGGCCGCTTCGCTGGTAAGCGCGATGGCCTCAGGCTTCGAACCGGCCAGGACCCGCACCGCTCGCTTTCCCGCGATAGTGACCAGCAGGGGCTGGAACTCGCTCGCCTGGCGCATGATCGCGGCAACCGGCCGCGCCAGCATTGGCGCGGTGCAGCGGTCGACCAATGTCGTGATGTCAGCGGCCTCCATCAGAATCGCACTCGCGTGCTGACGCCATCTGCTCCGGTGACGTCGATGAAATTGGGTTGGGCGCGATGGCGGACCGCCTGGACGTCATGCGGCTCGCAGGCGTCGTCGGCGCGGTCGCAGTTCCGAACCGGCTTGCTCGACACACAGGCCGGTTGACTTGCACCATCGCGCCCAAGCTCGCGCAGGACGTAGCCATCCTGGCATGGCTCATACGGGTCGTAGCCGATCGGCGAGGCGCTCGATCCCGCACCTGAGCAGGTCGGAAAGGCCCCTCCCCGCTTCAGATGCGACCAGAGCCGCGTCACCGGCGGAACGCACGCCGCGTATTGCGTCGGCCCGCCTGGATTGGCGAGGCACAGCAGAACGGTGCAGCCCCAGTCGTCGGCGCGGCTAGAAATGGCCGAGAGGCTGATAATCCCGGCAGCGAGCGCGGTCCTGATCATTTGCGGAGCCATCACGCGGCCAACGGCAGCGGGATGTCGATCGGAAGCGTAGGCGCGATCAAGCCGCCGTTGCGTCGAATCGCAGTCAGCGCATCCTGCTCGATCGGCAGCAAGCCTGCGACGGCGGTGGTCGATCCGATCCGCCGCGGCGCGCCGATACGCGCAAGGGTCCATCCCGCGCGCCGCAGAATGCGCTCCATGCGCCGATCCGTCACGGTCGCGATCGACGCCAGTCCCCTCGCCTCTCCCCATTCAAGCATGGCGGCGAACAGCATGAACGTCGCTTGCCGCAGACCGCAATCGGTCTTGGCGTCGGTCGCTTCGGTATCGACGCAGAAGCGCGAGCTTTCCGCGACAAGTTCGGAGTGCGGCGCTGGACCGCCGTCGAGCAGCTCCGGAAACGTGTCGGCCAGCATGTTCGGCCCTGTCGTCGGCAGCAGCCGCACGCAGCCCAGAACTGCACCGCGATCGGCGACGACCAGGTAGCGCACATCCAATGTGTCGTAGCGATCCATCTCGAGATCGCTCGTGGTCGAGACCGACCAGTCGAGCCGATCCTTGAACACTTTTCGCCTCAGCCGATGCATGCCCATCAGCAGTGAGATGTTGGCGCCATATCCGGCGCGGGGGTCGTGTCCCTGCTGGTGGTGTAGCTTCGCAGAGCCACCGCGTGCCGGCTTTGGTCGGGCTGGTCAGGCGGCCACGGCTGGCAGGCTGACGATGGG
>NZ_JBHSLU010000027.1:0-1632 GCF_042655245.1 Allobosea massiliensis | reverse complement strand
CGTCGATCAGCAAGCCGCCTGAACTTCAACTAACCTCATCATAGAGCCCGCTACGCTCGCGCGAAGGCTTCGATCACGCGGCCTTCCTCGTATGCGTACGCTGGTCTTCGGCCTGCCGGCAGCGTTCGCGATCCTGCTCTTCCTGAAGTTCAGGTGATGCGATGAGCCTCGATTCCGTCCGCGCCTTCTTCGCCGCCCATGCCCCCGACATCCCGGTCATCGTCACGCCCGAGAGCAGCGCGACGGTCCAGCTGGCCGCCGCCGCCCATGGCGTGGAGCCCGCACGGATCGCCAAGACGCTGTCGCTGCGGGTCGGCGAGCGCGTCGTCCTGGTGGTGGCGCGCGGCGATGCCCGGCTCGACAACCGCAAGGCCAAGGCGGCGTTCGGCGCCAAGCCGCGCATGCTCGATCTGGCCGAGGTCGAGGCGCTGACCGGCCATCCCGTCGGCGGCGTCTGCCCTTTCGGGCTCGCGACGCCGCTGCCGGTCTATTGCGACATCTCGCTGAAGGCCTTCGAAGAGGTCGTGCCCGCCGCCGGTTCGACGCACAGCGCGGTGCGGATCGCGCCCGATCGCATCGCAGCGCTGACCGGCGCGGACTGGGTCGATGTTTGCCAGGATGTCGTCGCCTCGGACGGCTGACGGACCTCAGCCGGAATCCGCCAACCGGCCCGTCAGCGCCATGGCAGCGGCGGGATTGCGGATTTTGGCGCCGCTGATCACGTAGAGAAAGACGTCGCGCGCCACGGTCGGCGCTGGCTCCGTGGCGACGCACTCCAGATCGCCGGGAGCCTCTCCCTTCGACCATTGCCGCGCACGCTGCACCCATCGGTCGAGATCGGCGTCCGGATAGCCCTCCGGCTCCTCCTCGCGCGTTCCCATGATCCGGGCACAAACGAAGGGCGCCGTCGCATCGGCGATCTGCGGATAATCCGAATCCGCCGCGGTGATCGCCGCCACGCCATACTCCCGCAGGAGAGCGATGAAGTCCGGTGTACGAAAGCTGTCATGGCGGACCTCGACGGCATGGCGGATCGCGAGGCCGTCGACGTTGTGCGGCAGAAGCTTCAGGAAGGCCTCGAAATCAGCCGGGTCGAAGGCCTTGGTCGGCATGAACTGCCAGTTGATGGGCCCGAGCTTTTCCTTCAGCTCCGTCACGCCGCTGCCGAAGAACTTCTCGATCGACGCGCCCGCTTCCGCCAGCACCCGGCGATTGGTGATGTAGCGCGAACCTTTGACGGCAAAGACGAAGCCGTCCGGCGTCTCCGCCCGCCAGCGGGCAAAACTCTCAGGCTTCTGCGAGCCGTAATAGGTGCCGTTGATTTCGATCGTGCCCAGATGCGCGGCCGCGTGCTCGAGCTCCCGCTTCTGCGGCAGGCCCTCGGGATAGAATGTGCCGCGCCAGGGTTCGAACACCCAGCCGCCGATACCGACCCGGATCGTGCCCTGCGGCTTGGTCATCGTCATCTCCAGCGTGGCAAGGTCTCGGTCCGATGCGAGCGCGGCTGTGAAGCCGGCCCAGCACTGTCTCCGACCCTAGAGCGGAATCCCATCAGGTTGCGTCGTACCCTGCCGCGCTGAAGTAGTTGGCGCACTCGGTGGGCGGGAAGAGGTCGATGATGCGGCCGATGGT
>NZ_JBHSLU010000026.1:0-80410 GCF_042655245.1 Allobosea massiliensis | reverse complement strand
TCGCGACATGGCTGCCGGCCTCCATCCGGCAGTCACTCTGAATCACTTCGCGCCTGATTTGGGAATCCCTCCCGATTCAATCAGGTCGGGTTCCGCTCTAGTCGTAGGTCAGACGATGCGTTAGATTACACGACGTGTGGCGAGCTTGCGCAGATCATTACCGGAAACTGGGCGGTCTTTGGCGCGTTATTTACTAGTAAATCTGCTGTTGAAAGAGTTCTAACTAACTTAAACGCCATCAGAAATCCTATCGCTCATTGCTGCGCAATGGGCGACGATGAGGAAATCCGCCTGCGGCTGGCTGTCCGTGACTGGTTTCGCTGCATGGAAGTCGCCCGCTGACGCCAAAGATCACTGCATTCTCCTACGCCTAACCGCCATCAGGATCTTTGTAGGTACCGCGCGGCGGGGAAGCGGCACTTGTTGATTTGCAGAGTAAGATGAGCTGGAGCAGAGGCTCGACAGCCAAGCCAAAGTGCCCCAAAGCCCCCCAACAAAAAAGGGGACGGCGATTGCTCGCCATCCCCCGGAATGCTCCGGCGAGCGGGCTTTGCGGCCCGCCTCCGTTCGATCAGCGCGAGTAGAACTCGATGACCAGGTTCGGTTCCATCTGCACCGCATAGGGCACGTCCGTCAGCGTCGGCGTGCGGGTGTAGGTGGCGGTCGACTTGCCGTGGTCGACGTCCAGATAATCCGGCACGTCGCGCTCGGCGAGCTGGGCCGATTCGAGCACGATGGCGAGCTGGCGCGAGCTCTCCTTGACCGCGACGACGTCACCCGGCTTGACCTGGTAGGACGCGATGTTGACGCGCTTGCCGTTGACCGTGATGTGGCCATGGTTGACGAACTGACGGGCGGCGAAGACCGTCGGCACGAACTTGGCGCGGTAGATCACGGCATCCAGGCGGCGCTCGAGCAGGCCGATCAGGTTCTCGCCCGAGTCGCCCTTCAGGCGGATCGCCTCGGCGTAGTAGCGGCGGAACTGCTTCTCGGAGATCGAGCCGTAATAGCCCTTCAGCTTCTGCTTGGCGCGCAGCTGCGTGCCGAAGTCGGACGGCTTGCCCTTGCGGCGCTGGCCGTGCTGGCCGGGGCCGTATTCGCGGCGGTTGACCGGAGACTTCGGGCGGCCCCAGATGTTCTGACCGAGACGGCGGTCAATCTTGTATTTCGCCTCATGGCGCTTCGACATATCGCGTGTCCTCGTGAGTTCGCGAGTTGAGGACCGCGCCCTCCTGCTCTCCCGCATGGGGCGGGAGCGACAGATCCGGCTTCCGAAGACAACGGATCACGGGTGCGGAAAAAGCCACGCGGGCCTTTTGGGCCCGCGCGACGCCGGCTTAGAACCATGTGGGGCCGAGTTTGTCAAACCCCAGGGGCGGTCGGGGCTGTCTTCTCGCCACCTCCAGCTTCAATCGTGCGTCATCCTGGACTTCGCGCAGCGAAGGCCGGGATCCATCGGAGGGCGTCGAGGCCTCCGATGGATCCCGGTCGACCTGCGGTCGCCCAGGATGACGGGGAGGTGGTGGGTAGGCTGGGAGCGGGCCCGTCAATTCCTATACATGGCGCCCCTGCGCGCGGTGGCCTCGCGCGGGGGCTTGCGACCTGCCACGATCCGGCCCGCTCGATTCCGACTGAAGGTACCGCCATGGCCCTCGCCACACCGCCCGTCCAGGACAATGCCTATGCCGCCGCGCTCGCGCTGCTCGACCGCGCGCCGCTGATCGACGGGCATAACGACCTGCCTTACGTCATCCGGCTCGACCGCACGGCGAAGGGCGATGTCGGCCTCTACGACCTGACCAAGGTCCATGAGAAGGGCGACACCGACATCCCGCGCATGCAGGCGGGCAAGCTCGCGGCGCAGTTCTTCGCGGCCTATGTCCCGCCCAAGCAGCGCAACCCGGCCGGCTTCGCACTCGCGCAGATCGCGCTGATGCGCGACATCCTCAAGCGCCATGCCGACGTGTTCCGACCGGGATTGAGCGCCGCCGATGTGCTCGCGGCCAAGGCGGAGGGGCGGATCGCGCTGTTCATGACGATCGAGAACGGCACGGCGCTGGACGGCGAGCTCGACGCACTCGACGCCTATTTCGACCTCGGCGTGCGGCTGATGACGCTCTGCCACAACGACAGCCATGACTGGTGCGATTCCGCCACCGACGCGCCCCGCAACAACGGGCTCAGCGCCTTCGGCCAGCAGGTGATCGGCAGGATGAACCGGCTCGGCATGGTCGTCGACCTCGCCCATGTCTCGCCCAAGGTGATGCACGACACGCTCGACGTGACGCGGGCGCCCGTCGTCTGGTCGCATTCCAACGCTTTTTCGCTCTGCGACCATCCGCGCAACGTCCCTGACGACGTGCTCGACCGCGTCGCGGGCAATGGCGGCGTGGTGATGGCGACCTTCGTGCCGGACTTCATCAGCCAGGCCTCGCGCGACTGGCACCGCCCGGCAAAGGACCAGTACGGCAAGAGCCCCGAGGGGATCGACCATGTGAAGGTCGAGGCCGATCTCGCCGCCAAGGCGGGGCCGAAGCCGAAGGCGACGCTAACGCAGTATTGCGACCATCTCGACTATCTGGCCAAGCGCATCGGCCACGACCATGTCGGCATCGGTTCGGATTTCTTCGGCTGGATCAACCCCGACGGGCTGGAGGATACCAGCGTCTTCCCGGCGCTGGTGGCGGAGCTGATCCGGCGCGGTTGGTCGGAAGGCGATCTCGAAAAGCTTGCCGGCGGCAACACGCTGCGGGTGCTGCGGGCGGTCGAGGCGGCGGCGGGCTAAGGACGTCAGCGTACCGTCATGGTCGGGCTTGTCCCGACCATCCACGTCTTCCTTCGTCGCGGGCAGTGTTCAAGACGTGGATGCTCGCCACAAGGGCGAGCATGACGGTTCAGGCTTGACCCTGTGCCTCCTTGGGGCGATTCCCCGGTCGCTCCCGCGCTCCGCGGGCGACGACGAGACAGAGCATGACCGGTTCCGGTACCGACCGCACGCGCCCCCCCGTCACGGCTCCGGCCCCGGTCATCATCCTGGTCGAGCCGCAGATGGCCGAGAATATCGGCATGTGCGCGCGGGCGATGGCGAATTTCGGCCTCTCCGAGATGCGGCTGGTGGCGCCGCGCGACGGCTGGCCGAGCGGCGGGGGGCTGAAAAAGGGCGCGACCTCGGCGGCCTCGGGCGCGACGCATATCCTGGAGAACGCCAGGCTCTTCCCGAGCGCGGCGGAGGCGATCGCGGATCTGAACTTCGTGCTGGCGACGACGGCGCGCGAGCGCGGCCAGATGAAGCGCGTGGTCACGCCGGCCGAGGCGATGCCGCCGCTGGCGCAGCGGATCGCAAGCAGCGAGCGCGTCGGCATCCTGTTCGGGCGCGAGCGGATCGGTCTCACCAACGAGGAGATCTCCTTTGCCGATGCGATCCTGACCTTCCCGGTCAATCCGGCCTTCGCCTCGCTCAACCTCGCCCAGGCGGTGCTGCTCGTCGGCTATGAATGGTTCAAGGCGACAAACGGCGAGCCGCCCTTCCGCGAGAACAACCCCTCGCCGCCGGCGACGCGGGCCACCGTCCTGTCCATGTTCGACTATCTCGAAGGCGAACTCGACCAGTGCGGCTTCTTCCCGCCCGGCAAGAAGCAGATCATGACCGCCAATCTGCGCGACATCCTGCATCGGCTGGAGATGACGGAGCAGGAGGCGCGGACACTGCGCGGCGTGTTCAAGTCGCTGACCGAGGGGCCGCGGCGGCGGGGGGCGCCGAAGGCGGGCGAGGACGGGCCGGGGGCCTGACCGCCGCAGGAGAGCGACGATGCCCGTGCCGATGGAATACCGCCTCGCCTCACAGGATTTCGAGCGCTTCCTGGCCGAGGTCGCGGAGGCCACGGGACTCGCCACGCGCAACCAGGCCTATACGACGACGCAAGCGGTGCTGCTGGCCTTCCGGCGGCGGCTCGACGTGACGCAGGCCATCGCCTTCGCGCAGGTGCTGCCGGCGATGCTGCGCGCGCTCTTCGTGATGGACTGGGACCCGCAGGAGCCACGCGTCACGGGCTGGGACCGCGCCGCGATGACCGAGGAGGTGCGCCGCCTGCGCATCGACCACAACTTCTCGCCCGAGAGCGCGATCGCCGATGTGGCGCGGGTGCTGCGCGGCCATGTCGATGCGGCCGCCTTCGCGCGGTGTCTCGCCACCTTGTCGCCGGAGGCGCAGGCGTTCTGGGCGGCCGGATAGGGCTCCAACGACAACGGCCGGCCCCGAAGGGCCGGCCGGCGACGTGTCCCGGGTCTCGAAACGCAGGCTCGTCAGAACTGGTACTTCATCGTCGCCTTCACCGTGCGGCCGGGCTCGGTGTAGTAGTCGCGGGCCTGGGCGAGGACGCCGGTGGGCACGTTGACCGCGTCCCAGTATTTGCGGTCGAAGATGTTGTAGACGCCGATCTGGAGCTCAAGGTCGGCGATCTGCGGCAGCGGCTTCCACCAGGCGGTGGCGTTGAAGATCGCATAGCCCGGCGCCTTGAAGCCCTGGGTCGCGCCGGTGGTGGCGGCGACGTCGTTGCGGGCGGAGGCGAGCTTGGTCGAAACCTCGGCGCCCCAGCGCTCCGTGCCATAGGCGATGGCCACGATGCCCTGCATCGGCGGGATCGAGTTCAGATAGGTGTTGTCGTCCTTGTTCTTGCCGCGGGTGTAGGCGAAGGAGCCGCGCACCAGCCAGTTCTCGGCGAAGGCGTATTGCATGTTCGCCTCGAAGCCCTGGATCTCGGCCCGCGTGATGTTGCGGAAGCTGGTGATGCCGCCCTGCGGGTAGAGCCCGCCGACGCCCGGCGCCTGGGTTTGCACCTGCTCGATGAAGTTGCGGTAGTTGGTGTGGAAATAGGTGAACGAGCCGCCGAAGGCCTTGTCGCCGAAGCGGACGCCGACATCGATGCCGTTGCCGGTCTCGGGGCGCAGATCGGCGTTGCCGGTGCGCAGATAGGTCGTCGGCGAGCCGAAGCGGCCATAGAGTTCGTTGGCGGTCGGGGCGCGGAAGGTCTTGGCCCATTGCGCGAAGACGGTGACGTCCTTGAACCAGGGCGTATCCTTCAGCACCTCGTATTCGAGGCGGATGCGCGGCGACCAGGCCGAGTCGCTCGAGGCGGCGGGCAGGCCGGTCGGGCGCGAGGCGCTGTTGGTATAGGCCGGCGTGTATTGCGGCTTCTCCTCATACCAGTCGTAGCGCAGGCCGGGGGTGATGCGCAGGCGGTTCTGCAGCAGGCCGATCTCGTCCTGGATGTAGAAGCCGGCGAGGCGCCCGTCGACCTTGGGCTGCTCGGACTGGTTGGTGGGGATGTTGTTGCAGGTCGTGAAGGCGCCCGTGTAGATGCCGGTCGCCGGACGGGTGGGGCAGGCGTCGGAGCCGGCGCTGTACTGCTCCAGGCTCGACATGCGCAGCTCGGTGCCGGCGATGACCTTGTGCGTCAGCATCCCGGTGTTGAAGTTCTTGATGACGTGGCCGTTGAAGCCGTAGGCGGTCTCTTCGTTCTCGTTGTCCCGGGCATAGAGCCCGACGATGCTGGTGTAGCGATAGGCGTTGGTCAGGTCGTTGCGCTTCAGCCGCTGCCAATAGGCGACGGCATGGGCCTCGTCGAAGAAGGAGCCCGGCATCTTGTAGTCGTAGCTCAGCGAGACGCGGTCGCGCTGGACGTCCTCGCCGGTGCGATAGGCGCCGGGCCGGTAGTTGCCGGTGAGCGAGACCGAGTTGTCGCGGTTGTCGATCCGGTCCGAGCGCTTGAAGGTCTCGGCGGTCAGGCCGAAGCGATGCGCCTGGTCGTTGGAGTACTGATAGATCTTGGCGAGGAAACTGTACTGGTCGAAGTCGCGCGGGTTCGGCGCGGTGCGGGCGGCGCCGATCGTCTTGACCGTGCCGCCGCTGTCGGTCTCGTGGCCGTTGCGGAAGCCGCCCTGGATCAAGGCCCAGGTGTTGTTGAAGCGCGCCGCGGCGGCGGCGCTGCCGAAGACGGCCTGGTCGGCGCTGTCGAAGCCGGTCTTGGCAAGGGCGCCATAGCTGCGGCCGTTGCGGATGAGGTCCTCCGGATCGAGCGTGCGCACCGCCAGCACGCCGCCGAGCGAGCCGGCGCCGATCGTGCTGCCGCCGCTGGGGCCGCGCAGCAGGTCCAACGTCGAGAGCGAGTCGAAGTCGAAGGCCGTGCCGCCGCTGCGGTTGATCCGCGTGTCGATCAGGAAGGGCTGGCGGATGCCGTCCACCGTCGTCAGCACGCGCGCACCGTCGAGACCGCGAATGTTGAGGCTGTTGTTCTGGCGGTTGAAGGTGATGCCGGCCTCGACGCGGGTCGAGAGGTCGCTCAGGCTCTGGACCTGCTGGCGGTCGAGCTGCTCGCGTGTCGTGCGCGTCGTGGTCGGACCGGCGACGAGCGCCTGGCCCGGCGCGGCACCTTCGACGGTGATCTGGTCGAGCAGGACGGGCGCCTCGGCGGCAGAAGCGGGCGCCGTTGTGCGGCCGCGGTTTTGCTGTTGCGCGAGAACCGGCGTCGCCAGCAGCAGCGCCGCAAGCGTTCCCAGCGCGACACCCTCGCGCAACCTGACTGAAGAGATCTCCATCGCCTTTGACCCACCCTTGCCGACGCAGGCGGCCGGAGCCGTCGCGCGCGTTACGTTTAAAATGAATATAAACAAGGCCTTATACGCTCGATAAGGCTGTCTTCGGATATTGTCCGAGTCGAAGACTGTCAATCATCTGCCATCGAAAGCACATAATCCGATGCGACCAAGACACAGTCGTGAAATCGCTCCAATGAAATCTTCTTTTTACATTGTTCTAAAGAAAGGCCCCGGATCGCGCAGTGTGATGCTCATGCCCTCCCGATCTCGTGAACGGCTGTGCCACCGGGGCGGACATGTTCCTGTTGCAACGCAAGGGCAGGGTCCCAACATGAGCGTCTGAACCGGACGCTCCTCCGCCATGCTCGACCGCCGCACCATGTTGACAGGATCTGCCGCGATGGCGGCCGCGCTGACGTTGTCGCCGGGCCAGGGCCATGCCGCCGAGGCCGATGTGATCGTCATCGGCGCCGGCGCGGCCGGTATCGCCGCCGCTCATGACCTCAAGGCCGCGGGCCGCAAGGCCATCGTGCTGGAGGCGCGGAGCCGGGTCGGCGGACGGGCCTTTACCGATGCTTCGCTGGGGCCGGCCTATGACGCCGGCGCGATGTTCATCCACTGGGCCGAGCGCAACCCCTGGGTCCAGATCGCGCGCGATCTCGGCGTCGCGACCTCCGACGAAACCTGGGGCGGCGGATTTCGCGTCTTCGCGGGCGGTCAACCGATGGCCGATGCCGACCGGCAGCGGCGCCGCGGCGCCTTCGGGCAGATCGACCGGCGGCTGGAAACGGTCGATCTGACGAAGCGCGATCTCTCGATCCGCGATCTGCTGGGCGATCTCGGTCCGGATCTGGCGCCGATCGCCTCGTCCGGGCTCTTGCTCTCGATCGGCGAGGAGTCGGAGCGAATTTCGGCGCGCGACTATCAACGGCTGTGGGCGGGCGAGGATCTCCTCGTTCCATCGGGCTATGGCAACCTGGTTGCGCGGCACGGGGCCGGGCTCGACATCCGGCTCAACCAGCCTGTCAGCGAGATCCGCTGGGACGGGCCGGGCGTGAGCGTGACGACGCCGTCGGGCATGCTGCGGGCGCAGGCCTGCATCGTCACGGTGCCGGTCGGCGTGCTCAAGGCCGGTGCGATCCGCTTTACGCCCGCGCTACCGGCCCGCACCCGCGATGCCCTCGACGGGATCGGCATGGGGGCGCTGACCAAGATCGCGCTGAAGGTCGAGGGCAATCGCTTCGGCATTTCGCCGGGCACCAGCTTCCTGGAGGCCGGCTCGCCGAAGCGGCTGATGAATTTCGACCTGTTCCCGGACGACAAGGACCTGATCGTCGCCTTCTGCGGCGGCGATCACGCGCGTGAGTTGTCGCTGGCGGGGCCGGGCGCCGCGCGCGACCATCTGACGACGCTGCTGTCGGCGATGATCGGTTCCGACATCCGCAAGGCTGTGACCGGCATCTCCTTCCCGGCCTGGTGGACCGACCCGTTCTCGCGCGGCTCCTATTCGGTCTGTCTGCCGGGCCGGGAGGCGGCGCGTGAGCAGTTGGCCGAGCCGATCGGCGGGCGCCTCTTCATCGCCGGCGAGGCCACCGCCGGCGGCGGCGCCATGACCGTCGGCGGGGCGACGCTGGCTGGGCGCGCAGCGGCAGCGGCCGTGGCGCGGATCAAGGCCTGAGGCGCCGCTACAGCACCAGCTCCCAATTCTGGCCGACGAGGTCCTGGCCGAAGGAGTGGTGTTTCTCTTCGGCGATCAGCTTGAATCCCTCGGCGATGTAGATCGCGCGGGCCGCATGCAGGATGTCGTTGGTCCAGAGCTGCATGCGCCGGTAGCCGGCCGTCCGCGCGAAGCGGATCGCCTCGCGCACCAGTGCCTTGCCGAGGCCGAGCCCGCGCCCCGGCCGGTCGACGATGACCATGCGCAGCTTCGCGGTCTCGTCGCTCTCGCGCACCACGAAGGCCGAGCCGAGGATCTGCCCGTCACGCTCGGCGATTAGTCCCTGTTCCAGGCCGGGGCGGAATTCGCGCAGGAAGCCGGCCGCGATCTCGGCGACGAAGGCCTCGAATGCGATGTCCCAGCCATAATCCTCGGCATAGATCCGGCCATGGGCCGCGATCACCCAGCCGACATCTCCGGGGCGGTGAGGGCGGATGACGGGCGTCGGGCCCTGCGCTGCGAAGGCTCCCGAAAGCAGCGTCTCGGCTTCGGTCAGCGCCGCGACGAGTCGGGCGCGTCCCGGCTCGTCGAGCGCGCGCAGCCGATCGGCGGCCTCCGCCTGCGAAGCCTCGTCGAGCGGGCGGAAGACGGCGTGTCCGGCCTCGCTCAGGCGCAATGCGAGGGCGCGGCCATCGGCGGTCGAGCGCTCTCGCAGCAGCCAGCCTTCCGCGGCGAAACGTTTGAGGATGCGCGAGAGATAGGCGGGGTCGAGCCCGAGCGCCTTCGCCAGATCGCTGGCGCGCCAGCCGTCGCGCGTGGCGAGTTCATAGAGAAGGCGGGCTTCGGTCAGGGTGAAACCCGAGCCCAGCAGGCTGCCACCCAACGCGCCCACGAAGCGCGTATGGAAGCGGTTGAAGCGGCGCAGCGCCGAGACGGCATAGGCGAGATCGGACATGGCGGCCCCTCCGCCTTCCATCACATTCAGGATTATGGACTCAGTCAACTAAATTCACCGCAGCGCCTTTGCGGTTTCTTGACGGTCCCTTAACCGGGCTCTGGCGGAATCGCCGCCTTCGTCACGCTCCCGGGCCGCTCGCGCATGCAGGTCGATCTCCTGGCCGGAACCACGCATCGTCCCGCCGTGCTGGCGCGGCCGGTGCCCACCATCCTCGTCTTCGATTCAGGGCTTGGCGGGCTGACCGTGCTGGCGCGCGTGACGGAAGCCTGCCGCGGCGCCGATATCGTCTATGCCGCCGACGATGCCGGCTTCCCCTATGGCCGGCTGGAGGAGGGGGCGCTGGTCGCCCGCGTGCTGGCGGTGATGGAGCGGCTGGTCGCGCGCCATCGTCCCGACCTCGTGGTGATCGCCTGCAACACCGCTTCGACGCTGGTGCTGCCGGCGCTGCGGGCGCGTTTCGCCATTCCCTTCGTCGGCACCGTGCCGGCGATCAAGCCGGCGGCTGCCGCCACACGCTCGGGCCTCATCTCGGTGTTGGCGACGCCGGGCACGGTGGCACGCGACTACACGCGCGGGCTGGTCTCGACCTATGCCGGCGGCTGCGACGTGACGCTGGTCGGCGCGACCGGGCTCGCCGCGCTGGCCGAAGCCGCGTTGAGGGGCGAGCGGGTGGAGGATGACGCCGTCGCCGCCGAGATCGCGCCCTGTTTCGTCGAGCGGGAGGGGCGCCGCACCGATGTGGTGACGCTCTCCTGCACACATTACCCGCTGCTGCTGGAGCCGATGCGGCGCGTCGCGCCCTGGCCGGTGGAGTGGCTCGACCCCGCGCCGGCGATCGCGCGGCGGGTCCTGCAGCTGCTCGGGCCCGAGGTCGCCGCCGAGCGGGCCGGCGGGCACGAGGCGATCGCCGTCTTCACCGCGGGCGTGGGCATCACCGGCCCGCTGCGGATCGCGCTGGCGGGCCGCGGGCTGGCGGAGGTGCTGATCGAGCCGCTGCCGCTCGTCAGCTGAGGCCGGGCCTCAGGCGAAGCGAGCCGGGGCAAACGGCGTCGGATCGACGAAGACCTTCTGGCCCGTGACCATCTCCGCGATCATGCGGCCGGTGACGGCGGCCAGCGTCAGCCCGTGATGCGCGTGGCCGAAGGAGAACCACAGGCCCTTGTGCTTCAGCGCCGGGCCGATGATCGGCATCATGTCGGGCGTGCAGGGGCGGCGGCCGAGCCAGGGCTCGGGATCGATCCGCTCGCCGAGCGGGAAGAGGGCGCGCGCGATCGGCTCGGCGCGCTCGAGCTGAACCGGCGTCTTGGGCGCGTCGCGATCGGCGAATTCGGCACCGGTGGTCAGGCGGATGCCCTGCTGCATCGGCGCGAGGAAATAGCCGCGCTCGGTATCGAGCACCGGGTGGTTCAGCACCGCATTACCCTGCGCCTTGTAATGCATGTGGTAGCCGCGCTTGACCGCCAGCGGCAGGTTGTAGCCGAGCCTGCGGGAGAGCACGTCGGCCCAGGGGCCGAGCGCGACGACGACGTCGCGGGCTTTGGCCGTAGTGCCGTCGGCGAGTGTGACTCTCCACTCCGCGCCGTCCTGCGCGAGCGTGCCGGCATCGCCGAGCGCGAGCCTGCCGCCAAGTTCCTCGAAGCGCGCGACATAGGCCTTGGAGAGGCCGAGCGGGTCGATCACCGTGACCGGATCCGTCCAGTGCAGGCCGCCGACGAGGCTGTCATGGTCGAGATGCGGCTCCTCGGCCTTCAGCGTCTCCTTGTCGAGGGCCTTGTAGTTGAGGCCGAAATCCCGGTTCCAGCGCGCGGCCTCGGCCAGGCGCTCGTCCTGCTGGGCGGTGGTGCGGAACACCTTCATCCAGCCCTTCCGGCGCAAAAGCCCGGTCGCACCGGCCTCCTGCGCGAGCGCATCATGCTCGCTGACGCAATGCTCGATCAGGGTGGCGTATTTGTGCGCGATCGCCTCGTGCTGGGAGGCGCGCGAATGCATCCAGTAGGACCAGAGGAAGGGCGCGAGCTTGGGGATCGCGCTCCAGTGGTAATGCGCGTCGATGGTGTTGTTCATCGCATAGCGGATCAGCGCGCCGAAATCATGCGGGAAGCCGTAAGGGTAGACGCCCTCGCGCTGGATCAGGCCGGCATTGCCGTAGCTGGTTTCCTCGCCCGGCGCGCGCTTGTCGACGAGCAGGACCGAGCGGCCCGCTTTCTGCAGGTGCAGCGCCACGGAAATCCCGACGATGCCTGCCCCGAGAACGATCGTATCCGTCGCCATCACCCGCTCCTCACCGCGAAACCCGCACAAAAATAGCCGTTCGGCGCGGCTTGTCAGCGGCACGACCGGATTTTGCGTGGTTGCGCCTGAAGTTTCGCAAGATTTGCGCCAGCGGCATCCACTGCGTCCGTACAAGCCGGCAAACGGCCTTTCTGGCGCAATTTCCTGCGCACGCAGAGGGGGGCTGCCGCGGTGGCGGGTGACGGACGGCTGTCGATCGGTCAGTGTCGCGCTTCGTCCGGCCGTCCGAGTCTCCCCGTCTCCATGCTCATGCGCATCGCCGCTTCACTGGCTTCCGGACTCGCCTGGCTCGGGCGCTACGGCACGCAAGGGTTCGCGCTGTCGATCTTTCTGGGGCTGGCGTTGCCGCAGTTTTCGGCGGCCGCGCGGCCGCTGCTGCCGGTGACGATCTTCTGCTTCACCACCATCGTGTTCATGCGCGCGGATCTGCGGATCATCGCGGGCCTGCTGCGCAGCCCGGGGCGGCTGATCCTGACCTGCCTGTGGATGGTGGCGGCACCCGTCGTGCTGATCGGCGGGGCCTTCCTGCTCGTCGGGCGGGACGCCATCGACCCCGGCCTGCTGCTCGGGCTGGCGATCCTGGCCGCGGCGCCGCCGATCATGTCCTCGCCCGCGGTGGCGATCCTCTACGGTTTCGAGCCGTCGCTGATCATTGCCGGCGTCATCATCACCACCGTGGCGAGCCCGATCGTCGCGCCGATGCTGGTGGAAGTGCTGGCGGGCGCCGCTGTGCCGCTCGACCGCTGGGTGCTGACGCTGCGGCTGCTGCTCTTCGTCGGCGGCGGCATGGCGGCGGCCTCGTTTCTGCGCTGGGCGCTCGGCATGGCGCGCATCAAGGCGATGAAGGCCAATCTCGATGGTTTCGGGGTGCTGATGTATTTCGTCTTCGCGATCGCCGCGATGGACGGCGTCACGAACGCCGCTTTCGACAACCCGTTCCGTGTCGGCGGCTTCCTCGCCTGTGCCTTCGCCGTCTCGATTGTGGGGCTCGTCCTCAGCTACGGCGCGCTGCGCTTCCTGCGCCGCTCGGAGCGCTTCATGGTCGGATATGGCGCGGGCCAGCGCAACATGGGCATGATCGTCGCCGCGCTGGGGGCCGGCGTGCCGCCCTCGACCTTCCTCTTCTTCGCGCTGGCGCAGTTCCCGATCTATCTGATGCCGTGGATCCTCAGTAGCTTCGCGGCCCGCATCCGCCGCGACGAGGCGGCTGCTGACGGCGCCTGACGTCCGGTCCTGCGAAGGTCGCTCCGTTGCATCGGAGTTGCCCCATGATCACCCTCTATAGCGGCCCGCTCAGCCTGTTCTCGTGGAAGGTCGAGATTGCGCTGCGCGAGAAGGGGCTGCGCTTCGAGCGGGTGATGGTCCCCTTCAACCAGACGACCGGCTACGACCCGAAGCATCCCGAGGTGCTGGCGCTCAATCCCAAGGGCCAGGTGCCAGTGCTCAGCGATGCCGGGCTCGTGCTCTACGACTCGACGGTGATCATCGAATATCTCGACGAGGCCTATCCCGAGATCCCGCTCTATCCGGGCAGCCCGGCCGAGCGGGCCCAGTGCCGGCTCGACGAGCTCTTCGCCGACGAGATCCTGCTGCAGGCGCTGAAGCCGCTGATGCACCGCACCGGGCCGCGGCCCGCCGACCCGGCGCGGCGGGCGGCGCAGGAGGCGGATGCGCTGATCGCGGAGGAGACGCTCGCCGGCCATCACGCCCGGCTGGAGGAGCGGCTGGCGGGGCGGGCATTTTTCGGGCCAGTGCTCTGCGCCGCCGACATCACCCTGTTCATGGGCCTGCTCTTCGGGCGGCGGCTGGGCGGGCCGTCCTTCGCCGGCCATCCTGGCCTGTCGGGCTGGTTTTCGCGGCTGGGCGAGCGGCCGGCCTTCGCGCTGGCCGCCTCCGAGATCGCGGAAGCGGATCGGCGGCTCTCCGTGCCGGTCGCGATGCGCTGAACACGTCCCCCCGGTTGCGGGGGCGGGGCTGCGAATCCGCAATTCCCTTCGCCGGGCCCATGCTTTAAACCGCGCGGCATGAGCGCCCCCATCCGCATCGCCCCCTCGATCCTCTCGGCCGACTTCTCGAAGCTGGGCGAGGAGGTGCGCGCGATCGATGCCGCCGGCGCCGACTGGATCCATTGCGACGTGATGGACGGGCATTTCGTGCCCAACATCACCTTCGGGCCGGATGTGCTGAAGGCGATCCGCCCGCACACGACCAAGTTCTTCGACGTGCATCTGATGATCGCGCCGGTCGACCCCTATGTCGAAGCCTTCGCCAAGGCCGGCGCCGACCTGATCTCCTTCCATGTCGAGGCTGGCCCGCATCCGCACCGGACGCTGCAGGCGATCAAGGCGCAGGGCAAGCAGGCCGGCATCGTCCTCAATCCCGGTACGCCGGCGGCCATGGTCGAGCCGCTGCTGGACGATCTCGACCTGATCCTGCTGATGACCGTCAATCCGGGTTTCGGCGGGCAGAGCTTCATTCATTCCGTGCTGCCGAAGATCGCGCAGGTGAGGGCGCTGATCGGCGAGCGGCCGATTTCGCTGGAGATCGACGGCGGGGCGACGGTCGAGACCGCGCCCCTGGCGGCCAAGGCCGGCGCCGACGTCATCGTCGCGGGCTCGGCCGTGTTCAAGGGCGGGCCTTCCGCCTATGCCGGCAATATCGCCGCGATCCGCAAGGCGGCCGAAGCCGCGCGGGGCGATTGGGTTTGAGACGTCAAAGGTTCGAGTCATCCCGGGCGACCGCAGGGAGACCCGGGATCCATTCCGGAACGGTTCCGGCATGGATCCCGGGTCTGCGCTTCGCTCCGCCCGGGATGACGTCGAGGATGTAATGGAAGGTCGAGCATGATCCCGCGCTATTCCCGCCCCGAGATGGTCGCCATCTGGGAGCCGCAGACGCGGTTCCGGATCTGGTTCGAGATCGAGGCGCATGCCACCGACA
This sequence comes from Allobosea massiliensis, assembly GCF_042655245.1. Taxonomy (NCBI): domain Bacteria; kingdom Pseudomonadati; phylum Pseudomonadota; class Alphaproteobacteria; order Hyphomicrobiales; family Alloboseaceae; genus Allobosea; species Allobosea massiliensis. The sequence continues at coordinate 65,969 of NZ_JBHSLU010000026.1, read as the reverse complement.
AGCTGGCCGAGCTCGGCGTGGTGCCAAAGGAGGCCGCCGCGACGATCTGGGCCAAGGCGAAGGATGCCACCTTCGACGTCGCCCGGATCGATGAGATCGAGCGCGTCACCAAGCACGACGTCATCGCCTTCCTGACCCATCTGGCCGAGATCGTCGGCCCCGAGGCGCGCTTCGTCCACCAAGGCATGACGTCGTCGGACATCCTCGACACGACGCTCTCGGTGCAGCTGGCGCGCGCCACCGATATTCTCATCGCCGATGTCGACGCGCTCCTGGCCGCCATCAGGCGCCGCGCCTTCGAGCACAAATTCACCCCGACGATCGGCCGCTCGCACGGCATCCATGCCGAGCCGGTGACCTTCGGGCTCAAGCTCGCCCAGGCTTATGCCGAGTTCGACAGGTGCCGCGCGCGTCTTGTTGCGGCCCGCGCCGAAATCGCGACCTGCGCGATCTCGGGCGCCGTCGGCACGTTTGCCAATATCGACCCGAGCGTGGAAGCCTATGTCGCCGAGAAGATGGGGCTCTCCGTCGAGCCGGTCTCGACGCAGGTGATCCCGCGCGACCGGCATGCGATGTATTTCGCCACGCTGGGCGTCGTCGCCTCCTCGATCGAGCGGCTGGCGACCGAAATCCGCCATCTCCAGCGCACCGAAGTCTATGAGGCCGAGGAGTTTTTCTCGCCGGGCCAGAAGGGCTCCTCGGCGATGCCGCACAAGCGCAACCCGGTGCTGACCGAGAACCTGACGGGTTTGGCCCGCCTCGTGCGCGGCATGGTCGTGCCGGCGCTGGAGAACGTCGCGCTCTGGCATGAGCGCGACATCTCGCATTCGAGCGTCGAGCGCATGATCGGCCCCGACGCCACCGTGACGCTCGATTTCGCCCTGGCGCGGCTGACGGGCGTCGTCGACAAGCTGCTGATCTACCCCGCCAACATGCGCCGCAATCTCGACAGGCTCGGCGGCCTGCACAACTCGCAGCGCGTGCTGCTCGCCCTGACGCAGGCCGGCGCGAGCCGCGAGGACAGCTATGCGATGGTCCAGCGAAACGCGATGCGGACCTGGGAGCATGGCGAGGACTTCCTCACCAACCTCAAGGCCGATGCCGACGTCACCGCACGGCTCTCGGACGCCGAGCTCGAGGCGATGTTCGACGAGGGCTACCACTTCAAGCATGTCGACACGATCTTCGCCCGGGTGTTCGGGGAGGGGTGATTGAGTCCCGAGCGGGCGGCCATTACAGTTGTGGCATGCAGATGACCGTGACCGAGGCGCGCAGGCGCTGGAGCGAATTGCTCGACCGGGTGGAGCGCGGCGAGACGATCTCCGTGTCGCGACGCGGCAAAGTCGTCGCGACCTTCGTACCGGAGCGGACCCCCGAGCCGGTTTCAGCGAAGCGCCCCGAGCCGGAGACGGGCCGGGCCGTCTGAACGCATGAAAACCTCCGACACCGACATTCTCATCGTTCCCGGCTGGTCCGGCTCGGGGCCCGATCATTGGCAGAGCCGCTGGGTCGCCAAGCTCTCGACCGCGCGGGTGGTCGAGCAGGAGGACTGGCATGTGCCGTCGCGGCTCTGGGCGGAGCGCATCGTCGCGGCGGTGCGGGCGGCGACGCGGCCGGTCGTGCTGGTCGGGCATTCCTGCGGCGTCAGCGCGATTGCGCATGCCGCCGAGCATCTCCACCCCGGCGAGGTGGCGGGAGCCTTTCTGGTGGCGCCCGCGGCCGAGCGGGCCAAGCGCGATTTGCCTGGCATGACGCCGGCTTTCGCCGCCCACCGGCGCGAGACGCTGCCTTTCCGCAGCGTGCTGATCGCCAGCAGCAACGATCCCTACTGCACGCCGGATGAGGCGAAGGAACTGGCCGAGGCCTGGGGTTCCGAATTCGTCGACGCCGGCGAGAGCGGGCACCTCAACACCGAATCCGGCCATGGCCCCTGGCCCGATGGCCTGCTGCGTTTCGCGGGCTTTCTCAGGAGCTTGACGGCGGTTCCGCAGAGATCGATTCAAGGCTGATCGACCAGCTGGGTCATCCCGGACAGGCGGGAACGCCGCGCCGATCCGGGATCCATGCCTGAACCGTTCCGGAAGGGATCCCGGGTCTTCGCTTCGCTGCGCCCGGAATGACCTCGCGGATCAGGGAGAGATCGCGCTCAAGGTTGCCCCAAACCAAAACCGCCCCGGCTTTCACCGGGGCGGTCTCGTTTCACGCGCTGAGGCGATCAGTGGTCGAGATCAATTCTCGACATAGGTGATCTTGCCGTCGGCGCCCTTCTTCCAGGTGTACATGGTGTAGTCGGGCCGGGTGATGTCGCCCTTCTTGTCGAAGGCGATGTCGCCGATGACGGTCTTGACCGCCTGGCCGCCGCGCAGCGCCTCGGAGATCTTCTTGGGATCGGTCGAGTTCGCGCGCTTGGCACCCTCGGCCATGATCTGGACGGCGGCGTAGCTATAGAGCGTGTAGGCCTCGGGCTTGAAGTTCTTGGCCTCGAACTTCTTGATGACCGCGGCGGCCTCCGGGCGCTTCTGCGGATCCGGCGGGAAGGTCATCAGCGTGCCCTCGACGCCGGGGCCGCCGATCGTGGCGAACTCGTCGGTGGTGATGCCGTCGCCGGAGATCAGCACGGCCTTGACGCCCTGGTCGCGCATCTGGCGCACGATCAGGCCACCCTCGGTGTGCAGGCCGCCCCAGTAGACGAAGTCGGCGCCGACGGACTTGATCTTCGAGATGAGCGCCGAGAAATCCTTCTCGCCGGCGTTCACGCCCTCATAGAGCACGTCCTTGATGCCGGCCTTGGTCAGGCCCTTGCGGGTCTCGTCGGCCAGGCCCTGGCCATAGGTGGTCTTGTCGTGGATGACCGCGATCTTCTTGTCCTTGAAGTTCTTGGCGATGTAGGCCGCCGCGACCTCGCCCTGCTGGTCGTCACGGCCGCAGGTGCGGAAGACGTTCCAGAGACCGCGCTCGGTGATCTTCGGGTTGGTGGCCGAAGGCGAGATCATCAGGATGCCGTTCTCGGCATAGACTTCCGAGGCCGGCATGGTGACGCCGGAGTTGAAGTGGCCGACCACCCATTTGACGCCGTCACCGACGAACTTGTTGGCGACCGAGACGCCCTGCTTCGGATCGGAAACGTCGTCGCCGACCGTCACGGTGATCTTCTGGCCGAGGACGCCGCCGGCGGCGTTGATGTCCTCGACGGCCTGCTCCGTCCCGTTCTTCAGCTGCGCGCCGAAGGCGGCGTTCGGGCCGGTGATCGGACCGGCGACGCCGAGCTTGATCTGGGCGTTGGCCACGCCGGAGAAAGCGAGGACCGCGCCGAGCGCGATGCTGCTCAACAGCAGTTTCTTCATGAGATGAGACTCCCCTGCATTGTCGTCATGAACGGGCGGTCATTGCTCGCCCGTCTCGGCGCGGATGTCACCGTGGCACGCAGTGTTGCGCGTTTTCCAGGGTCTGTCACGCGTCAAGCTCGCCGCCTTCTCAGGCTAATTCGTCTTTGATTTCAACGCCGGGCCGGGGCTTCCAGCCAAATGGGCCGGTGCGCTCGAAGAGCCAGCGATACTGCGTCGTCATCTGCCTCGCGCGGTGGTAGCGCCAGCCGGCGAAGGCGAAGCCCATGAGGATGATCGTGTCAACGACGTAGTAGTGCAGCGTCAGCAGCGTCGCCTCGAACAGGGCGAAGTGGATGAAGCGGACGACCAGCCCGAGGACGAGGGCGTAGAGCACGAGCTGATAGGTCGGCTTCCAGGTCAGCGCCATGGCGCGCCCCGTCATCCAGGCCAGCCAGCCGCCCATCACCACCGTGACCAGCAGGAAGAGCCAGATCGTCGGTTCTTCGTAGAGGATGCCCTGCATGTCAGTGCCTCCCGCCTTCGAGATAGGCGGCGCGCACCTGCGGATTGGCCAGAAGCTCCTGGCCGGTGCCGCTCATGGTGACGACGCCGTTGACCATGACATAGCCGCGATGGGCGAGCTTGAGCGCATGGAAGGCGTTCTGTTCGACCAGGAAGACGGTGAGCCCCTGGGTGCGGTTGAGCTCGCGGATCGCTTCGAAGATCTGCTTGACGATCAGCGGGGCGAGGCCGAGCGAGGGCTCGTCCAGCAGCAGCAGCTTGGGGCGGGCCATCAGGGCGCGCGCAATCGCGACCATCTGCTGCTCGCCGCCGGAGAGCGTGCCGCCGCGCTGCTGCAGGCGCTCGCGGATGCGCGGGAAGAGAGTGCAGATTCTCTCAAGATCCTCGTCGAAATGGGAGAGGTCGCGCAGCGCCGCCCCCATCTGCAGGTTCTCGAAGACGGTCATGCGTGGGAAGATGCGGCGGCCTTCCGGCGACTGAGCGATCCCCAGCCGCGCGATCAGATGGCTCGGCATCTTCGTGATGTCGCGGCCCTCATAGGTGATCGTGCCCTCGCGGGCCTGCGGATTGCCGAAGATCGTCATCATCAGCGTCGACTTGCCGGCGCCGTTGGCGCCGATCAGCGTGACGATCTCGCCCTGGCGGACGTCCATGTCGACGCCCTTGAGGGCGATGATCTTGCCGTAATAGGTCTTGACGCCGCGCACGCTGAGCAGCGGCTGCCCCTGCGGTGGCTCGGCCGCCTGCGGAGCGGTGGGGTTCTGCACGAGGGTTTCGGTCACGCGATGCCGACCTCCGCTTCGGCGGCCTCGACCTCGTCGTCATCGACGCCGAGATAGGCCGCGATCACCTTCGGATCGGCCTGGACCTCCGCCGGGGTGCCGTCCGCGATCTTGGTGCCGTAATCGAGCACCACGACATGGTCCGAGATCTCCATCACCACCGACATGTCGTGCTCGATCAGCAGCAGCGCCGTGCCGAGATCCTGCCGGATCGAGAGCAGCAGCGTGTTGAGGTCATGGCTCTCTCGCGGATTGAGGCCGGCGGCCGGTTCGTCGAGGCAGAGCAGGACGGGGTCGGTGCACATGGCGCGCGCGATCTCGAGGCGGCGCTGGTCGCCATAGGGCAGGTCGGCGGCGGGGTCGTCGGCGCGGTCGATCAGATTGATCTTCTCGAGCCAGAACTTGGCCTTTTCGATCGCCTCGTTCTCGCGCGCCTTGTAGCCGCCGATGCCGAGCACGCCGAGAAAGGTGTAGCCCGAGGCGACCATCAGCGGGTTGTGCTGCGCGACCAGCAGGTTCTCCAGCACGGTCATGCCGCCGAAGAGCCGGATGTTCTGGAAGGTGCGGGCGACCTTGGCCTTCCACGAGATCTGGAAGTCCGGCATGCGCTCCAGAAGGAAGCTCGCGCCGGAGTCCTGGTTCAGGGTGATCATGCCCTCGGTCGGCTTGTAGAAGCCGGTGATGCAGTTGAAGACCGTGGTCTTGCCGGCGCCGTTGGGGCCGATCAGCGCCGTGATGTCGCCCTTGCGCGCCTCGAAGGAGAGGTCGTTGACGGCGGTGAGGCCGCCGAAGCGCATGGTAACGTGCTCGACCTGGAGCAGGGGGCGGCCCTGGGCCGCGCTTGGTGCGGAAGCGATCGCCATCAGCCGTGCCCCTCCTGGACCATATCGGAGGAGATGGACTTCTTCTCCTTGAGGAAGGCCGTCGGCTCGCGCGTCGAGATCAGGCCGCGCGGCTTCCAGATCATGATCACGACCATCGCGAGGCCGAAGATCAGCATGCGGTATTTGGTCGGGTCGAAATCATTGCCGAAGACGGCCTTCAGCCAGTCCAGTTCGCGCAGCAGCTCCGTGCCGCCGATCATCACGATCGCGGCGATGGCGCAGCCCCAGAGCGAGCCCATGCCGCCGAGCACGACGATCGCCAGGATCACGGCCGATTCCATGAAGACGAAGGATTCCGGCGAGATGAAGCCCTGGCGCGCCGAGAAGAAGGCGCCGGCGAAGCCGCCGAACATGGCGCCGATGGAGAAGGCGGTGAGCTTGGTCGAGGTGGTGTTGATGCCGAGCGAGCGACAGGCGATCTCGTCCTCGCGCAGCGCCTCCCAGGCGCGCCCGACCGGCAGGCGGCGCAGGCGCAGCGTCACCACGGCGGTGAGCAGGGCCAGCGCCAGGATCAGATAGTAGAGGAAGATCGTGCGGTAAAGCGGTGAGAATTCGAGTCCGAACACCGCCGCAAACCCGGTGTCGCTGGCGTTGAAGGGAATGCCGAAGAAGGTCGGGCGCGGGATGCCGGAAATGCCGGCATAGCCGCCGGAGAAATCGACCCAGTTGATCAGGACGAGGCGGATGATCTCGCCGAAGGCGAGCGTCACGATCGCCAGATAGTCGCCGCGCAGGCGCAGGACCGGGAAGCCGAGCAGCATGCCCCAGAAGGCAGCGAGGATGCCCGAGAGCGGCAGCAGGATCCAGAAGGACAGGCCGAAATTCTTTGCCAGCAGCGCGTAGGAATAGGCGCCGACGGCATAGAAGGCGACGTAGCCGAGATCGAGCAGGCCGGCGAGGCCGACAACGATGTTCAGCCCCCAGCCGAGCATGACGTAGATCAGGATCTGGATGCCGAAATTGTCGATCCATTTCAGCGCGCCGCCCCAGCCCGCGAGATTGATCGCGATGATCGGGAAGGTGACGAGGAAGCCGAGCCCGAAGAGCGAGAACTTCCGCGAATGGCGCTGGAAGAAGGCGAAGGTGCCATGCGGCAGGAAGCGCACCAGCGACTGCCGGCTCGCCTTGGTCTGCTGGCGCAGCGCCACGACGAAGCGGCCGACGAACACGATGGCGACCGCCCAGGCGACCGCATCCCAGCGCGGGTCCAGAACCAAGACATTGTCCATGTTCTGGCGCGTGCCCCAGGCGATGATGGGGATGCAGAGGCCGAAGGTGATCAGCGCGGCGAAGCCGGCCTCCTTCAAGGCGGCGGCATAGTCGTGCCGGGGGGCGGCCTCGGTCGTCGCGGCGGGAACGGGTGCGGCCATGGGCTCAGACCTTCTCGACTTCGGGGCGGCCGAGGATGCCCGACGGCATGAAGACCAGGACGATGGCGAGGATGCAGAAGGCGGCGACGTCCTTGTAGTCGATGGTGAAATAGGCCGACCACATCACCTCGATCAGTCCGATCAGCAGCCCGCCGATGACCGCCCCGGGCAGCGAGCCGATGCCTCCCAGTACGGCGGCGGTAAAGGCCTTCACGCCCGGCACGAAGCCGTCATGGAAGCTGACCACGCCATAGAGCACGAGATACATGACGCCCGCCACGGCGGCGAGGGCGGCGCCCATCACGAAGGTGATCGAGATGGTGCGGTCGACGTCGATGCCGAGCAGGGCGGCCATCTTGCGGTCCTGCTCGCAGGCGCGCTGGGCGCGGCCGAGCGGGGTCTTCTGCACGACGTACCAGAAGGCGGCGAGCAGGATCGCGGTCGTCACGATGATGACGATCTGCTTGTAGGAGATCTGGACCGAATAGGTCGCGCTCTCGATCAGGGTGATCGATTTGTTGAGCATGGGCGGCGTCGACTTGTTGCGCGGCCCCTGCACGACCTGAACGAAGTTCATCAGGAAGATCGACATGCCGATCGCCGAGATCAGCGGAGCGAGGCGGAAGGAGCCGCGCAGAGGCCGGTAGGCCACGCGCTCGATCGTCCAGTTCCATAGCGAGGTGAAGAACATCGCCAACACCAGCACCAGGATCAGCGCGACCACGATCAGGCCCGCCCCGAACCAGGAGGCGATCAGCATGAAGAAGATCAGGGCGATGAAGGCCGAGAGCATGAAGATGTCGCCATGGGCGAAGTTCACCATGCCGATGATGCCGAAGACCATCGTGTAGCCGATGGCGATGAGGCCGTAGATCGACCCCAGGGTCAGCCCGTTGATGAGCTGCTGCAGGAACACTTCCATGGACGACGCAGACCCCTTGAACCCGCTCCCGTTCTCGTGGGCCGGCATGACGCCGACGCATGCGGGATGCGATCACCATGCAGAGCTACCAACGCCTTGCAGTTTGGACAATCGCGCCCGGCCATAAAACTGTCAAAAGCAATCTGCGGCGAAATGCCCTCGAAATGTGCAGCGGAAGCTGCGGTGTCGCGCCGATTTCACGCAAGATGATTGTGTTTGGGGCAGGCGGCGGCGGGGGCTGACGGCCGCCCGCCCCGCTGCGGAAGCGGGGCTCTGCGGCCTTCAGGGCCGATCGGTCACAAGGAAACCATGGGCGAGCGGGTCGCGGTCGTCGATGAAGATGGTGTTGTAGCCGGTCATCCGGGCCCAGCCCTCGATCGAGGGGATGATGCCCTCGAAAGGGCCGACCTGGGCGGTGGCCTCGACGCGGCCGCGGAACATCGTGCCGATGATGCTCTCATGGACGAAGTCGTCGCCGACCTGGAGCTTTCCCTGCGCCGCCCATTGCGCCATGCGCGAGGAGGTGCCGGTGCCGCAGGGCGAACGGTCGATCGCCTTGTCGCCATAGAACACGGCGTTGCGGGCATGGGCCTCCGGCTTGGTCGGCTCGCCGGTCCAGAGGATGTGGGAGAGTCCGTTGATCGCCGGGTTCTCGGGGTGGATGAACTCGTATTTCGCGTTCAGCGCGGCGCGCAGCTTCGGGCTCCAGCGCTGGATATCGGAGGGATTGATGTCGGCAATGTCCCGGAAGGCGTCCTGGGGATCGACGATCGCATAGAAATTGCCGCCATAGGCGACGTCGACCGTGACCTCGCCGAGTTCCTCGATTTCCGCGGTCAGGCCCGTGGCATGGAGATAGGAGGCGATGTTGGTGATGCGGACATTGTCGACATAATCGCCATTGCGGGTGTAGCGCGCCGTCACCAGCCCGGCGGGCGTGTCGATGCGCAGCACGCCCTCTTCGCGCGGGGTGACGAGCCCGCGCTCCAGCGCCATCGTCACCGTGCCGATGGTGCCGTGGCCGCACATCGGCAGGCAGCCCGAGGTCTCGATGAAGAGAAAGGCGATGTCGGCGTCGTCGCGCGTCGGCGGATAGAGGATCGAGCCGGACATCACGTCATGGCCGCGCGGCTCGAACATCAGCCCGGTGCGGATCCAGTCATACTCGCTGAGGAAATGAGCCCGCTTCTCGACCATGTTGGCGCCCTTGAGCGGCGGAGCGCCGCCCGCGACCATGCGCACCGGATTGCCGCAGGTATGGCCGTCGACGCAGAAAAAAGTGTGGGTGCTCATGGGTTTGGCCTGGTCGGTTGGCGGTTTGATTCAGAAGCGCTGAGGGCTGAAAAGCGCGAGGTCGATCGTCGGCGGACGGCCTGCGACCAGAGCCGCCACAAGATCGGCGGTGACGGTCGATTGCGTCATGCCGTAATGGCCGTGGCCGAAGGCGTAGACGACATGGGGGTTGCGGCTCGCGGCGCCGATCACCGGCAGCGAGTCTGGCAAAGAGGGGCGGAAGCCCATCCAGAGCGTGCCGGAGTCGAAAGCCGGCAGCCCGTCCACGAACTGGCTCGCCTTGTCGTAGAGAATTCGGGTGCGGGCATGGTTGGGAGCCGCTTCCAGCCCACCGAACTCGACCGCGCCGCCGATGCGCAGGCCGCTCTCCAGCGGCGTCATGACAAAGCCGTGGCCCTCGAAGCCGATTGGGCGCGAAGTCAGCCCGCTCACGCGTGGGAAGCTGACATTGTAGCCGCGCTCGGTGTCGAGCGGGACCTTGTCGCCGAGGGCCGCCGCGAGCGGCTTCGACCAGGCCCCCGCGGCGACGACCGCGCGGTCGACGACGCGCTGGAAGCCGTCGGCGCCGATCAGGGCCGGGCGCTCGCCGGTCGAGATGTTGGCGATGGCGGCTTTCTCGAAGGTCGCGCCGCGCGCCATGGCCGCCTCGAAGAGCGCCAGCGTGAGCTGCAGCGGATCGCTGATATGGGCGGTGTCGGGGTGGAAGGCGGCGCCGACGAAGGCGTCTTTCAGCGCCGGCTCGAACTGGCGCAGTTCCTCGGGGCCGATCATCTCGACGGTGATGCCGAATTCGGCCTGGCGCCTGGCGATCCCGCGCGCCTCCTCGAAGGCGGCGGCGTCGGTGAAGGCATAGAGCCCGCCCTTGCGGTGGATATGGCCTTCTAGGCCGGCCTGCTTTGCGCGCGCCAGCCAGGCGGGCAGGGCGCGCTGCTGCAGCGCGCCGATGCCCTGGATCGAGCGCTCATAGGCGTCCGGCCGCGCCGCCAGCACGAAGCGCAGCAGCCAGGGCAGAAGTTTCGGGAAATAGGCCGGGCGGATTGCCAGCGGGCCCAGCGGGTCGAGCAGGAATTTCGGCACTTGCCGAAGGATCTTGGGGCTGGCGATCGGCAGGATGTCGGTATGGGCCATCCAGCCGGCGTTGCCGCGCGAGGGCCCGAAGCCGGGCCCTTCCTTGTCGAGGATCAGGACCTCGTGGCCCTCGTCGAGCAGCGCATGCGCGATGGCGCAGCCGACGATGCCGGCCCCGACGATGGCGATCTTCATGGCCGGACCTTCATGGCAGCGACAACTCCGCGAGAGCCGCCGGCCGCTTCACTTCGATCTCGACGAAGGCGATCGGGTGGTCGGAGCCGTTCATGACGTCGTGCTGGATGCCGGCCGGGCGCATATAGGCCTGGCCCTCGGCAAGGGGCACGTCGGTCGTCTTCGTGCCGTCATGGATCCGCAGCGTGCCGGCGACGAGCATCACGACGAAATAGGGCCAGCCATGGCTGTGCCAGCCGGTGACGGCGCCGGGCTCGAAATCCCAGCGGGTGATGCGCAGGGTGTCGTCGTCCTGCTGGACGGTGGGGCGGGCTGGGATCGTGCAGGTAAAGGCCATTCCACTCTCCGCTGCGCCGTCTGCCTCCGGCCGGGTCGGCGGCCGGCCCGTCTGTTCTGCAACAGCCGGCGCACCGGGTCGAGGGCCTTGCCTGTCGGGCGGGAGAACCGGTGAATGCGTCTTGCGCCGGAACCCGTTTCGCTTGCAGATTGCGACCCTGGCGTCCGAACGCGATAGGCAGGGTTGATATATCAATGGCTCGTGACGCGTCAATCCGGGACAGCCTGCGGGGAGCGGCGCGATGAGCCTCAAGCCCGCCTTCGACGCATCGGGGTCCGAGGAGACGCTGCTGCAGCCGTCTCCGGCCTCGCCCAGCCTGACCGAGACCGCCTATCGCCGCCTCGAGGAGGCGATCGTGACCCTGTCGCTGCGGCCGGGCGCGGTGCTGACCGAGGCGCAGCTGATCGACATGGTCGGCGTCGGGCGCACGCCGGTGCGCGAAGCCCTGATCCGGCTCGCCCAGCAGGGGTTGGTCGAGGTTCTGCCGCGCAAGGGCGTGGCCGTTGCCGGCATCAACGCCATCGACATCATGGCGGCGCTCGATGCGCGCGAGGTGCTGGAGCGGCTGATCGCGGGCGATGCCGCGCGCCGCGCCAGCCCGCGCGAGCGCATCGCCATCGTCGAGAAGGCTCGAGCCATGCGGCAGGCTGCCACGGAGGGCGACGCGACGGCCTATATGCGGCTCGACAAGGAACTGGATGCGGCGGTGGCGGCTGCGGCCCGCAGCCCCTATGCCACGCGGGCGGTGGAGCCGCTCCAGGCTTTGATCCGGCGGGCCTGGTATCATTTCGAGCGGCAGGACGATCTCGTGCCGGCGGCGGGTCACCATGTCGCCTTCGCCCAGGCGCTGGCGACGGCCGATCCGGCGGCGGCAATGGCGGCGAGCGACGCGCTGATGCTGCATCTGCGCAGCGGGCTGCTGGCGACGATCGACCGGGACTGAGCCGGCGCCTGCCGGCGACCGATGATATATGTTGCTGAAGCCGCGCACGCAGGGTCCAGGGCGTTGCAGCGACCGCGCAAACTGGCGTTTTCGCGCCTCAGCGCCTACATGACGGTCCAACCGCCGCTTCGGCCATCCGGATCGCCATGACCGACACTCTCTCTTTGCCGCCGCGGGCGACGCCCGAGGCCGCGTCTTTCCGTGACGCCATGGCCCGCGTCGCCAGCGCGGTCCATGTCGTGACCACGCTGGGGCCGGCCGGGCGGGCCGGTCTGACCGCGACGGCGGTGGCCTCTGTCTCGGACAATCCGCCGACGGTGCTGGTCTGCATCGCGCGGCCGAGCCGGACTCTGGCGGTGATCGAAGCGAGCGGGCTGTTCTGCATCAACACGCTGCCCGGTGCGGATCACGAACTCGCGGAGATCTTCGCCAGCCGGCGCGGGATCGAGGGCGAGGCCCGTTTTGCGACACGGCCCTGGACGACGCTCGCCACCGGCGCGCCGGTGTTGTCGGACGCGGTCGCGGCCTTCGACTGCCGGCTCACCGCGGTCCAGGACGTCGCGACCCATCGCATCCTGATCGGCGAGGTGGTGGGTCTCGGCGGGGCAGCGGCGGCGCCCGGCAGCAGCCTGATCTATCGGCAGCGGCAGTTTCAGGCGGTTTAGCGCCGATCGGATCCTGCCCATTCCCGCGGTCATCCCGGACGCAGCGCAGCGGAGATCCGGGATCCATGCCGGAGCGCTGGTCGGCGAGGTTCCGGAATGGGTCCCGGGTCAAGCCCGGGACGACCTGCTGGTTTCGAGACAACCGATAAGGCGCGGCGGCGATTCAGCCCTTCGCCGCCTCCGTCTCGATCTCGGCGAACACGCTCGCGGCTTCCTTGAAGGCGTGGTTGGCGGCCGGGACGCCGGCATAGATCGCCGTCTGCATCAGCACCTCCTTGATGTCGTCGCGGGTGAGGCCATTGTTGATCGCGCCGCGGACATGAATGCGGAACTCGCCCCAGGCGCCGAGCGAGGCGGCGATCGCCAGCACGATGATCGAGCGCTCGCGCCGGGGCAGGCCCGGCCGGTTCCAGATGTCGTTCCAGGCGGTGCGGGTGATGAACTCCTGCCACTCGGCGTTGAAGTCGGTCAGGCCGGAACTGGCCTTGTCGACATAGGCGCCGCCGAGCACGGCGCGGCGTGTGGTCATGCCCTCGGCATAGCGGGTCTTGTCGTCCATGGGGGGCTCCTTCAGGTAGGGCTGTCGAAAGGGTGTCAGCCCGTCAGGAAGTCCTGCACGGCCTTTGTGAACGCTTCGGGCTGCTCGAGGTTGGAGAGATGCGCGGCGTCGAGTTCGACCGTGCGGGCGCCGGGGATGGCCTCCGCGATCAGCTGGCCGGCGGCCGGCGGCGTCGCCGGGTCGACCGTGCCGATGACGACGAGGACGGGGTTGGTCACGCTGCGGATCGTCTCGCGCTGGTCCATGTCGCGGATCGCGGCGCAGCAGGTGGCGTAGCCGATCGCCGGAGTCGTGGTCAGCATCGTGCCGACCCGCGCCACGGTCTCAGGCTCGGCCTCGCGGAATCGCGGGCTGAACCAGCGTGCGAGCACGCCCTGGACGAGGGCCTCCATGCCCTGGCCGCGCGCGGTCGCGATCCGGTCGTCCCAGAGCGAGGGCGGGCCCATATGGGCGGCGGTGTTGGCGAGGACGAGGCGGCCCATGCGCTCGCGGGCATTCGTCGCGAGCCATTGCCCGACCATGCCGCCCTTCGAGACGCCACACCAATGCGCCCGCTCGATGCCGAAATGGTCGAGGATGGCGAGGGCGTCCTTGCCCAGCCGCTCGATCCCGAAGGAGGTGTCGGTGGCGACGGAGAGGCCGTGCCCGCGCGAATCATAGCGCAGGACGCGAAAGCGCTTCGACCATTCGGGAATCTGCGGGTCCCACATCGAGAGATTGGTGCCGAGCGAATTCGACAGCATCAGCACGGGGGCATCTGACGGCCCGTCGAAGCGGATGTTGAAGGGTTCGCCCGCTAGGGTTTCGATCGGCATCAGCGTATCCCTCGTCTCAGTCAGTCGTTGAGCGTGATGGTGCCGTCGGCGGCGACGGCGAGACTGCGGCCCGCCAGCGGCGCCTGGTCGGCGGCGGCCAGGCGCAGGGCCGGCGGCGTCGGCCAGCCCATCTCGCGCGCCACCACGAGCCCGAGCAGCAGGATGGCGTCGGGCGCGTCCATCAGGATCGCGGCCGGCGCCTTGCCGGCATGGACCAGTTCGAGCAGCACGGCCGAGGCCGAGGAGGAGCCGATCGTGCCCGGCAGCGCCAGGATCGTTCCCGCCACACCGAGCCCGCACTGGGGATGGCGCTGGTCGATGATCCGGCCCGAGCGGGGATCGACGCCGCCCCAGAAGCTGATCGGGGCGGTCAGGGCGAGGCAGGGGCCGGTCGCGGCCGGGCCCGGCAGGAGGATCTGTCCGGTCAGGCCCATGCCCGCTCCTCCCGGACGAGGCGGCCGGCCACCGCGCTCTCGACGCATTCGCCGAGCGAACCATAGGTGACGGCATAGCCGGTGGTGCCCGGCGCGTAATGGGCGAATTTGCCGGAATTGGTCATCAGCACCGCGCCCTCGATCTCGGGCAGGATCGGCGTGACGACGACGCAGGTGTCGACGACGAAGACCACGCCGGCCTGCTCCAGCGCGGCGCGGCGGCCTTGCGCCTCCAGCGGCTTCAGCACATGGCGGCCGGTGTTGGCATAAAGCGGCGCGGCGAGTCGACGGCCGGCGAGCCTGTGCTCGATCTCGTCGATCTCCGCCAGCGACAGATGCGGCGAGCCGACCGCGACCGCGTCGATGCGCTCGGTCCGGCCGGCGGTGGAGAGGCCCGCCAGCGCCTGCTGCACGATCGCGGGCGTCAGCACCAGCGTTTCGCGCGGCGGCAGGCCGCCGAGCGCGGCCGCGGCGTCCGGCGCCTCGGGCGTGACGCCCGCGACATGGAACAGCCCGACGCCGCCGGCCGAGGCGGAGGCCGCGCCCAGCGCCTTGAGCCGGTCTTCCGTGGTGCAGCCCTGCAGCCCGTCGATGACGGCGATGGACGTGCCGGCGGTGCGGCCGAGCAGGGTGCCGAGCACGGGGTAGAACACGTCCGAGGCGCGTAAGCTCCGGCTCAGGCCGGTGGTGTCGATCAGCAGCGTCGCGATGCGGTTCTCCGGGCGGTGGAGCCCGTAATCGGGGGCGACGCCGGCGATGGCGCAGGCGATGTCGAGGAAATCGCCATAGCGGTTGGTGCGCGCGCCGAGCACCGAATTGCAGAAGACGACCGCGTTGGACTCGCCCCAGGCGACGTCCGTGCCCTTGGCCGGCCGGTGCCCGGCCTGATAGGGCGCGCAGGTCCAGGAGGGCTCGCAGCCCATCGCCTCATAGGCGCGCATCATGCGCCCCGCCATGTCGCGCTCATGCGGCGGCAGCCGGATCGCGGCGCAGCCAGCCGGCGCCAGCGCGCCGACATTCAGCGTCGCGCGCACCGCGACGCGGGCGCCGCCTTCGACCAGCCGCTCGGCGAAGAGCGTGCCGGAATCGCCATGGTAGAGCGCGCCGTCGATATGGGCCGAGGCCACGGGGATGAGCCGCGGCGCGCCCATCAGCCGGGCGGCCTCCGCGACGATGCGCAGCGCCATGGCGGCGCCGTCCGTGCCGGCCGCGATGGCGCGCTGCTGTGGGGTCAGCTCAAGCATCCGTGACCCCGTGTGCGCGCGTCGGCGCCGCCGCGCGGGGAAGGGCCGCCTGTGCGGCTCGCGCCAGAACCCGGTCGATGATGGCGTCGGAGGCGCCGCGATAGGTTGTGGGGTCGAACAGATCGGCCAACGCCTCGGCGGTCAGATGTTCGGTGACGGCGGGCATCGACGCCAGCACGTCGCGCAGATGCTGGTTCTGCGCGACGCAGGCCCGGCTGGCCTCCTCCAGGAGATGATGCGCCTTCGCCTTGCCCAGCGTCGCAGCCAGCGCGAGCGAGACACGCTCCGACATCACGAGGCCCTGGGTCAGGTCGATATTGGCGCGCATGCGCTCCGGGAAGACCTGAAGCCCCTCGATGAGAGTGATCATCTGGGCCAGCGCGGCCCCCGCGATCTTGAAGAGCTCGGGCAGTGTCGGCCACTCGGCATGCCAGCCGCCGAGCGCACGCTCATGCTCCTGCGGCAGCGCCGACAGCATGGTGGCGACCAGGCCGGGCGCGCGCTCGGCTGCGGCGAGGATCAGGGTGCAGAGCACCGGATTGCGCTTGTGCGGCATGGCGGAGGAGCCGCCCTTTCCGGGCGCCTCGGGCTCGGCGACCTCGCCGATCTCGGTCTGGGCCATCAGCCCGATGTCGCGGGCGACCTTGCCGAGATTGCCGGTGAGGATGCCCAGTTCGGCCGCGAGGCGGGCGATGCGGTGACGTTGCCCGTGCCAGGGGATGAGCGAGGGTTCTGCGGCCTGAGTCAGCGCGACGAACCGCGCCTGAAGGCGATCGCCGTCGTCGCCTAGCGCGGCCAGGGTACCAGCCGCTCCAGCCAACTGGACGATCGGCTCGGCCAGCATCTGGCGCAGCACATGCCGGCTTTCCAGCAGCGGATCGAGCCACAGGGCCGTCTTGACGCCAAAGGTGATCGGGACCGCCTGCTGCAGGAAGGTGCGGCCGATCATGGGCGTCGTGCGGTGCGTCTCCGCCAGCGCACGCAAGGCACCAGCCAAGCGGACAAGCCGCATGTCGATGAGCTTCAGCCCGCAGCCGATGACATGGACATGGCCGGAATCGATCACGTCCTGGCTGGTCGCGCCGAAATGAACCCATTTGGCCTGCTCGGGAGCGACTGCGGCGACGCGCGCGGTCAGCGCCTTCACCAAAGGGATCGCCGGATTGCCGGCCAGCGTCGCGGCCCGCCCGAGTTCGGCGATGTCGTAGAAATCGGGGTCGCACTGTCCGGCAATGGCATCGGCCGTGCCCTGCGGCGCGACAGATTCAGCTTCCAGCGCACGCGCGAGCATCGCCTCAAAGCCGAGCATGCCGTGCAGCAGCGCCCGATCGCTTATCGCATCCGCCATCTCGCGATCGACGAAGAGTTCGCCGAAGAGGCCCGCGTGGCTGCCGGTCATGGTGATGGAGGCGCCATGCGGCGGGCGGGTCCGGTCCTCACGCGTGCTCCCCCTGTGCAGCTCGCCCTTGTGCGGGCCGGCGCTTTCCGCTCATGGATAGGCGCGCTCGTCTTGGATAGACCCGAGGCGAGGCCGGCTGCAACAGGGGCCGCGCGCGACGAGGGATGGGAGGACAACCGCCATGGCCATGACGATGAACGGCGAGGTGACGCTGCCGGCGAGCCGGGAGGTGGTCTGGGCCGCGCTCAACGATCCCGAGGTGCTGAAGGCCTGTATCCCCGGCTGCGAACAGCTCAACAAGGACGACGAGACGCATTTCTCCGCCGTGGTGAAGGTCAAGCTCGGGCCGGTGAAGGCGAGCTTCAAGGGCAAGGTCGAGCTGGTCGATCTCGACCCGCCGAACGGCTACCGCATCCAGGGCGAGGGCGAGGGCGGCATCGCCGGCTTCGCCAAGGGCGGGGCGAAGGTCGCTCTCAGCGATGCGGAAGGCGGCCAGACCCTGCTGCGCTACGATGTCGAGGCACAGGTCGGCGGCAAGCTGATGCAGCTCGGATCGCGGCTGATCGATTCGGTTTCGAAGAAGCTGGCCGACGAATTCTTCGCCAATTTCGCCAAGGCCGTCAGCGAAGGCTGAACCGGGGCCGGCGGCCGGCCGGTCAGGAGACCTTGCGCAACGATTCGAGCGCGGCGCCGACGGTGGCCTCGGCGGCGCCGACCTGAAGCGCGATATCGGCGGCGGCGGCATTGGCGCGTTCCAGCGCCCGGGCGGTGTCGTCGAGGCTCCGGCTGACGGCATTGGCCCGCTCGATCGCGGTGTCGGAGCTGTCCGCGACGGCGGCCGCATCCTGGGCGATCGCCGCGGTCACGGCGCTCTGCTGTGAGACCGCCTCCGAGATCGCCTCGGAATCGAGCCTGATCTTGCCGATCGTGTCGGCGATCGACAGCGCATGGGCGCTGCAGGCCTCGGCGCTGGCGGTCAGTTCGGCGATCTGCCCGGCAATGTCGCTGGTGGCGCTCGCCGTCTGCGTCGCGAGCGACTTCACCTCCGAGGCGACGACGGCGAAGCCGCGCCCGGTCTCGCCGGCGCGGGCCGCCTCGATGGTCGCGTTGAGCGCCAGAAGATTGGTCTGGGCCGCGATGTCGGCGATCAGCCCGACGACGGTGCCGATATTGGCCGTGACCTCCCGCAGCCGCGCCACGGCCGCGTTCATCTGGCCGGCATCGTCGACCGCGCGATGGGCGACGACGAGGCTGGTATGGGCGCGCTTGCCGATCTCGGCGATGTTGGCCGACATCTCCTCGGTCGCCGCCGCCGTCTGCAGCGACTTCTCGCGCACCAGGATCGAGGCGCCGGCGACATCGCCGAGGACATCCTTGATGAAGCCCGTCGCCCGCCCGGTCTCGTCGGCGGTGGCGACGAACTGCTCGACGGCGCCGCCGATGCTGGCCTCCAGCCCGCCCATGCGGTGGCGCAGCGTCTCGGCCGCGTCATCGAGCGCGACGGCGCGGCGGCCGGCCTCCGCCGCACGGATCTCGTCGCCGATGGTGATCGCGGTGGTGACGTCGAAGACGAGGACCCGCTCGATCACGAAGAGATCCCGGGCGAACTGGGCGCGCCGCAGGATGTGGCGGTACCAGTGCATCCGCCCGAGCCGCTGCAGCAGAGCCATGCCGACCGACACCCTGGGCTTGGGGCCGATGCCGGCGCGCATCTCGAGGCGGCAGAGATTCTCCGCGGAGGCGACGTAATCGGCGTCGAAGCGTCCGGCGAAGAGCAGGCGGAGATGGTGTTTCTCGGCCGCGCGCAGCTCTCTGTCCACCGGCCCGAGCGAGGCGGAGAGTTCCGGCCGGATGACGAGCGCGCGGTCGAAATCCTCCTCGACGATCGCGTCCGCCAGCCGCTCGGCCTTGGCGGCATAGGCGAGCAGCCGGAGTCGCTCCGGCTTGCCATAGCCGATGGCGCGCAACCGGCTCTGGATCTGCTCGGCCGTCGAGAGCGGATGGCGGGGCACCACGGCGTTTCCTCTTGTTTTAGAGCAGACTAGGCGCGCATCATTAAAAAACGCGTAATTTCAGCAGCGTGCCACTCAGCGGTGTGCCGCGCTGCCATGCCGCAGCGTCAGTTATAAAAAGGCGAGGATTCCGCCCTGAAATCCCGCTCATCCCTCCGCGCGCGCCGGCTTGACCGCGCAAATCGGCGGGTCCACACTCGATTTATAGCTGTTCCAAGGAAAGCGTGCGCCCGCGGCCGGGGGCGCGATGCGTTACAGCGACCGGCGCGACCACAAGCCGGGCGGCAGACCCGGGCGAAGGAGGATGAGGATGGCGAGCGTATCCATGACGGTGAACGGCAAACCGGTCACCGGGACGATCGATCCGCGTACGCTGCTGGTGCAGTTCCTGCGCGAGAACCTGCGTCTGACCGGCACCCATGTCGGCTGCGACACCAGCCAGTGCGGCGCCTGCGTCGTCCATATCGACGGCAAGGCGGCCAAGGCCTGCACCGTGCTCGCCGTCTCGCTCGAGGGCGCCAGCATCACCACGATCGAGGGACTGGCCGGCGAGGGCGGGCTGCACCCGATGCAGGAAGCCTTCCGCGAGCATCACGGCCTGCAATGCGGCTTCTGCACGCCGGGCATGATCATGGCCGCCGTCGACATCGTGAATCGCCGCGGGCACCAGCTCGACGAGAAGACGATCCGCGAGGATCTCGACGGCAACATCTGCCGCTGCACGGGCTACCACAACATCGTCAAGGCCGTCGCGGCCGGCGCCGAGGCCATGGCCGGGCAGGCGATGGACAAGAAGGAGCCGCCGCGCCAGGCCGCCGAGTGAGACGCCGCCGCCCGCGCCATCCCGTGCGGGCGATAGCCCTTGAGATGATGACGTGCCCGTCAGAGGCGCGCTGAGGAGGAGACATCATGACGGCTACCGGAATCGGCGCCCCGGTGCGGCGCAAGGAAGACCACCGCTTCATCACCGGCCAGGGCCGCTACACCGACGACATCAACCGCCCCGGCCAGGCCTACGCCTATTTCCTGCGCTCGCCGCACGCTCATGCCACGATCAAGTCGATCGACACAAAGGCCGCGGCCTCGATGCCGGGCGTGGTCGGCATCTTCACCGGTGACGATCTCGCGGCGGACAAGGTCGGCGGGCTGATCTGCGGCTGGATGATCCACAACAAGGACGGTTCGCCGATGCGCGCCGGCCCGCATCCCGCGCTCGCCCAGGGCAAGGTTCGCTATGTCGGCGATCATGTCGCCGTGGTCGTGGCGGAGACGCTGGCGCAGGCGCGCGATGCTTCCGAGGCGATCGCCGTCGATTACGAGGTGCTGCCGGCGGTCGTCGAGACCGCGCGCGCGGCGGGCGCCAAGACCGTGATTCACGCCGAGGCGCCGGACAACACGGTGTTCAACTGGCATCTCGGCAACAAGGACGAGACGGAAGCCGCCTTCAAGGCGGCCAAGCACGTCACCAAGCTCGACATCGTCAACAACCGGCTGGTGCCGAACCCGATGGAGCCGCGCGCGGCCGTCGGTGACTACGATGCGGGCGAGGGCATCTTCACCCTCTACACCACGAGCCAGAACCCCCATGTGGCGCGGCTCGTGCTCTCTGCCTTCATCGGCATCGCGCCGGAGAACAAGCTGCGCGTCGTGGCGCCGGATGTCGGCGGCGGCTTCGGCTCGAAGATCTTCATCTATGCCGAGGAGACGGTCTGCGTCTGGGCGGCGAAGAAGGTCGGCCGGCCGGTGAAGTGGAACTCCGACCGCACCGAGGCCTTCCTCTCCGACGCGCATGGCCGCGACCACGTCACCCATGCCGAACTCGCCACCGACGCGGACGGGAAGATCACCGCGCTGCGGGTCAAGACGACCGCCAATCTCGGCGCCTATCTCTCGACCTTCTCCTCCTCGGTGCCGACCTATCTCTACGCCCCGCTGCTCTCCGGGCAGTACGACATCCCGGCGATCTATTGCGAGGTCGACGCGGTCTATACCAACACCGCCCCGGTCGACGCCTATCGCGGCGCCGGGCGGCCGGAGGCGACCTTCGTGGTCGAGCGTCTGGTCGAGGTCGCCGCGCGCGAACTGGGCAAGGACCCGGCGAAGTTCCGGATGCAGAACTACATCAAGAAGTTCCCGCACCAGACGCCGGTGATCATGATGTACGATGCCGGCAACTATGCCGCGTCGATGCGCAAGGCGCTGGATATCATCGACTACAAGGGTCTCGGCAAGCGCAAGCGCGACTCCGCCCGCAACGGCAAGCTGCGCGGCATCGGCTTCTCCTCCTATATCGAGGCCTGCGGCATCGCGCCCTCGGCGGCGGTGGGCTCGCTCGGTGCCGGCGTCGGCCTGTGGGAATCGGCCGAGGTGCGCGTGAACCCGGTCGGCACGGTCGAGGTGCTGACCGGCTCGCACAGCCACGGCCAGGGCCATGAGACGACCTTTGCCCAGCTCGTCTCGGACCGGCTCGGCATCCCGATCGACAATGTCTCGATCATCCATGGCGACACCGACAAGGTGCAGATGGGCATGGGCACCTATGGCTCGCGCTCGGGCGCGGTCGGCATGTCGGCGATCGTGAAGGCGGTCGACAAGGTCATCGCCAAGGGCAAGAAGGTCGCGGCCTATGTGCTGGAGGCCGACGAGGCCGATATCGACTTCGCGGACGGTCATTTCTCGGTGAAGGGCACCGACCGCAAGCTCGATTTCGGCTCCTGCGCGCTGCAGGCCTATATCGCCCACAAGTTCAACGGGCAGGATCTCGAGCCGGGGCTGAAGGAGGGCGCGTTCTACGACCCGACCAACTTCACCTTCCCGGCGGGTGTCCATATCTGCGAGGTCGAGATCGACCCGCAGACGGGCGTGACCAAGATCGAGCGCTGGGCGGCGGTGGATGATTTCGGCAACGTTATCAACCCGATGATCGTCGAGGGCCAGGTCCATGGCGGCATCGCCCAGGGCGTCGGCCAGGCGCTGCTGGAAGGCGCGCGCTACAACAGTGACGGCCAGCTCGTGACTGCGAGCTTCATGGACTACTGCATGCCCCGCGCCGACGATCTGCCCTCCTTCGAGGTGGGCATGACGGTGACGCCGTGCCCGTCCAACCCGCTCGGCATCAAGGGCTGCGGCGAGGCCGGCGCCATCGCCGCACCGCCCGCCGTCATCAACGCCATCACCGATGCACTCGGCCATGAGGACATCGCCATGCCGGCGACGCCGCAAGCCGTCTGGCGCGCGGCGCAGAAGAGCATCACGCGAATGGCAGCCGAATAGTTTTCCTCCGTCATCCCGGACAAGCGGCGAAGCCGCGCCGATCCGGGATCCATTCCTGACCCGTTCCGGAATGGATCCCGGCTCTCCGCTTCGCTCCGGCCGGGATGACGACCACCGATTTCAGCAAGGGATCACACCCATGTACGCCTTCACCTATCACCGCCCCGGCTCGGCCCGTCAGGCCGCCGGCCTGCTCGCCAAGAAGGAGGATGCCAAGATCCTCGCTGGTGGGCACACCCTGCTGCCGACGATGAAGCAGCGCCTCGCCTCTCCCGCGGCGCTGATCGATCTCGGCGGTTGCGGCGACCTCAAGGGCATCGTCCGCAAGGGCCGCACCGTTCATATCGGTGCGATGTCGACCCATGCCGAGGTCGCGGCCTCGGCGATCGTCCAGGAAGCGATCCCCGGGCTCGCTTATCTCGCCTCGCATATCGGCGATCCGCATGTGCGCCATCGCGGCACGATCGGCGGCTCGGTCGCCAACAACGACCCCGCCGCCGATTATCCGGCCGCCTGCCTGGCGCTGGGCGCGACGATCGTCACCAACAAGCGCAATATCGAGGCCGACGATTTCTTCACCGGCCTCTACGAGACGGCGCTGGAAGAGGGCGAGATCATCACCAAGGTGGTGTTCCCGGTCGTCTCCAAGGCGGGCTACGCCAAGTTCCGCAACCCAGCCTCGCGCTATGCGCTGGTCGGCGTCTTCGTCGCAAAGCGCGGCAGCGAGATCCGCGTCGCGGTGACCGGGGCGGGCGAGGGCGGCGTCTTCCGCTGGTCGGAGGCGGAAGCGGCGCTCAAGGCCCGCTTCGCGCCGAAATCGCTCGACGGGCTTAAGGCCTCCGCCGATGGCATCAATGGCGACATGCACGCCGACCCGGAGTACCGCGCCCATCTGATCGGGGTGATGACGAAGCAGGCGGTGGCGCAGGCGACGGGGAAGTGAGGGCGGTTCAGTAGAAGAACCGCTCCTCGACGATCATGCCGTCGCGCACCGTATAGAGACCGGCCTCGTCCATCTGGACGCGCTGGCCGGTCTCCTTGACCGTGACGTCGATGGCAAAGCGCATGACGAACTGGTCGCCGTTGCGATAGGGGCCGAAAGCCTCGGCCGCGTGGACCTCGTGAGCGGAATACCACCAGTCGCTCTTGGCCTTGACGGCGGCGCGTCCCTCGACCCGCGCCATGGGGCCGTCCATGGCCTCGATGCTGACGATGTCGGAGGCGTTGAAGCGCTCGGCGGCCTCCTGATGTTCGCCGCGCTTGAGCATGTCGGCAAAGGTGGTGATGGCTTCCTCGTTCGTCATCGATCGTCTCCCTGTCGGGTTTGGGGTATAGGTCGAGCCAGACTGATGGCCCGCCACGGCGCGGTGATGACAGAGACGCGCGCCAGGATTTGACATGAACGATCGCCGGACTGCCTCGCTCCCGACCTCCATCGACGAGACCCTCGCGCTGCTGCAGGGCGGCGGCTATGTCGCCGACCGGGCGCTGGCGACGGTGCTGTTCCTGGCGCTGCGGATGAAGCGGCCACTGCTGCTCGAGGGCGAGGCGGGAACCGGCAAGACCGAGATCGCCAAGGTTCTCTCGGCGGCGCTCGGGCGCAAGCTGATCCGGCTGCAATGCTATGAGGGGCTCGACCTCGCCTCGGCCGTCTATGAGTGGAACTATGCCGGGCAGATGATGGCGATCCGGCTCGCCGAGGTCGGCGGCGCGAGCGGCGACCGCGAGCGGCTGGAAGGCGACATCTTCTCCGAGCGCTACCTGATCAAGCGGCCGCTGCTGCAGGCTCTGGAACCGCAGGAGGGCGGTGCGCCGATCCTGCTGATCGACGAGCTCGACCGCACCGACGAGGCGTTCGAGGCCTTCCTGCTCGAGGTGCTTGCGGATTCGCAAGTGACGATTCCCGAGCTCGGCACCGTGAAGGCGACCGAGCCGCCGATCGTGATCCTAACCTCCAACCGCACGCGCGAGATCCATGACGCGCTCAAGCGGCGCTGTCTGTACCACTGGGTCGGCTATCCCGACGCCGCCCGCGAACTCGCCATCCTGAAGGCGCGGGCGCCCCAGGCCCCGGCGAAGCTCGCCAAGCAGGTCGTGAGCTTCGTGCAGGCGATCCGCAAGGAGGAGCTGTTCAAGGCGCCGGGCGTCGCCGAGACGCTGGATTGGGCGACGGCGCTGGTCGAACTCGACGCGGTGGCGCTCGATCCGGCCCTCGTTTCGGATACGCTGGGGGCCCTGCTCAAGTACCAGGACGACATCCAGGCGATGCAGGGCTCGAAGGTGAAGGAACTGCTGGACCAAGCGAAGAGCGAGGCCCGCGGCTGAGCGCTTCGCGCCTGCGGCAGATCAAGGATCGCGCAGGGCGGTGCGGCTAGACGACGATTGTCCCACGAGGCAGCCGGAGGAGCGACCATGTACAACGATCTCAGGGCCATCGAAGCCGTCACCTGGACCTATCTGAACGGCCTCTATGAGGGCGATGTCGCCAAGCTGGAGCACGCCTTCCATCCGACCTCGGCGCTGACCACGGCGCAGGAGGACGGCACGATCAAGATCGTGCCGCGCGACGAATGGCTGAAAGCGGTGCGCGAGCGGCCCTCGCCCAAGGCGGCCGGCATGGTGCGCGGCGATCACATCCTGACGATCGATCTCGTCGGGCCGACGCTGGCGCTGGTGAAGGTGAAGTGCCAGATGCCGCCGCGCTATTTCACCGATCTGCTCTCCTTCCTGAAGGTCGATAGCAAATGGCAGATCGTCCAGAAGGTGTTCATGACCGAGATGGGGCCTTGATCGGGCTGCCCTTCGATCGAAAGGCGCGGGGGACCCTTCTCCCGGTTGGGAGAAGGGCAGGGATGAGGGACCGCCACAGTTCGCTGGAGTACCGGCAGGCCCTCATCCGGCGCTCCGCGCCACCTTCTCCCATCCGGGAGAAGGGAAGTGTGCGCCGCGGTCAGCCATGACCGGCAAGCTAGCGGAAAACGTCGCCTATTTCGCCCGCGCGCTGCGGATCGCGGGCCTGCGCGTCGGGCCCGGCGCGGTGGTGGAGGCGGTCGAGGCCCTGGGCGAGGGGGCGCTGGGCGGGCGCGAGGACGTCTATTGGGCGCTGCATGCCATCTTCGTGAAGCGGCATGAGGACAGCGCCGTCTACGATCAGGCCTTCCGGCTGTTCTGGCGGCGGCGCAACCTGATCGAGAAGATCATGGCGCAGATGTCGCCGGTCTCGCCCGGCGCCGACTCCGCGCCGCAGAAGGAGGAGGCTGGCGCGCTGCGTGCGGCCGAGGCCTTCGCCCCGCCCAAGCGCGAGGAAGAAGCGCCGGTCGAGCTGACCGAGCTGACGGCGCGGCTGACGGTGTCCGACCGCGAGACGCTGAAATCGCGCGATTTCGCCCAGATGAGCGCCGCCGAGATCGCCCGCGCCAAGAAGTTGATCGCCGAGTTGCGCCTGCCGGACGACCTCGTCGCGACGCGGCGCTTTCAGCCGGCGGCGCGGGGTGGCCGCATCGATCCGCGCCGGACCTTCCGGCGCTCGCTGCGGGGCGGAGGCGGGATGATCGAGCTCGCCTTCCGCGAGCCGGCGCAGGTGCATCCGCCGATCGTGGCGCTCGTCGACATCTCCGGTTCGATGGCCGAGTATTCGCGCATCTTCCTGCATTTCCTGCACGCTGTGACGGAGAAGCGCCGGCGCGTGCATTCCTTCGTCTTCGGCACGCGGCTGACCAACATCACCCGCTCGCTGCGGGCCCGCGACCCCGACGAGGCGCTTGCGCTGGCGGGCAGGGCGGCGCCGGACTGGGAGGGCGGAACGCGCATCTCGACGGCGCTGCACGCTTTCAACCGGGTCTGGTCGCGCCGGGTGCTCGGGGGCGGGGCGATCGTGCTGCTCTTCACCGACGGGCTGGAGCGGCATCTTGATGGGGAACTGCCCTTCGAGATGGACCGGCTGCACCGCTCCTGCCGGCAGCTGGTCTGGCTCAACCCGCTGCTGCGCTTCGACGGATTCGAGGCGCGCGCCAGCGGCATCCGCGCGATGCTGCCGCATGTCGATTCCTTCCGGCCGATCCACAATCTCGCGGCGATGGCCGATCTCTGCGCTGCACTTTCTCCGGACGCGCAGCGGGCCAGCGATCCGCGGGCGTGGTTGAAGAAGGCGGGCTGAGGCATGATCTCTCGATCACACTGCCATCGCGACGGGTCCGGTCCGGGTGCGCGCGAATGAGGACGATCCAGCCATGATCAGCACCGACACCGACATCCTCGCGACGGCCGAGGCCTGGGCGCGCGACGGCCGCTCGGTCGCGCTCGCCACCGTGATCGAGACCTGGGGCTCCGCGCCGCGCCCGGTCGGCTCGCATCTCGTCATCGACGGGGAGGGCAATTTCCTCGGCTCGGTCTCCGGCGGCTGCGTCGAGGGCGCCGTGGTCGAGGAGGCGGTCGACGTCATCGCGCAGGGCCAGCCGCGCACGCTGGACTTCGGCGTCGCCGACGAGACCGCTTGGAAGGTCGGGCTCTCCTGCGGCGGGCGCATCCGGGTTTATATCGAAAAGGTGAACTGATGGCCTCCTGGGATACGCTGCTGGCCTTCGCGACGCTGACGATCCTCGTCGCCTATTTTCCGGGACCCGCGCTGCTCTACACCGCGGCGCAGACGATCTCGCATGGCCGCAAGGCCGGCTTCATGGCGATGCTCGGCATCCATCTCGGCTGCTACCTGCATGTCTTCGCCGCCGCCTTCGGCCTCTCGGCCGTGTTCAAGCATGTGCCGGAGCTCTATTTTGCGGTGAAGATCGCCGGCGCCTTCTATCTCGTCTGGCTCGGCATCGGCATGATCCGCTCGCGGCTGGTGGCCGAGGACGCGCCCGTGGTGCCCCCGAAGACCGTGAAGCGCGCCCTGATCGATTCCCTGATCGTCGAGGTGCTGAACCCCAAGGTGGCGCTGTTCTTCATCGCGCTGCTGCCGCAGTTCGTCGACCCGGCCGCGTCCTTCCCGGTCTGGGTGCAGTTCCTGATCCTCGGCACGATCGTCAACTTCGCCTTTTCCTCGGCCGATTTCGTCACCGTGCTGGGCGCCTCCGCCGTCGTCAGGCGAATGAAGCAGACCAAGGCCGGCTTCGCCTTTGGCCGCTGGATCGGTGGCTCGCTGATGATCGGTCTCGGCGTGAAGCTCGCGACGGACAAGGGCTGACGCGATGGATCTGGCCATCCTTTCGACGCTCAATGCCGAGCGCGCGGCGCGGCGCGCCACCATCCTCGTCACCGACGTGGAGAGCGGGGCGCAGCGCCTGGTCAAGGCCGCCGATCTGGCGGCCGATCCGCTCGCAGAGGTGCTGGAGAAGCAGTTGCGCATGGGCAAGAGCGCGCTGGTCGAGGCGGACGGCAAGGCGTTCTTCCTGACCGTGCAGGCGCCGCCGCCGCGCGTCGTCGTCACCGGGGCGGTCCATATCTCGCAGGCGATGGCACCGATGGCCAAGCTGCTCGATCTCGACCTCGTCATCGTTGATCCGCGCACGGCCTTCGCCACGCCGGAGCGTTTCCCCGGCGTGCGGCTGCTGACCGACTGGCCGGATGAGGCGCTGGCGAGCCTGGGGCTCGACGGCTACACCGCCTTCGTCGCGCTGACGCATGATCCCAAGATCGACGACCCGGCGCTGGAGGCGGCGCTGCGCTCGGCCTGCTTCTACATCGGCGCGCTCGGCAGTCGGAAGACACATGGGCGCCGGCTCGAGCGCCTCGCGGCCGTGGGTTTCGACGAGACCGCGACGCAGCGCATCCACGCGCCGATCGGGCTCGATATCGGCGCCGTCTCGCCAGCCGAGATCGCGCTCGCCATTCTCGGCGAGATCGTCAAGACGCTGCGCGGACCGCGCCGGGCGCCGGCATGAAGTTCGGCCCCGTTCCTGTCAGCGAGGCGGAAGGCTGCATCGCCGCCCACACGGTGCGCGCCGGCGGTGTGGTACTGAAAAAGGGAACGACGCTGACAGCGGAGGACGTCGCCCGGCTGGCCGAGGCGGGGCTTTCCGAACTCGTCGCGGTGCGGCTGGAGGCCGGCGACATCGGCGAGAACGAGGCCGCGACGCGGCTTGCGGCAGCGCTCGCCGGGCGCGGCATCGTCACCGAGGCCGCCTTCACCGGCCGCGTCAATCTCTTCGCAGCGGCGGCGGGCGTGCTCACCATCGATGCGGCCGCGATCAACGGGCTCAACTGCATCGACGAGGCGATCACGGTGGCGACGCTTCCCGCCCTGAAGGCGGTCGTTGCGGGCGAGATGGTCGGCACGGTCAAGATCATTCCCTATGGCCTGCCGGCGGTGCAGGTCGAGCAGGCGCTGGCCGCGCTGGAGGGGCTCAAGCCGCTGGCGGTCGCGCCCTACAAACCGCTGCGCGTGGCCGTGATCTCGACACTGCTGCCGGGGCTGAAGCCCTCCGTTATCGACAAGACGCTGCGGGTCATGACCGAGCGGCTCGCGCCGGCGCAGGCGACGGTGGCCACCGACCGGCGCGTGCCGCATCAGGAGGCGCCGCTGGCGCAGGAGATCGCGGCGCAAGCGGAGACGGCGGACCTCGTCGTCGTGTTCGGGGCGTCCGCGATCACCGACCGGCGCGACGTCATCCCGCAGGCCCTGCTGGCGGCGGGCGGGCGGATCGAGCATCTGGGCATGCCGGTCGATCCCGGCAATCTGCTGCTGATCGGCGAGATCGGCGGCAAACCCGTGATCGGCGCGCCGGGCTGTGCGCGCTCGCCCAAGGAAAACGGCTTCGACTGGGTGCTGCAGCGCTGCCTCGCCGGCCTCCCCGTCGGCCGTGCCGAGATCCAGCGCATGGGCGTCGGCGGGCTCCTGATGGAGATCGTCTCGCGGCCGCAACCGCGGGCGCCGGACCGGTTGGAAAGCGCCCCCGTCGCAGGGCTGGTGCTGGCGGCGGGCCGCTCGACCCGGATGGGTACGCGCAACAAGCTGCTGGAGCCGGTGCGCGGCCAACCGATGCTGCGCCATGCCGTCGAGGCGCAGCTCGCCTCGGTCGCCAGCCCGGTCATCGTCGTAACCGGGCATGAGCGGGAGGAGGTCGCGGCCGCGCTCGCGGGGCTCGACGTCACGCTCGTGCACAATCCCGATTTCGCCAGCGGGCTTGCCAGCTCCGTCCGGGTCGGTCTCGCGGCGCTGCCGGAAGCGGCGGCGGGCGTCGTGGTCTCGCTCGGCGACATGCCGAACGTGACCCCGCAGGTGATCGACCGCCTCGCTCAGGTCTTCGCCGAACAGGGTGAGGCGAAGGCCGTGGTGCCGACGCTGCTCGGCCAGCGCGGGAACCCGGTGCTGCTGGCGCGTGCCCTGTTCGCGGAGGTGGCCCAGCTCACCGGCGACCAGGGCGCGCGGCGCCTGCTCGACGCGGCAGGCGAGCAGATCGTCGAGGTGCCGCTCGACGACCCCGCCATCGCGCTCGACATCGACACGCCCGAGGCGCTGGCGGCGGTGGATCGCACGGAATCTTGAGGACGCACAGGCGGTGGTTGCCAGGGAGCCACAGCCTTGACGGCTGCCTTGCGAGCCCGCGTTTGGAGGACGCGCCTCTGCTCTAGCCGACGTCGCGCCGGCTGTCGCTCTCTGATCCTGCCTGCGGCTTGCGCTCCCGCCGGCAGCGCTCGGAGCAGTATTTGACCTCGTCCCAGACGCGAGCCCATTTCTTGCGCCAGGCGAAGGGGCGGCCGCAGGCCAGACAGGGCTTCTGGGGCAGATCTCCCTTGCGGATCGGCTTGGGCATGCGGGGATGCTCCTGCTGCGCTGGTCCAGAGGGGACTGCACGGACGTATACGCTGCGACGAGTCTTCTGGAGCAGCGGCATGAGCGACACGATCCTGATCTATGGCGGCAGCGGCGGCATCGGCTCCGCCGTGGCGCGCGCCGTCCGGGCCAAGGGGCTCGGGGTGCATCTGGTCGGTCGCGACGCCGCGCGGCTCGAGGCTCTGGCCGGCGAACTGGGCGGGAGCTTCACGGCGGGCGATGTCGGCGAGGACGAGACTTTTGCGCGGGCCACTCAGGAGGCCGCCAGTGGCGGTGCGCTCAAGGGGCTGGTCTATGCCGTGGGCACCATCAACCTGAAGCCCGTCGCGCGCCTGAGCGAGGCTGATTTTCTCAAGGATTTCAGCGTCAACGCGCTCGGGGCTGTCAAAGCGATTCAAGCCGCCCTGCCGCATCTGAAGCAGGCGGAGGGGACGGCCGGGATCGTGCTGTTCTCGACGGTGGCGGTCGCGCAGGGCTTCGCGGCGCATGCCTCTGTCGCGATGGCGAAGGGCGCCATCGAGGGGCTGACGCTGGCGCTCGCGGCCGAACTCGCGCCCCGCATTCGGGTGAACTGCATTGCACCCTCGCTGACACGCACGCCGCTCGCCGCCGCGCTCACCGGCAACGAGGCGATGGCGAAGGCGATCGCCGATCTGCACCCGCTGCAGCGCCTCGGCGAGCCGGCTGATATCGCGCCGCTGGCCGCCCTGCTCGCCTGTGACGAGGCCTCCTGGATCACCGGCCAGATCGTCGGCGTCGATGGCGGGCGCTCGACGTTGCGAACCAAAGGGTAGGGTCGGCGCGAGTCAGCGCAACCAGTGGACGCCTAGCGTGGCATAGGCTTCGGATGGGCGGTCGCTCGTGCGCTGCCAGCCCCCCGAGAGGCGCCAGACGACGCCGAAGAGGCGCAAGCCGGTCAGATGCAGGCCGAGCCTCAGCTTGGTGTAGTCGCCGGCGCGGTAGGCCTCGACCTCCGGCCCGGCATAGACATCCTGCGACAGCCAGCCCCTCGGCAACAGCCAGCCCGGCGCAACACGGCCCCAGCGCCTGTGGTCGAGCGTCGAGGCATAGGCGCCGGCGTGCAGCATCGTGCCCGGCTGCGGCGTCATCCAGAGGTCGCCCTGGATCCGGGCGCCATAGCGGTTGCGGTAGAGCAATCCGTTGCGCAGTTCGCGTTGCTCGCCCTCGTGGTCGGAGCCGGCATAGAGCGACAGGAATGTGTCGCCGATCCGCCATTCATAGCCGATCAGGGCCTGTGACTCGCTCTTGTAGGCAACGCCATGGGGGCGCTGCCGCTGCGCCTGCTCCTGCGCGCCACCCACCTTGAGGAGCGTGCGAAAGCCGCTGCCGGAGAGGGAGCCGGTCAGCGCCTTCTTCATGCCGAGCGAGACGAAGGTCTTGGCCGGCCCCGCCTCGAGCGAGCCGAACAGGACGGTGGAGAGGGCGGCGCGCTCCTCGGCTTCGGCCTCGGTCTCGGCCTCCTGGGCGAAAACGCCTCCGGCCGGACCCGCCGTCAGGACGGCGACCAGCGGCACCGCCCAGGCGAGCCCCCACCCATACGCCACGCACGCCACCCCCGAGGCGGGCTGCCCCAGCCCGCGCCGAGCGCGATTGCAGCAGGGCCGACCGGGGGTTGCAAGCTTTTCTTAACCAAGCGGGCGCAGCCTCGTCATCGGGCCCGGCTAAGCTTTCACCGCTGTCGAAGTGGAGAAACGGCAGATGACCGATACCGACTTCATACGCCAACTGGCCGGATACGGCCTGACGACCGCGACGATCCTTTACCGGATGCCGGATCACCGCCATATCCTGCAGAGCTATATCTGGCAGAACTACGATCTCGCGCCGCGCTTCCCCGTGCTGCAGGCGTTTCTGGATTTCTGGAAGCGCGAACTGGAAGGTCCGCTGCATTCGGTGACCGTGGCGCATGAGCGCCTGATCCGCCCGGCCGAGATCGTCCATGTACGGGGCGTGCTGACGCTGCATTGAACGGCTGCGCCGGCGCGGCTTGGCGCGGAGGCGGGGCGCGTGCTAGGCCGCTCGTCCTGTCACGGCCCGGCCCGCCCTCTTGTCCTCACCGCTGCGCACCTCCGGAATCCTGCTCGCACTGGCGGCGTTGCCGGGGGACCGTGTCGCGGTCGGTTCGATCGTCGCGGCGCTGAAGGACCGGGCCTATGCCCTCCTGGTCGTCCTGCTCGGCCTCCCGAACTGCCTGCCGATGCCGCCGCCGATTCCGCTGGTCTGCGGGCTGGTGCTGGCCTTCGTCGCGCTTCAGATGCTGACCGGGCGCGTGATGCCCTGGCTGCCGCCGACCCTGCTCGCGCGCAGCATCGGCAAGCCGGTGTTGACGCGTGCGGTCGACCGGGCGGTGCCGCTGATGATGCGGCTGGAGCGGGTCTCGCGGCCGCGGCTGACGGTGCTGGGCAGCGCCCATGCCATTCCGGTGCTCGGCCTGCTGATCCTCGTCCTGGCGCTGGGGCTCGTGGTCGCAGCGCCCTTCATCGGGCAGATCCCGCTCGGCTTCGCGGTCTGTCTGGTCGGGCTCGGCCTGGTCGAGCGGGACGGGCTGTTGATCATCGTCGGGGCCGTCTGCGGGGCTCTCGGCCTCGTGCTCAGCGCCGGCTTCGCCTATGCGATCTTCAGCGGCATCCACGAACTGTTCTTCTGACCGCGACGGCTTGCTGCCCGCCGCCGGGCCTCAGGCTGCGGCCAGCGTGGTGGCGAAGGGCTTCTCCTGAGCCAGCAGCGCGTCGATCTCGTCCGCTGTGACGCCCTTGGAGAACAAGAAGCCCTGCAGTTCGTGGCAGCCGATCGCCTGCAGGAAGCGGTGCTGCTCGGCCGTCTCGACCCCTTCGGCGCAGACGCGCAGGCCGAGCGCGCGGCCGAGATGGGCGATGGAGTGAACGAGGATGGCGGATTCGCCGGTCGTCTCCATGTATTCCAGGAAGGAGAGGTCGATCTTGATCTTGTCGAAGGCGAAGCGCCGCAGATAGATCAGGCTCGAGTAGCCGGTGCCGAAATCATCCAGCGCCAGGCCGACGCCATGGGCACGCAGATCCATCATCGCTGCTTCTGCGGCGTCGGCGTCGTCGACGACGACGCCTTCTGTCAGTTCCAGCTCGAGCCGGGCCGGTTCGAAGCCGGTCTCGTCGAGAACGCGAATGACGTTGGCGACGAAATCCTTGTGGCGGAACTGGATCGGCGAGACGTTGACGGCGAGACGGATGCCGTCCCAGCGCTTCGCTTCCTGGCAGGCCTGCCGCAGGACCCATTCGCTCAGCGGCAC
Source organism: Allobosea massiliensis (assembly GCF_042655245.1). NCBI lineage: Bacteria > Pseudomonadati > Pseudomonadota > Alphaproteobacteria > Hyphomicrobiales > Alloboseaceae > Allobosea > Allobosea massiliensis. The sequence goes on along the minus strand of NZ_JBHSLU010000026.1, from coordinate 32,869 downwards.
GATCAATCCGCGTTCCTCGGCGATGCCGATGAACTCGGCCGGCGGGACCATGCCATGTTCGGGATGGTTCCAGCGCACCAGCGCCTCGACGCCGACGATGGTGGCGCCATCGATCGAGACCTGCGGCTGGTAGTGCAGCAGCAATTCGTCGTTCTCGATGGCGCGGCGCAGATCCTCCTCGACCATTCGCTTGAGGGCGAGGGTGCGGTTCATCTGCGCCTCGAAGAAGGAGTAGCGGTTCCGGCCGCCGTTCTTCGACTGATAGAGCGCCGTATCGGCGAGCCGCAGCAGCGTTTCGCGGTCGGTGGCATCCTCCGGTGCGAGGGCGATGCCGATCGAGCAGCCGATCGTGGTCGCGACGCCCATGATGACGAAGGGTTCGGTCAGCGCCTCGAGGATGCGCTCGCCCAGCGCCGCGCAGCCGGCCGGGAAGTTGCCATGGGTCTGGATGATGCCGAATTCGTCGCCGCCGATGCGGGCGACGGTGTCGCCGCTGCGCACGAGGCGCGTCAGGCGCTGCGCGACCTGGCGGATGAGTTCGTCGCCCGCGGTGTGGCCATAGGTGTCGTTCACCGCCTTGAAGCGGTCGAGATCGATCAGCATCACCGCGAGGCCCTTGCCGGAGCGACCGAGATGGGCGAGTTCCTGATCGAGCCGCAGATCGAAGGTCCGGCGGTTGGGCAGTAGCGAGAGTTCGTCCTGACCGGCGAGGCGCTGGATCTGGCTCTCGCGGATGGCGATCTGATGGGCGGCGCCGCGCAGGCGCTGAACGACGAAAGCGAAGATGCCGCCAAAGAGCAGGCCGACCCCGGCCAGCGCCCAGATGAACTGGCGCAGCATGGCGTCACCCGGGCGGTCCGGCGTCCAGCTCAGCCAGGCGCGGGCGGCCCCGTCGGGAGCCGGAATGGCGCGACGGGCCAGCGGGTCGGCTGGCATGTCGCGGACGATGCGGATGTCGGACACGCGGTAGCGCTGCGCCAGCTCCGTCATCATGGTGCTGGTGACACGCCGATAGCCGACGATCTTGAGTGGCCCAAGCAGTTGCGCGAGGGAGCCCTGCCGCGCCGGCACATCGATCATCATCACGCTGAGCGTGTCGAAGCCGTCATGAGTCAACGACCAGGACGTCTTGCCCGGCCCGCCGCGCATGTCCGGCAGCCGGTGCAGTGGCGATCCGCCGGGTCCCCCGGGCAAAGACGGGCTGAAATGCTTCAGCCCGTCATAGCCGGTCTGGCCCGACGCGCCGTCACCCTCGATGCCGGCGAAGACGAGTCCTGTTTCCGAGACGACATAGGCGCCGTCGAATTCGAGGAAGCGCGAGCCGAGACGGGCGAGCGAGTCCTGCAGGGCCGCGAGCGGATCGGAGCCCGTGAAGGCGCTCTGCAGGTCGCCGGCGGCCGCAAGGCTCTGGAAGCGCAGCTCGCGCAGACGGACCTGGCTCTCGATGGCGGCCTCGATCCGGTCACGCTGCCGCTCGGCCTCGAGCCGGTTGGCGTCGCGGGTGATGGCCAGGACGACCAGCACCGCCGCAGCCATGACCATGACGAACGCGAAAGCCAGCGTCGCGACCGAACTCTTCAGCATCCGTGCGGATGCATCCGCGTTGGTCAATTTCCCGACGGAAGGCGACGACATCAGAGGTCCTGGACCGGTCACATCAAACCGGACCATGTCAGTGATGTCTTGATATCCCGTTGACGCGGCTGCGCAGCGTCGAGCTATCTCGATCCCAGAGCGTCAATCCTTGCGCGGCTCGTAGGGTGGGCGGGGGATTGCCGTGTGGGCTGCGCGCAACGCCGCCGACCAGCGCTCGCGCAGATCATGGAAATAGGGTTCTCCCGCCTCGATGCGCCGCGTCAGCTCCGGCTCATCGGCGTCGCGCCGCATCACCAATAGGTCGATCGGGAGGCCGACGCCGAGATTGGAGCGCATGGTCGAATCCATCGAGATCAGGCCGACCTTGAGCGCGTCGTAGAGATGCGTCCGGTAGGTGATGGCACGGTCGAGGATCGGCTTGCCGTATTTGTGCTCGCCGATCTGGAGGAAGGGGGCATCCGTGCCGCATTCGATAAAATTGCCGGCACCGTAGATCATGAACAGCCGCATCGGCTGCCCCTTGATCTGTCCGCCGAACAGCATCGTGACCTCGAATTTGACGCCGGCCTCCTTCAGGGCCGGGCCGTCCTCGGCGCGGACATGGCGGATGGCCCGGCCAACGAGTTGCGCGGCGCGGAACATCGAGGTCGCGCCCAGCAACGTGTCGCTTTCGCCCGTCTCCGGATTCGGCAGGCCCTCATGCAACAGGCTGATGACCGACTGCGTGACCGAGAGATTGCCGGCCGTCATCAATCCGAAGGTCCGGTCGCCCGGCCAGGAGAAGACGTGAAGCTTGCGGAAGGTCGAAATGTCGTCGAGCCCGGCATTGGTGCGGGTGTCGGCGATCATGACGAGACCGTCCTGCACGAGGATTCCGGCGCAATAGGTCACGGGTCTGGTCCTGGCTGAAACGGGTCGGGCGCTGTCGTCGCACATCGCGCGCGCAGGGGCGAGTCGTCAGCGGGCGGAGCGCGGGCGCCTCACTGGTTGGCGGCACGCGCCCCGGCGTCACGGGCGCTGACGCGTACGGCCAGCGCCTCGCCGTCACCGCCCTTGCGGGCCCCGCGGACCGGGGCGGCGTCGGCATAGTCCAGGCCGGCGGCGACGCGGACATGGGTGTCGATCGGGCAGAGACCATTCGCAGGGTCGAAGCCGATCCAGCCAAAATCCTCGAGATGGACCTCGGCCCAGGCATGGGCGCCGTTGGCGTGGGGCAGGGCGTCGGACTGGGCGACATAGCCGGAGACGTAGCGGGCGGGCACATCGAGATGGCGTGCGCAGGTCATGAAGACATGGGCGACGTCCTGCGGAATCCCTTCGCCCGCAGCGAAGGCGGCCGCGGCGCCGATCCCGGTGCGCTGGCCGGTCTCGATGCAGGGCATCTTCTCGTGCAGCGCCTCCATCAGCGCGTGCATCCGCGACAGGGGGGTGGCGTCGCCGCGCGTGACCTCCTCCGCGAACTCGCGTAGCGCAGCGTCGGGTGTCGTAAGCAGCGTGTCGCGGCGGAAAACGTCGACCGGCACGCGCTCGGGGACGCCGCGCACGATGCCGGCGAGATCGACGGTCTCAATCAACCCCTCGACGCGGATCGCCATCTCGGCGATCGGGCCATCGGCCGAGAAGGTGTGCACGACATTGCCGAAAGCGTCCTGCGTCATGCGCAACCGGCCATCGATGGTCGGCTCGATGCGCCACGACATGACGTGCTGGCCGTCATGGTCGCGCGGCGTCAGCCGCAGGATTTGCGTGATGTGCCGTGCCGGCTCGGCATAGGCGTAGCCGATCGAGTGGGAAATCCTGATCCGCATGGACAATCGCTAACCGACGCGTCGGGGCCTTCTCAAAGGGTCTTCTTGGCTGCGGCAGCCGCGCGAGGCGGATGCCGCGCCGGCTCATTGCAGATACTGCTCGAAGATGGTGCCGCCGAGGCGGTTGTTCTCGGTGATGAAGTCCGAGATGAACTCGTGCAGCCCGTGCTGGAAGATGTCGTCGATGCTGGTGCTCGATAGATTGGCGAGTGTCTTGCGTGCCTGGCGCTGGGCCGGGCCCTGGCGGCCGTAGGAATCGCCCAGCAGGTCGAGGAAGCGCGAGATGTTCTCGTAGCAGGCAGCGAGCGAGCGCGGCATGCGCCGGTTGAGGATCAAAAGGTCGGCGATCAGAAGCGGCTTCACGGCCTCGCGATAGACCCAGTGATAGGCGGTCAGCGCCGAGACCTCGCGCAGCACCGTGGTCCACTGGAAATAGTCGAGCGAGCCGCCGACCTGCTCATTTGCAGGCAGAAGAACATGGTATTTCACGTCGAGGATGCGGGCGGTGTTGTCGGCCCGCTCGACATAGACGCCGAGCCGCGAGAACCAGTAGCCGTCGTCTCGCAGCATGGTCCGGTAGGCCGAGCCGTCGAAGACCAGCGAGACGTTCTTCACCCATTCGAGGAAGCGGGCGAATTCCTCGCGATCCATGCGCTTCTTCTCGAAGCGCTGCAGCTCGAGCCAGGCGCCGTTCAGCGCATCCCACATCTCCGATGTCAGGGCGGTACGCACCCCGCGCGCATTGGAGCGGGCCAGCGCCAGGCAGTTGCGGATCGAGGAGGGGTTGTCGGGGCTGAAGGTCAGGAAGTCGCAGACATTGCGCTCATTGGCCTCGCCATAGGCCTGGGCGAAGGCCTCGTCGCAGCCGGCGGTGGCGACGGCGCTCTGCCACTCGCTGCCGGCGCCGCCATAGGAGGAGGGCAGGTTGGACAGGCGCATCGTCGCGTCGAGGATGCGGGCGAGATACTCGGCCCGCTCGACATAGCGGGAGACCCAGTAGAGGCTGTCGGCGGTGCGCGAGAGCATAGTCAGATCGGGCCTTCTGGCGATGAGGCGAGATGTGTCCGGTGAACGCTGGAACAGGGAGCCGCTGGCGAGATCAGGCATCGAGAACCCAGGTATCCTTGGTGCCGCCGCCCTGGCTGGAATTGACGACGAGGGAGCCCTCCTTCAGCGCAACGCGGGTCAGGCCGCCCGGCACGCAGGAGATACCGTTGGCGCCCGACAGCACATAGGGCCGCAGATCGACATGGCGGGGCGCCACGCCCGACGCCACGAAGGTCGGGCAGGTCGAGAGCGCCAGCGTCGGCTGGGCGATGAATCCCTCCGGCTGAGCCTTGAGCTTGCGGCGGAAGGTCTCGAGCTGCGCCTTGTTGGCATGAGGGCCGACGAGCATGCCGTAGCCGCCCGAGCCGTTGACCTCCTTGACGACGAGCTGCTCCAGATTGTCGAGCACATAGGCGTTGGCTTCAGGCTCGCGGCAGCGCCAGGTCGGTACGTTCTTCAGGATCGGCTCCTCGCCGGTGAAGAACTTCACGATCTCGGGCATGTAGCTGTAGACGGCCTTGTCGTCGGCGACGCCGGTGCCGACCGCATTGGCCAGTGTCACATTGCCGGCCTTGTAGGCGCCGATCAGGCCGGGCACGCCCAGCACGGAATCGCTGCGGAAGACGAGCGGGTCGATGAAGTCGTCGTCGATGCGCCGGTAGATCACGTCGACGCGCTTGGGACCCTGCGTGGTCCGCATGTAGACGACGTCGTCCTTGACCAGCAGGTCCGAGCCCTCGACGAGCTCGACGCCGAGCTTGTCGGCCAGGAAAGAATGCTCGTAGAAGGCCGAATTGTATTGTCCCGGCGTCAGCAGGCAGATGTTGGGATCGGCCGAGGAGGAGCGCGGCGCGACCGAGCGCAGCGTCGCCAGCAGCTGGTCGGGGTAGTTGTCGACCGGCGCGACGCGGTGGGTGGCGAAGAGCTCCGGGAAGAGCCGCAGCATCACCTCGCGGTTCTCCATCATGTAGGAGACGCCGGACGGCGTGCGCGCATTGTCCTCCAGCACATAGAAGGTGTCGGCGTCGACGCGGACGATGTCGATGCCGGCGATGTGGCAGTAGATGCCGTGCGGCACCTGGAAATCCACCATCTCGAGCTGGTAGCAGGCGTTGCGGTAGACGAGGTCGGCCGGAATGACGCCGGCCTTGATGCATTCCTTCGGTCCGTAGACATCGGCCAGGAACATGTTGAGCGCGGTGACGCGCTGGCGCAGGCCGGCCTCGAGCTTGGTCCATTCCGGCTTGGTCAGGACGCGGGGGATGATGTCGAAGGGGATCAGCCGCTCGGTCGATTCCTCGTCGCCATAGACGGCGAAGGTGATGCCGATGCGCCGGAAGAAGAGTTCAGCCTGGCTGCGCCGCAGCGCCAGCATGTCGGCGGGCGCCTCCTTCAACCAGCGGTCGAGCGCCGTATAGGCCTGCCTGACATCGCCTCCCAACCCCGTCATCTCATCGAACGCGACCATGCAGCCTTCTTTCCCCATTTTCAGCAGCCTATGCCTATTCGCGCGCGTTCGGAAAGGGGGCTGATGCCACGCCCTTTGGCGGAGCTGCCTCATTCTTGGGCGGCTGAGGGGGGAGGTCGCTTCAGATCAGGCCGAGGCCGCGGAAGCTCGCATGTCCGTCGCGACCAACGATGACATGGTCGTGGATCGCGATGCCCAGAGGCTTCGCGATATCAACGAGTTCGCGGGTCATCTTCACGTCCGCGCCCGAGGGTGTCGGGTCGCCCGAAGGGTGGTTGTGGACGAGGATGATCGCCGAGGCCGAAAGTTCAAGCGCGCGCCGCACCACCTCGCGCGGATAGACCGGAGTGTGGTCGACGGTGCCGGTCTGCTGCACCTCGTCGGCGATGACGGCATTCTTCTTGTCGAGGAAAAGCAGGCGGAACTGCTCGCGCTCGGCGAAGGCCATGGTCGTGCGGCAATAGTCCAGCACTGCCGACCATGAAGAGAGCACGGTGCGCCGGGTCACGGCGCCCTTGGCCATGCGCTGCAGCGCGGCCTCGACGATCTTCAGATCAAGCGCGACGCCCTCGCCGACGCCCTTGATCTCGGTCAGACGGGCCGCCGGCGCGCCCAGCACCTCGGCGAAGGAGCCGAAGCGCGCGATCAGTTCCTTGGCGAGCGGCTTGACGTCGCGCTGCGGGATCGAGCGGAAGAGCAGCAGCTCGAGCAATTCGTAATCGGCCAGCGCCTCGGCGCCGGCGTCCTGGAAGCGCCCACGCAGACGCTCGCGATGGCCGTGGTAATGCGGGGCGGGAGAAGCCGGGGCCGGCGAGGCGCTTCGCGCGGCGCGCGCCGAACGTTCGTCCGCCCCCGCGCTCATCGGGCCGCGAGCGGGTTGTCCCGTCCCGCCGGCGAGAGGGTGAAGATCTCGCAGCCGGTCTCGGTGACGCCGATGGTGTGCTCGAACTGGGCCGAGAGCGAACGGTCCCGCGTCACCGCGGTCCAGCCGTCGGACAGCACCTTCACCCCGGCCTTGCCGAGATTGATCATCGGCTCGATCGTGAAGATCATCCCGGGCTTGAGCTCCGGCCCCTCGCCGGGCGAGCCGTAATGCAGGATGTTGGGGGCGTCGTGGAAATTGCGGCCGACGCCGTGGCCGCAGAAATCGCGCACCACCGAGCAGCGCTCGGCCTCGGCATAGCGCTGGATGGCGAAGCCGATATCGCCGGTGGTGCCGCCGGCGCGGACGGCCCTGATGCCGCGCAGCAGGCTCTCATAGGTGATCTCGATCAGGCGCTCGGCTTTCCGCGAGATGTCGCCGACCCCGTACATCCGGCTCGAATCGCCATGCCAGCCGTCGACGATCAGCGTGTAGTCGATGTTCAGGATGTCGCCCTCGCGCAGCGGCTTGTCGTCCGGGATGCCATGGCAGACGACATGGTTGATCGAGGTGCAGATCGACTTGGTGTAGCCGCGGTAGAACAGGGTCGCCGGGAAGGCGCCGTTGTCCATGGCGAACTGGTAGGCGAGATCGTCGAGGCGCTGGGTGGTGACGCCCGGCTTGACATAATCGCCCAGCATGTCGAGCCCGGCTGCCGTCAGCCGGCCGGCCTTGTGCATGGCGGCGAAGGCGTCCGGGCCATGAATCCTGATGGCCGGCTCGCGCATGCGACCGCGTCCCAGCGTTTCGTCGAAGGTCATGGCTTGGCGGAGGTCTTGGCGAAGGTCATGGCGGCGATACGGCTCCTCGATCGTCTTATGGATCGGCTCGGCGGGGCGGCGCAAGGCGGTGAGGTGCAGCCGACCGATGCGTTCGCAAGCCGGGCATCGTGCGGCTGGCGCCGGGGCGCTGCCGGGTGTATCAGGCGCGCAACATGGCCATCATCGAACAATCGCAGGCGGAGGACAAGCCGTATGGCGCCTTCGCCCCCCGGCGCGGGCTGTCGCGCCTCATCGGCTGGACGCGCTGCGCCTCGGACAGCTTCCTCGGCCGCAAGCTCGCCTATGCGCTGCGCCGGCTCGGCCTACGCTCGCTGGCGGGGCAGCCGGTCGACATCGAGTCGCTCGGCGCCCGGATGCGACTTTATCCGGACGGGAATGTCTGCGAGAAGCGCGTGCTGTTCACGCCGCAATATTTCGACCCCGTCGAGCGCGAGATCCTGGCTTCGCGCCTGCGCGACGGTTTCCGCTTCATCGACATCGGCGCCAATATCGGGGCCTATTCGCTGTTCGTCGCGGCCAAGGCGGGTCCGAGCGCTCGTATCGTCGCCGTCGAACCGCAGCCCGAGATCTTTGCGCGGCTGGCCTTCAACATCGCCCAGAACCCGTTCGGGACGGTGAAGGCGGTGGCCTGCGCGCTGGCCGACAAGCCCGGCGAGCTGACGCTTTTCCTCGACCCGACCAATCGGGGCGAATCGAGCGTCCGCATCCTGCGCTCCAGCACCGGCAGCACGGTGCGGGTGCCAGCCATGACGCTGCTCGCCCTCGTCCAGAACGAGGGCTATGAGCGGCTGGACGCGATCAAGCTCGATGTCGAGGGCGCGGAGGACCTGATCCTCGAGCCGTTCCTGCGCGATGCGCCGCAGAGCCTCTGGCCGGGGCTGATCATCATCGAGGATTCGCGCCAGCGCTGGCAGAGCGACCTCGCCGCGCTGCTCGAGCGCAGCGGCTACAGCCTGGTCGCGCAGACGCGGCTGAACCTCGTCTTCGAGCGCCCGCATACGCCGGCGGCAGAGCCGGCGCCCGCGGCCTGAGCGCGCGGCGACGGCGCCGCTTGAGCCGGCGCCGGCAAAGCCCTAGCTGTAGCGGCGCCAGGAGGCGGAGTGCGCCTCGCGCCGCAGCCAGGAGCCGGGCATGACCACCAGCGAGACGACTTCATCCCCGGTCAGCGTGACCGCCGCGATCCTGGTCATCGGCGACGAGATCCTCTCCGGCCGGACCAAGGACAAGAACATCGGCTATATCGCCGAGTACCTGACCAATATCGGCATCGAGCTGCGCGAGGTTCGGATCGTCCCGGACGTCGAGGGCGAGATCGTCGCCGCGCTGAACGCGCTGCGCCACCGCTACACCTACGTCTTCACCACCGGCGGCATCGGGCCGACGCATGACGACATCACCGCCGATTCGGTGGCGGCGGCCTTCGGCGTCTCGATCGACCATGACCCGCGCGCGATCGCGATGCTGGCCGAGCGCTTCCCGCCCGACCAGCTCAACGAGGCGCGGCTGCGGATGGCGCGGATCCCGGCCGGGGCCGATCTCATCGCCAATTCGGTCTCGAAGGCCCCGGGCTTCAAGATCGGCAATGTCCATGTGATGGCGGGCGTGCCCTCGATCATGCAGGCGATGCTCGACGTCGTGGCGCCGACGCTGCAGACGGGGGTGAAGATCCTCTCCGATACGGTCCGTGCCGGCCTGCGCGAAGGCGATATCGGTACGGCGCTGGCCGAGGTCGCCAAGGCCCATCCGGACGTCTCGATCGGCTCCTATCCCTTCTTCTCTGAGACAGGGCCCGACACCAACGTCGTGGTGCGCTCGCGCGATCCGGAGGCGCTGGCGGCGGCGATGGCGGCGGTCAAGGCGATGATCGCGGCGGAGCAGGCGAAGCTCGGCGCCTGACAAGCGGCGATGCCCATCTGGCAGACTGGCCCGGCCGAAGAATAGATATATCAGGCCGGCAGTGACGCTGGGTTCATTGATTGAGTTCGAGCGGCGAGGTCTTTCGTGGCCCGGTGATTATGCTCGATCAACTCATCAATAAATCATCAACCAAGCTCGATTAACGATTCGCGAGTAACCTGTCGCGCAGGGTGACGTTGCGGCATGTTGCGCCTCGCGCCTGCGAGGCCCGAGGGGCATTGAACGGTGCGCCAGAGCACCGTCGGCTTGGATTCACTCAATGGGCTTCATCACGAATTGGCTCCCCGCCAGCCGTTTGCATGGACAGCTGGCCGCACTCGACCGTTGCCAAGCCATCGTGGAGTTTGATCTCGATGGCAAAATCCTGTCCGCCAATGCCAATTTCCTCAATGCCACGGGCTATTCGCTGGACGAGGTGAAGGGCCGCCAGCATCGCTTGTTCATGCCACCGGGCGAGGCAGACACCGCTGATTACAGACAGCTTTGGGCCGATCTCGGGCGCGGCGAGTTCCGAAGCGGCGAATTCCTGCGCATCGGCAAGGGCGGGCGCGAGATCTGGCTCCGGGCGAGCTACAACCCGATCCTCGATGCCGGCGGGCGGCCGGTCAGCGTCATCAAATACGCCTTCGATATCACCGAGCAGAAGAACCGCATGGCCGATCTCGAAAGCCAGAACGCGGCGATCAGCAAGGCGCAGGCCGTCATTGAGTTTGACCTTACCGGCAAGATCATCGACGCCAACGAGAACTTTCTGTCGGTGATGGGCTACACGCTGTCGGAGATCGTCGGCCAGCATCATCGCATGTTCGTCGACCCCGCCGAGCGCGGGTTGCCTGCGTACAAGGCCTTCTGGGAGCAGCTCGCCCGCGGCGAATATGCCGTCGCCCAGTACCGCCGCATCGCAAAGGATGGGCGCGAGGTGTGGATTCAGGCGAGCTACAATCCGATCATGGATGCGCGCGGCCGCCCCTATAAGATCGTCAAGTTCGCGACCGACATCACAGCCAGCCACAAGGGCCAGCAACTCGAACAGGCGGTCCACGAAACCGGAGAGGTCATCGCCCGGGCCAAGAACCGCGACCTGACGGGCCGGATCGACCTGGCCGGCAAGAGCGGAGAGGTGGCGGTCCTCTGCGGAGGCGTCAACGATCTCCTCGACACGCTGACGGATGTCGTCGGCGCGGTGCGGGCTATCGCCGATCGGATCGACGCGGCATCGACGCAGATTTCCGCCGACAGCCTGCAGCTGGCGCAGCGGACCGAGGCGAATGCCGCCAACCTGCAGCAGACCACCGCGACGACCGAGGAACTGGCGGCTTCCGTCAAGACGAGTGCGAGCAATTCGCGTGCAGCGGTCGCGCTGGGCGAAGAAGCCAGCGAGGTTGCAAGGCGCGGCGGCGCCATTGTCACCGAGGCGGTGGGCGCGATGGAGCGCATCGAGAAGGCGTCTTCGGGCATTTCGGAGATCATCTCGATGATCGACGAGATCGCCTTCCAGACCAATCTGCTGGCGCTGAACGCCGCCGTCGAGGCGGCGAGGGCGGGCGAGGCCGGCCGTGGCTTCGCGGTCGTCGCCTCCGAGGTCCGAGCGTTGGCCGCGCGCTGCAGCGAATCCGCTAATGGCGTCAAGACGTTGATCGCCAACTCTGCCCAGCAGATTCAAGCCGGTGTTGGGCTGGTGAAGGATGCTGGCCAGACTCTCGGCGAGATCGTCTCCGCCGCATCCAAGGTGGCCGCGACGGTCAACGAGATTTCGGCTGCGGCGGGGGAGCAGTCCAAAGGCATCGACGAGATGGCCCGTTCAGTGGCGCATATGGATGAGCTGACGCAGCAGAACGCCACGCTCGCCGACCAGAGCGCCAAGGTGGCGCAGGACCTGAGGCGGGATATCGCCGCCCTCAGCGGGATGGTGTCTTCCTTCACGGTCGACCGGGAAGGCAAGCCGGCGCCAGCGCGCCCGACAGAGGACCTTCGCCAGCCGAAGCAGATCGCGGGCTCGGCCGGCCTGCCGCGACTGCCCGCGGCGGCGCTGTCCCCGCCCCGGAAGCAAGCCGCCGCTGCCGGGGACCGGGGCTGGTCCGAGTTCTGACGCCGGCCAAAGCCGGCTTTTGCAGGGATGAGCGGCGCGTCGCCCCTTGCCAGCGGCGCGCCGATAGGGTTTTGCCAGGGGCTGAAGGGCCGTCCGCGCCCGCCCTCATCCGGAGCCCCACCATGGCCGAGCCGACCTCCAACAAGGCCTTCCCCGTCTCCTGGGACCAGTTCCACCGCGACGCGCGCGCGCTCGCCTGGCGGCTGGCGGAGAAGGGGCCGTTCGAGGCGATCGTCTGCATCACCCGCGGTGGGCTGGTGCCGGCGGCGATCATCTGCCGGGAACTCGGCCTGCGGCTGATCGAGACGGTCTGCGTCGCGAGCTATCACGACTACAAGAACCAGTCGGAGCTCAAGGTCCTCAAGGACGTCGCGCCCTCGATCAAGGCGATCGGCGACGGCAAGGGCAAGGGCGTGCTCGTCGTCGACGACCTGACCGATACCGGCAAGACGGCACGGGTCGTGCGCCAGATGCTGCCGAACGCGCATTTCGCCACGGTCTATGCCAAGCCCGCCGGCGTGCCCACCGTCGACACCTTCGTCACCGAGGTCAGCCAGGACACCTGGATCTATTTCCCTTGGGATATGGGGCTGTCCTATGTCGAGCCCATCGCCAAGGATCACAAGGGCTGAGGACCGCAAGGACTGAGGGTGGGCCGGCCGCCACCGTCTTGAGGAGATCGCGATGATCGACGCAGCGACGGACCGGCCCAACCGCATTCCCTGGCCGCCCCTGCTTTATGGCGGAGCGATCCTGCTCGCGATGGCGCTGCAGCGGCTGCTGCCGCTGCCCGATCCGGCGCCCGACGGCGCACTGGCAGGCTGGCTCGACCCCGTCGGCTGGGCGCTGCTGATGCTCGGCGCCGGCTTCGATCTCTCCGCGATGGCGACGATGGCCCGCGCCCGCGCCAACATCCTGCCGCATCGCGCCGCGACCGCGCTGGTCGAGAGCGGCCCATTCGCGATCAGCCGCAACCCGATCTATTTCGGCAACACGCTGATGATGGCAGGCGCCGGCCTCGGTCTCGGCAATCTCTGGCTGATCGTGACGGGGCTCGTCGCCGCGGCCCTGGTGCTGAAGCTCGCGATCGAGCGCGAGGAGCGCCATCTCGAAGCGGTGTTCGGTCCGGATTGGCTGGCCTATCGCGGCCGGGTGCGCCGCTGGATCGGCCGGCACTGAGAGCGAGGTTCAGCGCGCCCGCAGCGCTACGCTCATGCCGGCGATCACCAGCACCATGCCGGCGACCTCGACCGGGGAGGGATGTTCGCCGAGCAGCAGGATCGCGGCCAGCGCGGTGACGACCGGGTTAAGCGGCAGGAACAGCGTCGCCCGCGAGGCGCCGAGCCACTCGACCGATTTGGTGTAGAGAAACAGTGCGCCGACGCCGACGAGCGCGCCCTGATACACCGCCTGCAGCGCGATCGCCGGCCAGGCGACCTCGCCGAGCCGGATCGGCATGGTCAGGGCGAAGACCGGCAGCAACAGCAGCGAGAGCAGGCAGGTCGCGATGGTGACGTCGATGGCGTCCGTCCGCCAGCGCAAAGCGAGGAGCCCGAAGACCGACCACATCACGGCGTTGGCGACGAAAAAGAGATCGCCGATCCAGGCGCCGGCCCCTGCGCCCGATTCCCCGAAGGCCTGCCAGCCGAAGGCAGCGATGCCGGCCAGCACCAGGGCGAGGCCGAGCAGCCGCAGCGGCCCCGGCCTTTCTCCGAGTACGAGGAAGGCCAGCACCACCGTCATCACCGGGATCAAGCCAGGCACGATCACCGAGGCGTGCAGTGCCGGGGCGAAGGTCGCGCCGCCGACCAGGACGAGGGCATAGGGTGCGCCGGCGAGCGCGGTCAGGATCAGCGCGCGCCGCCAGCCGAGCGCACCGACCGGAAAGGGCCGCATCCGCCGCCGCGCCAGCGGCAGCAGCAGGAGCGAGGCCACGACGAAGCGCAGGATGGTGACGTCGGCCGCGCTCAGCCCATCCGCCACCGACTGGCGCGAGACCACGGACTGCACGCCCCAGATCAGGCTGGTCAGCAGGCCGCAGCCGATGCCGAGCCAGAGGCGGCGGCGCGCGGAGGCGGCCGCGTTGGGGGAGGCGAGGTCTGTCACGGGTGTCTTTCGCGAGGGCCGGGGCCGGAGAACGGCTCCGGTTGCGCCCCGCTCCTATGCGGGCCCGGTCGCTGCCGGGCAAGGGGTGAGAGCGCCGGCGCAACCCTGCGCCCGGCGCGGTCTACCCCGCCAGGAATCGCTCGGCCGCGCCGTGCAGCACCTGGATGCCCAAAGCGAGGTCCTCGTCCTTCGTGTCCTCGCTCCAGTGATGCGAGATGCCGCCGATCGAGGGCACGAACAGCATTGAGGCCGGCATGGTGCGGGCGATGACCTGCGCGTCATGGCCGGCGCCGGAGGGCATGGTTTGCCAGGCGCCGGGCGCGATGGCCTCGGCGGCGTCGGAGAGGGCCTGCATCATGGCCGGGTCGCACAGCGCCGGCACGGCCTTCGAGACCGAGGAGAGCGTGATCTTGCAGCGCTCGCGGCGGTTGGCCTCCTGAACCAGCGATTTTAGTCCCGCCTCCAGCCGCTCCAGCACCGCGACCGAGACGTCGCGGAACTGGAACAGGATCTCGGCTCGGCCGGGAATGATGTTGGGCGCGTCGGGCTCGAGCCGGAAGCGGCCGGTGGTCCAGGTCGTGCGCTCGCCGACGAGGCGCGGGAACTCGGCGTCGATGGCCGCCAGCAGCCGGACCGCGCTCAGGCCCGCATCCTTCCGCTCGGCCATGGTGGTGCCGCCGGCATGGTCCTGCTGGCCCTCGACGACGATGCGCCACTGCCAGATCGCGACGATGCCGGTGACGACGCCGAGCCGCAGGCCCGCCTCTTCGAGCTGCGTGCCCTGCTCGATATGCATCTCGTAATAGCCCTTGTAGCGGCCGATCTCGAGCTGCCGGCGCGGCAGGCCCTCGAGGCCGGCGGCGCGCAGGGCCTCGCGCAGCGGCGTGCCGTCGGTGCGGTTGCGGGCGCCGTCGATCGCCTCCTCGGTCAGATCGCCGATCATCGAGCGGCTGCCGGGCAGGCTGAGGCTGAAATGCCCCTCCTCGTCGGCGAAGGCGCAGACATCGACCGGCAGGCCTGCCCGGGCGAGCGCGATGCCGGCGACGACGCCGAGCGCGCCGTCGAGCCAGCCGGCCTCGTTCTGCGATTCGATGTGGCTGCCGACGAGCAGATGCGGGCCCGGGCCGGGATGGCGGCCATAGACGTTGCCGATGCCGTCGATCGAGGCCTCCAGCCCGCATGCGGTCAGCTTGGCCATCAGCCAGCGGCGGGCCTCCATGTCCTGCGGCGAATAGGTCGGGCGGTGGACGCCGGTCTTGAAGGTGCCGATGGCGCGCAGCTCGTAGAGATCACGCAGGAAGGCTTCGGTGTCGACGGCAGGCATGGCGGGCTCGCTTTCGGGCAGGCGGGGAGGCGCGGGACGATGTCGCGATCAGGCCGGCGGCTGCTGGCCGACCGCGCCGGCGAAATCGGCCACGGTCGAGACCCAGCCGAAGAAGGTCTCGATGTTGTAGAGCGCAGCCTTCTGGGCGAAGTCCGGCCCGGCCGCATGGGTGGCGTCCTCCAGCACGACGCTGAAATATTCGAGATGGAAGGCGTCGCGCAGCGAGGATTCGACGCAGACATTGGTGGCGATGCCGGTGAAGACGAGATTGCGGATGCCGCGCGCCCGCAACAGGCTGTCGATGTTGGTGTTGAAGAAGACGCTGTAGCGCGGCTTGGGAACGACGATGTCGCCCGGCTGCGGCGTCAGCGCATCGACGATGGCATAGTCCCAGCCGCCCTTGGCCAGCAGCTTGCCGTCGAGCTCGGGCCGGCGGCGCATCGTTTTCAGCGCATTCGACTTGTGCCAGTTCGGCGAGCCCGGCCCGCCCGCCTCGCGATACGCGGCATCCCAGCCGTTCTGCAGGAAGATCACCGGGATGCCGGCGCTGCGGGCGGCCTCGGCCGCCAGCGCGACCTGCCGGATCACGGCCGGCGTGCCGGTGATGTCGAAGCCGGCGAGGTCGATATAGCCGCCTGCGGAGGCATAGGCGTTCTGCATGTCGACGACGATCAGCGCCGTGCGTTCCGGATCGAGCCGCAGCGGTTCCGGCCGGGCCGGCAGGACGATCGAGGCGGCGGCATCCTGTTCGGGCAGGCCGGCTGCGGCGGCGGACGAGGCAGGCATCGGCATCTCCGGCTGGGCATCGAGGCGTATGAGGGCGAGCATCGCATGCCGGGCAGGGCGGGCAAGATGCGCCTGCCGGTCCAGCAAGAGCCATGCCGGGGCCTGCTTGCGCTGCCTTGGTGTTCCGGTCTGAAACTTGCCTCGGCCGATTCCGGGAGGGCTGCGCGATGAACGACGGGGTCGAGAGCGTGATCGGCGACGAGGCGGCGCTGGCCGCGCGGCTGCTGGACGAGATCGCCCAGGCGCGGGCCGATGCCCGCGAAGACCCTTTCGGCAACCCGGTCCTGCGCGTGACGCTGTGGCTGACGCGGCGGATGGACCGCGGCGAGCTCGATGTCGAGGCGGCCTGCGGGCTGGTGCGGCGTCTGGGACGCGAGGCCCTGCGCCAGCGGGCCGGGCGGCTGGCGGCCTATGTCGGGCTCGACGGCGATGGCGAGGCGGCCTTCGCTACGCTGGCCGGCAGGCTGGCCGAGTCAGCCGCGGGCGCTGCCGATCCGCTGGCCGCTTATCGCGAGGCCGTCGAGCGGCTGCGCTTCGCGGCCGTCTTCACCGCCCATCCGACCTTCGGCATGAGCCGCAGGCTCGCCCATGCGCTCGCGGCGCAGGCCAGCGGCGAGGCGGGCGGCGAGGCGGTGATCGGCGATGAAGCGCTGTCCTTCCGGCCCGACGGGCGGATCACGCTGCAGGACGAGTTCGAGCAGGCGCGCTACGCCGTGCGCCATGCCCGCGACGCGATCGACCGGCTGAACGCCGCGCTGCTGCGGGCGGCGCAGTCGCTTTCGCCCGAGCGCTGGCAGGATTTGGCGCCGCGCCCGGTCATCCTTGCCTCCTGGGTCGGCTGCGACACCGACGGGCGCACCGATATCGGCTGGTGGGACACGCTGCGCTACCGGCTGGAATCGAAGCAGGGCCAGTTCGCGCGCATCCTCGAGAAGCTGCCGGCCGTGCCGGCAACCGCTGCCGTGCGCGAGCTGGTCGGCACGGCGCTGGCGGCGGTCGAGCGGCAACTGGCGCTGGCGCCGCCGATCACGACGCAGCCGGCCCTGCCGGCGCTGCAGGCCTTCGCTCTGGCGCTGGTCAATGAGCGCGAGGCGGCGCTGCCGGAGGCGTCGCGCCTGATCGCGGCGCTGGACGAGGCGATCGGGCTCTCTTCCGACGACGACACGCGGATGGCGCTCTGCCTGGTCAGGGCCGGCTGCGTCGCCCATGGCGTCTCGATCGCGCTGCCGCATTTCCGGCTCAACGCCTCGCAGCTCCACAACGCGATGCGCGGCGTGATCCCGCTCGACGAGGAGCCGACGCAGCCGGCGCAGCGGCGCGCCTTCCTCTCGGCGGTGAACGGTCTGCTGGCGAAGGTTGCGCCGATCGCGGTCGATTTCGGCGCTCTGGCGGCCGAGCGCGCCTCGGCGACGCGGATGCTGATGACGATCGCGCAGATCGTGAAGCATGTCGACGGCACCAAGGCGGTGCGGTTTCTCGTGGCCGAGACGGAGACGGGCTACACGCTGCTCTGCGCGCTCTGGCTCGCCAGCCGCTTCGGCATCGCCGACCGGGTCGAGATCTCGCCGCTCTTCGAGACGGAAGACGCGCTGGAGCAGGGGCCGCGCATCATCGACGAGGCACTGCGCAGCCCGCATTTCCGCGCCTATCTCAAGCGCCATGGCCGCTTTTGCGTGCAGTTCGGCTATTCCGATTCCGGCCGCTATATCGGGCAGGTCGCGGCGACCTTCTGGATCGAGCGGCTGCGCATCCGCATCTGCGAGCTGCTGCGCCGCTATGACCTTTCCGAGGTCGAGCTCGTTATTTTCGACACCCATGGCGAATCCGCCGGGCGCGGCGCCCATCCCGCCAGCCTCGCCGACCGGCTGGCCTATCTGGAACCCGCCTGGGCGCGCGCGGCCTTCGCCAGGGCCGGCCTGCGCTCGGTGCGCGAGACCAGCTTCCAGGGCAGCGACGGCTATCTGATGTTCGGCACGCCGCTGCTGGCGGCGGCGACTATCGGGCGCATCGCGGAGGCGGTGCTCGTGCCGGTGGCCGAGGAGGTCGCCGATCCGATCTACGACGAGCCCGACTTCGCCACCGAGTTCTTCCAGACCGTGCGCGAGGAGATGACGGCGCTGGTCGACGACTCCGGCTATGCCGCGCTGATCGGCACCTTCGGCCCCTCGCTGCTCGACAAGACCGGCTCGCGCCCCGCCGCGCGCCAGAGCGATGCCGGCGGGCCGACGCGCATCCGCCATCCGCGCGAGCTGCGCGCCATTCCCAACAACGCGATCCTGCAGCAGCTCGGCTGGCTCGCCAACAGCGTCCACGGCATCGGCCAAGCGGCGGCGCGCGCGCCCGATCTGTTCAACGCGATGCGCGAGCGCTCCGACCGGTTCGACCGGGCCTACCGGCTGGCCGAGCACGCGCTGGCGGCGAGCGATCTCGACGTGCTGCGCGCCTATCTCGACTCGCTCGACCCCGGCAGCTGGTTCGACCGGGCGCGGCGCACGCTGCGCGAGGGACGTCGCGACGAGCTGCTCGCCGTCGGCGAGGCGCTGTCGCGGCTCGATCTCGCGCCTTCGCTGCGCAGCCTGTTCTGGCGGCTCTCCTCGGATGCGCTGAAGCTGAAGGCGGCTGCGCCGGATGTGCCGGAGATGCCGGCGCGGCTGGTGGCGCTGCATGCGCTGCGGCTGGCGGCGATGCACGGCATCTGGCTGCGGGCCAGCCATATCCCGGATTTCCGGCCCCATGCCGGCATCACCCGCGAGGTGCTGGTCGAGCGGCTGCTGCGGCTCGACGTGCCGGCCTGCCTCGCCCTGCTGGCCGACATTTTCCCGCTGCGGCCCGACCCGACCATCGGGCTCGATTTCGGCGAGCCGCCAGGCCCGCGGGAAACCGGCACCTATGAGGCGCTGCATCGCGACGTGATCGCGCCGATGCAGGCGCTGTTCGAGCTGCTGCGCGAGATCTCCGGCGCGATCCAGCACGAGATCGGCGCCTTCGGCTGATGGCGCCGGCGGGGTGGCTGGCAGAGCGTCATTGCAACGGCTGCGGATCGGCTTAGTTAGGAAGCCAAGAGGAAACGCCAGCCGGGAGCCGAGCCAAGCATGGCCGACACCGAACGACAGCTGCCCGTCTTCGATGCGGCGGGCGCACGGATCACCCTGTTCCAGGCGCTGCTGCAGGCGGTCTCCCGCCATGGCAAGGGCCGCGTCGCGGTCGAGGATGCCGAGCGCAAGCCGCTGAGCTACGGCAACTTGGTGCTGGGCGCGCTCGTGCTCGGGCGCAAGCTCGCGGGCTACACGCAGCCTAGGGAACATGTCGGCGTGCTGCTGCCGAATGTGCAGGCGCTCGCGGTGACGCTGTTCGGGCTCTCGGCCTTCGGCCGCGTGCCGGCGCTTCTGAACTTCACGGCCGGCGTGAAGAATCTGCGGGCGGCGGGCGAGCTCGCCGAGCTGAAGACGATCGTGACCTCGCGCCGCTTCGTCGACCAGGCCAAGCTCGAGGACGAGCTGGAGGCGCTCGGTGAGAACAGGCGGGTCATCTATCTCGAAGACGTCCGCAAGGAGATCACCAGCCTCGACAAGGCGCTGGGCGCGCTGTCGAGCCTCGCGCCGGGTTTCGTGCATCGCAGCCATGCGGCGGCTCCGGACGACGCGGCGGTGATCCTCTTCACCTCGGGCACCGAGGGCAAGCCGAAGGGCGTGGTGCTGAGCCACGCCAATCTGGTCTCGAACGCGCGCCAGATCTTCGCGCTCGCGGCCGGCTTCCTGTCCGAGCGCGACATCGTCATGAACCCGCTGCCGGCCTTCCACTCGTTCGGGCTGACGGCGGGCCTGCTGATGCCGCTGCTGTCGGGCATGAAGGTCGTGCTCTATCCGAGCCCGCTCCACTACAAGCAGGTGCCGAAGCTGATCGGCGAGACCGGCTGCACCTTCCTGTTCGCGACCGACACGTTTTTGCAGGGTTACGCCCGCGCTGCGGACCCGGACGACCTCAAGAGCGTGCGCTATGTCGTGGCCGGGGCCGAGCGGGTGAAGCCCGAGACGCGTCGGATGTGGGAGCCCTATGGCACCACGATCCTCGAAGGCTATGGCTGCACCGAATGCTCGCCGGTGCTCGCCTGCAACACGCCCGTCGCCATGCGCGAGGGCAGCGTCGGGCGGCTGCTGCCGGGCATCGAGGCGCGGCTGGAGCCGGTCGAGGGCATCCATGAGGGCGGCAAGCTCTGCGTGCGCGGCCCCAACATCATGGCCGGCTATCTCAGCGCGGACGCGCCCGGCACGCTGCTGCCGCCCGAAGGCGGCTGGCACGATACCGGCGACATCGTCACGCTCGACGACGGCTTCGTCACCATCAAGGGGCGTGCCAAGCGCTTCGCCAAGCTCGGCGGCGAGATGGTTTCGCTCGCGGCGGTCGAATCGATGGTCGCCGGGCTCTGGCCGGACTTCAACCATGTCGTCGTGGCGCTGCCCGATGCGCGCAAGGGCGAGCAGCTCGTCCTCGTCACGGAAAAGCCGAATGCCGAGCGCAGCCTGCTGCAGGAGACCGCGAAGGCGCAGGGGTTCCCCGAGCTCTGGGTGCCGCGCGCCATTCTGGTGACGAACTCCATCCCCGTGCTTGGCAACGGCAAGATCGACTATGGCGCCACGCTCGAACTCGCCCGCTCGCGCCGCTCGCTTCTCTAAAGCCACAATCATGCGGATGCTGCGGCCCATGATTCTGCTCAGTTCCGCCGCTCCGCTGCTCGGGGCCCTGCGCGCCGCCACGCTCGCCCCGCTGCTGTTCCTGGCGCCCGTCGATCTCGCGGCGCAGGAGCGCGGCGCCGTCTATGAGCGCCGCGACGAGTGCATCGCCGGCGGCATCCTGACCGCGGAGCAATGCGAGTTCGCCTATCGCAATGCCCGCGCCGAATTCGAGCAGAAGGCGCCGCGCTACGCCTCGCGGGCGCTGTGCGAGCGCAGCCACAAGCGCTGCGGTGCCCAGATGGTCGCATCCGGCGGCTGGGAGAGCTTCGGCAAGGGTGGCGCGACCTATGTGCCGCGCTTCATCGGCGTGCGGGTGGCCGGGGAGGGCGCGGCGCGCCGCGCCTGGCCCGTGATCGAGGGTAACGGGCGGCCGCCCTTCGCGGGACGCAGCGTCAGCGAGCTGCAGGACAAGGTCGCCGGGCGGCAGGGGACGATCGGCCTCGCCGCCTCGCGCGGCCACGGGGCCGACCACGGCGCGCCTCCGAGCGGGGCTCCTTACATGAAGCGGGGCGACCGCGACGACACCGTGCGCGTGCCGATGCAGCAGAAGGCGATCGGCTCCGACGTGGCGCCCGGCCTCTATGTCGATCCCGACGGCGTCGAATGGTACAAGCCGGCGCGGCGGCACTGAGCCGAAACCGGGCCGTCCTCCGGGGGGCTGCCGAGGCGCTTGCGCGCCGCGCCCGCGGCGGCTACCGCTCTGCCCCAGGCGGACGTGGCGAAACTGGTAGACGCAAGAGACTTAAAATCTCTCAGCCGCAAGGCTATGCGGGTTCGATCCCCGCCGTCCGCACCAAGGGTTCCGTCGCGTGATCAGCGCCTGCCTGCTTTCCCGAACACCACCGTCAGATTATTCGCGGGCATCTCGATCACCTCCGGCGAGCCGAACCCCGCTGCCATCGCCAGCGCGGTGACCTCGCCGAGGTCGCGCAGGCCGAAGGCCGGGTCGCGCTCGCGCAGGCTTTCGTCGAAGGCGGCGTTGCCGGGTTCGAGCGGGCGGCCGGGGCGGCGGAAGGGGCCGTAGAGGATCAGCTGCGCACCGGCCGGGAGCAGGGCGCCCGCGCCGCGGAAGAGCCCTTCCGTCGCCGCCCAGGGGGCGATGTGGATCATGTTGATGCAGAGGATCGCGGCGGGCGCCTCGCCGGGCGGCAGGGTCGCGGGCCAGGCGGGGTCGGCGGCGTCGATCCGCAGCGGCGGCAGGACGTTGGGCGCGCCCGCCTGCGCGGTCCAGGCGGCGATGCTGGCGAGCGCCTCTGGCGCCGGGTCGCTCGGCCGGAAGGTCAGCCCCGGCAGGGCTTCCGCGAAATGGACCGCGTGCTCGCCCGAGCCGCTGGCGATCTCGAGCACCGTTCCCGTCGGCGGTAGCACGGATCGCAGCACGGCGAGGATCGCGTCGCGGTTGCGCGCGGCGGCGGGAGCATGAAGACGCCGGTCGGCGTCGGCGGGGGCTGCGGCGGGGTCCCAGGGGGCGGGCTTTTGCTCGGTCATCACGCGTCCTCGCCGCAAAAATTTTGGCCGTGAACCATCGCCAGCGGCACAACATCCGCTATAAGGGGCGCAGAAGCAGGCCGCCATCGCTGCGGCTCTGCATGATACGGACTGGTTTTGTTAACCGAAATTCTGATCGTCGTGGCCCTGACCGTCATCAACGGTCTGCTTGCCATGTCCGAGCTCGCGGTTGTCTCCTCCCGTCCCGCACGCCTCAAAGTCCTCAGCGATCAGGGCAGCAAAGGCGCCAAGACCGCGATGCGCCTTGCCGATAATCCCGGCCGCTTCCTCTCCACCGTCCAGATCGGAATCACGCTCGTCGGCGTGCTCTCGGGCGCCTTTTCGGGCGCGACCTTGGGCGCAAGGCTGTCGGAATGGCTGGTCGGGCAGGGCTTCTCGCAGGTCGTCTCGGACGGGTTCGGCGTCGGCCTCGTCGTCGTCGCGATCACCTATCTCTCGCTGATCATCGGCGAGCTCGTGCCCAAGCAGATCGCGCTGCGCGATCCCGAGCGGGTCGCGGCGCGGGTCGCGCCGGCGATGCTGTTGCTGTCGAAGATCGGCGCGCCGCTGGTTTTCCTGCTCGACATTTCGGGGCGGGCCGTGCTGGCGCTGCTCGGCCAGAAGGGCGAGCCGGAGGAGAAGGTCACCGAAGAGGAGGTCCGCACCATCATCGCCGAGGCCGAGACGGCCGGCGTTCTGGAGCGCGACGAGCGCGAGATGATCTCGGGCGTGATGCGTCTCGCCGACCGCTCGGCACGCGCCCTGATGACGCCGCGCCGCGAGGTCGAGGTGATCGACCTCTCCGACAGCGCCGACGAGATCCGCGAGCAGCTGCGCGCCACGCGTCGTTCGCGCCTGCCGGTGCAGGACGGCGAGGCGGATGCGATCATCGGCGTCGTCGTGGTCAAGGAGTTGATCGACTTCCTGTCGGATGGCGGCACGCATGATCTGCGTGGGCTGGTCAGCGAGGCACCGGTGGTGATGGACACGGCCGGCGCGCTGCTGGTGTTGCGCGAGATCCGCGCCTCGCGCGTCCATATGGCGCTGGTCTTCGACGAGTACGGGCATTTCGAGGGCATCATCACGCCGGGCGACGTGCTGGAGGCGATCATCGGCGCCTTTCAGGAGGAGGAAGAGGACGAGCCGCCGCTGGTGGCGCGCGCCGACGGCTCCTGGCTGGTGGCGGGCTGGATGCAGGTCGACGAGTTCTCGCACGAGCTCGGCATCTCGATCCCGCGCGACGCCGATTTCCAGACCGTGGCCGGCTTCGTGCTGGCGCAGCTCAACCATCTTCCGGTGGTCGGCGAGGTCTTCGAGAAGGGGCACTGGCGCTTCGAGGTGGTCGATCTCGACGGGCGCCGGATCGACAAGATCCTGGTCAGCCGGATCGATTGATGGCGCAGGCGACGCCCGAAGGCGCTGGCGCCGCGGGCGGCGAACTGCCGACGCTGGCGGAGGCGACGCGCGTCTGGGCGCGCATCGGGCTGCTCTCCTTCGGCGGGCCGGCCGGGCAGATCGCGCTGATGCACAAGGAACTGGTCGAGGAGCGGCGCTGGATCGGCGAAGCGCGGTTCCTGCACGCGCTGAACTACTGCATGCTTTTGCCCGGCCCGGAGGCGCAGCAGCTCGCCGTCTATATCGGCTGGCTGATGCACCGCACCCTCGGCGGGCTGATCGCCGGGCTGCTCTTCATTCTGCCCGGCGCGGCGGTGATGCTGGGCCTGAGCATCCTCTACGTGCTCTATCGTGAGGTTCCGCTCGTCGACGGGCTGTTCTTCGGCATCAAGGCGGCTGTGCTCGCCGTGGTGATCGAGGCGGGCTTGAGGATCAGCCGTCGCGCGCTGAAGAACCGGGCGATGGTGGCGCTCGCCATCGCCGCCTTCCTCGCCATCTTCCTCGCCAGGGTGCCCTTTCCGGCAATCATCCTCGCCGCGGGGCTGATCGGCTGGGCCGGCCACCGGCTGAGCCCGGCGCTGTTCGGCGCGCAGGCCGGCCATGGCCAGGCCGGGCCCGATGTCACGGGCGTCGTCGACGCGCTGTTCGCGCGCGGCGAACTCGACCATGTCCGGCCCTCGACCGGCCGGGCCTTGCGGACGCTGGCGATCTGGCTGCCGCTCTGGCTCGCTCCGGTGCTCGTTCTCTGGCTCTGGACGGGGGAGGGCAGCGTCTGGACGCAGCTCGGGCGCTTCTTCAGCACGATGGCGGTGGTGACCTTCGGCGGCGCCTATGCGGTGCTGGCCTATGTGGCGCAGGCGGCGGTCGAGACCTATGGCTGGCTGCAGCCGGGCGAGATGATCGACGGGCTCGGCCTCGCCGAGACGACGCCGGGGCCGCTGATCCTGGTGCTGCAATTCGTCGGGTTTCTCGCCGGCATGCGCGGGGCCGGCGATCTGCCGCCGCTGCTTGCGGGGAGCCTCGGCGCGCTCTTGACGCTGTGGGTCACCTTCGCACCGTGTTTTCTCTGGATCTTCCTCGGCGGCCCCTATGTCGAGGCGCTGCGCGGCAACAGGGCGCTGTCGGCGGCGCTGGGCGCGATCACCGCCGCCGTGGTCGGCGTGATCATGAACCTCGCGCTCTGGTTCGGGCTGCACGTGCTGTTCAGAGAGGTGAGGACGGTCTCGTTCCTCGGATTGTCGTCGGATTGGCCGGTGCTGGCCTCGCTGGACTGGCGCGCCGCCCTGCTCAGCGCGGGCGCCATCGTCGCGATGCTGCGCTTCAAGATCGGGATGATCCCGACGCTCGCCGTCTGTGGCGTCGCGGGCGTGATCCTCACCCGCCTGCCGGCGTAACGATCAGCGCCGCGGCGGCTCGTTCGGCTCGATGATGCGGTATTCCGCGTCGATGATCTCGCCGCGTGCGGCACCACGCGGCTCGCCCGGCATCGGGCCCGGCTGGCCGAAGCCCGCCGCCTTGAGCCGGCTGCGCAGGCGCCAGATCGCGATGGCACCGGCCAGCGCCGCGACCGGCAGCAGGATCAGCGCGAGGCTGGCGGCGAGCAGGAAGAGCACGGCGCCGATGACGAGGCTTGCAGCCATGGCGAGCCAGGCCGCCCAGCGTGGCATCGTGGCGGCGCGGCCGCCGATCTGCTCATGGAGATTGACGCGGATCATCGTGGGGTCATCCGTTCCTGCTTCACGAAGCTAGGTACGAATTGCGGCGAAGGCGAGATCATCGCGCCGCAGACCGTCAGCCATCGCGCCAGTCGTAGAGCCAGGCATAGCGGCGGCGCATGCCCTCGGCGCCGAGGCGTGCGAGCGCGATGTCGCGCGCGATGCCGAGCGGCCAGCCGAGATGAAAGTTGCGGCCATTGCTGCGGCTGGCCTCCTGCACGCGCGCGACCCGCTGGGCGCGCGCGCTCGCATAGGCCGCCATCGCGGTAGGGACGCCGGCCTCGCCCTTCGCCTCGAGCGCCCGCGCCAGAAGGCGCGCGAGAACCGCGGCATCCTCGATCGCCAGAGAGGCGCCCTGGGCGAGGAAGGGCAGGACGGGGTGGGCGGCATCGCCCAGAAGCGCGACGCGCCCCTTCGCCATCACGGCCGGCTTGCGGTCGAACAGCGACCAGACCTGCCAGCCCGAGGCCGCGGCGACGAGATCGCGCAGCGGCCGCGAGGCTTCCGCGACCTGTGCCGCGACCTGTCGTGCATCGCCCTCGCGCGACCAGCCCTCGCGGGCCTCGGTGGCGCGCCGCACGACGACGAGATTGGTCTCCCGCCCGCCCGCGACCGGGTAATGCACCGCATGACGGCCCGCGCCCAGATGCAGCTCGACCTGGGCTTGGCCAGCCATCCCGGCCGGGGCGAGGGCGCGCCAGGCCTCGAAGCCGGTGAAGACGGGGGGCGACGCATCGCCCGTCTGGTCCCGCACGCGCGACCAGAGGCCGTCCGCGCCGATGAGGCCGATTCCGTGCAGGGTTTCCGTCTGGCCGCTCTGGCCGGTGAGCGTCGCCGCGACGCCGCCATCCACCTCGACGACGTCCTCGATGCCGCGCCCGACGACGAGGCGGATATTGGGCATGGCCCGGGCGGCATCGAGCAGCACGGTGTGGAGGTCGCTGCGCTTGAGCAGCCGGTAGGGCGGCTGCGCGGTCTCAGGCGTCGGCGCCTCCAGCAGCGCCCGGCCATCGCGCCAGCGCCGGACCACGAGGCCCTGGGACCTCACCGCGACGCGCTTCAGCGGCAGGGTGAGGTCGAGCCCGTCCAGGACATGGCCGGAATTGGGACTGATCTGCAGGCCGGCGCCCAACTCGCCGAAGCCGGTGCGCTTTTCGACGACGGTCGCCGCGATGCCGCGCCGCGCCAGGGACAGGGCCATGGTCAGGCCGCCGATCCCGGCGCCGGCGATCAGAAAATGGGGAGCGGACACGGGCGGCAGGCTTTCACGAACGGGCGCTGCGGCCGGGCCTTGCGGCCCGCCCGGAAAGGGGAGCGGCCGGCTGGTCCGGGCCGCCCTGGCCTCAGGCCGCGGCCTGGGCCGTCTCGTGATGGGCGCAATCGGGCGGCGAGCAGGTGCCGGGCTTGAGGCTCGCGTCGAATTTGTAGAGCGTCGAGCAATAGGGGCAGACGATCTCGTCGTCGCCGCCCATGTCGAGATAGACATGCGGGTGGTCGAAGGGCGGCTTGGCACCGATGCACATGAACTCGCGCGCGCCGACATGGATGACGGCGACGCCCTTGTCGTTGTGGAAATGCGGAATGCCGTGATCGGCCATGATCGTCGCTCTTGCTTCGTGATGTGGCTGCAAACTATCGCGCCGCAGCGCTGCGCGCCAGTGCGCGATTGCCTCAGCGTGGCGTCGCCGGGCGCAGGCAGGCCTGGGCGAGAGCGGACACCCGCTCGCGCTGGCTCTGGTCGAGGGTGTCGGTGAGCGTCTCCTGCCAGAGGTTTTCGCGCTTCAGCGAATCGACCGTGCAGGCGCAGAGCCGCTCGCAGGCGTCGGCGCCGAGCGGTCCCGTCCCGCAACTGCGCTGGCAGGAGAGCATGAAGCCGCGCTCCGGCGAGACCGGCTGCGCCGGATTCAGCTGGAGCGCCAGCATCAGCGCGCCGATGAAGATCGGCTGGTGGACGAGATAGACCAGCAGGCTGTGCCGCCCGCCCCAGGAGAGGATCCGCGCCGGTAGTGAACTCGGGCGCCAGCTCGCGAGGCGGCTGCCGGCCAGCCGCGGCAAGGCCAGCCTGGCCAGTACGATCCCGCCGAGCACGCAGCCGAACCAGGGAAAGACCGGCACGAAATCCGCCGTCACGATCGGGGCGCGGGAGAAGCCGAGCCAGGCGAGGGCGGGCGCATCGAGCAGCGGATGAGCGACGAGGACCGGCAGGGCGAAGGCGGCGACCGCAGCGACTGCAACAGCGGCAACCGGCAGGCGCAGGAAGGGCAGGGCCAGCACGCTGGCCAGCGCGACATGATGCAGGATGCCAAAGAAGATGAAGCTGCGCGGCATCGCGAAATAGGTCGCCAGTGTCACTAGCGCGGCGGCGCCCGCGACCATCGCGAGGCGCTTCAGGAAGGCGGGGCGGTTCAGGCCGCTCCGCGTCGCCAGGACGAGGCTGATTCCGACCAGCGTCAGGAAGGAGCCCGCGATCAGCCGGGCAAAGCCGCGCCAGCCGGGCTCGGAGGGGACATCGGTCTCGATCAGCCCGAAAAAGGACAGATCATAGGCGAAGTGAAAGACGAACATCGCCAGAAGCGCGACGCCGCGGGCGCCATCGACGATCTCCAGCCGCAGGCGCGGCGAGGGGGCGGTCATGGGGGCGGCAGCTTCGGAGGGAACGGCGCTCATGGCAGCCTTCATAGGCAGGCGGCGGCGCAACCGCTACCCAAGTCGTGGCGTTGATGGCATGGGAGGGCGACAGTTCCGCTTCGAAGACCCGCCACGGACCGCCATGCAGACCTTCTCTTCCGACGGCGTCAGCCTCGCCTATGTCGATCTCGCGCCCACGGGGGATGTCGAGCGCCATGCCACGGTGGTGCTGGTGCACGGCTTCGGCTCGAGCCACATGGTCAACTGGGTCAACACGCAGTGGACGAAGACGCTGACCCATGCCGGCTACCGCGTCGTCGCACTCGACAATCGCGGCCATGGCCAGAGCCAGAAGCTCTACGATCCGGCCGCCTATTCCTCCCAGATCATGGCCGAGGATGTGCGGCGGCTGATGGACCATCTCGACATCCCGCGCGCGGCGGTGATGGGGTATTCGATGGGCGCGCGCATTTCCGCCCATCTCGCGCTGGCGCATCCGCAGCGGCTGACCGCGCTGCTGCTCGGCGGGCTCGGCATCCATCTCGTCGAGGGCGTCGGCCTGCCGCTGGGCATTGCCGACGCCATGGAGGCGCCCTCGCTCGACGGTCTGACCGACCCGATGCAGCGCATGTTCCGCGCCTTCGCCGAGGCGACGAAGAGCGATCTCAAGGCGCTCGCCGCCTGCATCCGCGGCTCGCGGCAGACGTTGAGCGAGGCCGAGGTCGGCCGGATCGCCGCACCGACCCTCGTCAGTGTCGGAACGACCGACGAGGTCGCGGGCTCGGGACCGGCGCTGGCGCGGCTGATCCCCGGCGCGGAGGCCTTCGACATCCAGGGCCGCGACCACAACCTCGCCGTCGGCGACAAGAGCCACAAGCAGGCGGTGCTCGACTTCCTGTCGCGTTTGTGAGGTCGCGGGGAGACGGTTCGAAAACCCTCTTCCGACAAGCGTTTGTGGAACGGTTTTGACAAACCGAATCCGGCGCCCCACATGCGGGTGGCCCATCGCCCTGAAACAGCTTTGGCGTCGATGCCGCCTCGGGTGCTAGGATCGGCCTTGCCGAACGACCCTCTCCGGAGAAAAACCATGTCGTCAGGACGCTCCGTCGCCGAAGTCCGCGATCCCGCGAGCGGGCTCGAGCGGCTCGACCCCGTCTGGTCGCGGCTGCGCCGCGAGGCCGAGGCCGCGCTCGCCGCCGAGCCGGCGCTGGGCAGCCTGATCCTCGCCTCCGTGCTGAACCAGCCGAGCTTCGAGGCCGCGGTCAGCCACCGCGTCGCGGCGCGGCTCGGCCATCCCGCCGTCCCGTCCGATCTGATCGAGCAGGCCTTCGCCGAGGCGCTCGCCGCTGACGCGACGGTGGGGCTCGGCATGCGCGCCGACGTCGTCGCCGTGCTCGACCGCGACCCCGCCTGCTACCGCGTGCTCGAGCCCGTGCTGTTCTTCAAGGGCTTCCACGCGCTGCAGTGCCACCGCCTGGCGCATTGGCTCTGGCGGCAGGACCGGCGCGATTTC
The DNA here is from genome assembly GCF_042655245.1 of Allobosea massiliensis. Lineage (NCBI taxonomy): Bacteria > Pseudomonadati > Pseudomonadota > Alphaproteobacteria > Hyphomicrobiales > Alloboseaceae > Allobosea > Allobosea massiliensis. The sequence goes on along the minus strand of NZ_JBHSLU010000026.1, from coordinate 3,552 downwards.
GCGCTCTATCTGCAGAGCCGCGCCTCCGAGGTCTTCCAGACGGACATCAACCCGGCCGCGAAGATCGGCAAGGGCATCTTCCTCGACCATGCCACCGGGCTCGTCGTCGGCGAGACGGCGGTGATCGAGGACGACGTCTCGATGCTGCACAGCGTCACGCTGGGCGGCACCGGCAAGCAGGGCGGCGACCGCCATCCCAAGATCCGCAAGGGCGTGCTGCTCGGCGCCGGTGCCAAGATCCTCGGCAATATCGAGGTCGGCCAGTGCTCGCGCGTCGCGGCGGGCTCGGTCGTGCTGGCGAGCGTGCCGCGCAACAAGACGGTCGCGGGCGTTCCCGCCAAGGTCGTCGGCGAGGCCGGCTGCGCCGAGCCCTCGCGCTCGATGGACCAGATCCTTTGCGGCGATTGCGGCGCCGATATCTGAGCCACGCGCCTCTGGCCTCACTCCTGCGCGACCAGCCAGGCGGCGATCTCGGCATGGCGCGGATGCGGGTGCTCCGTGGTCGCAGGCGTCACCGTCAGCCGCTCGCTGAGAAGCAGCGGCGGCCGGAGCGGCGCGACCAGCCGCCCTTGCGCGAGCAGAGGCGCGACCAGCGAGAGCCGCCCCATCAAGATGCCCGAGCCCGTCAGCGCCGCATCCAGCGCCAGGCTGTAGAGCGAGAAGCGCGGGCCCCGCGTCGCATCGAGGCCGCGTGGCGCTCCCGCATGGGCGAGCCAGCGGGCCCAGTCGTTGTGCCAGACGGCGTCGTGCAGCAACGTCTGGCCGGCGAGATCGGCCGTCGAGCCGAGGCGTTCCGCCAGCTCGGGCGCGCAGACCGGCAGGATCGCGTCCTCGCCGGCCAGCGTCAGCGCCTGCGGGCCTGAACCGGGCTCGCGGTAGAAGATCGACAGGTCATGCGGCTCGCGGCGCGGATCGGGGGGCGCTTCCATCGCCGATATCGAGACCTGCAGATCCGGCCAGGTGCGCTGCAAAGCGGGCAGGCGCGGCGAGAGCCAGAGCTGCGCGATGCAGGGCAAAGCGGCGATGGTGAGCGCGCGCTGGCTCTCGCTTTCGCGCAGGCTCTGGGCGGCCTGGGCCAGGATGTCGAAGCCGCGCGTCAGCCGGGGCAGCACCTCGCGGGCGGCGACCGTCGGCACCACGCCCTGTGGCAGCCGGCGGAACAGCGAGAGCCCCAGAGCGGCCTCGAGCTGGCGGATCTGCTGGGTGACGGCGCCGGGCGTGACGCCGAGCTCGGCCGCGGCCTCGGTGAAGCTCTCGAGACGCGCAGCCGCTTCGAAGGCGCGCAGCGCCTTGAGCGAGGGCAGGCGGGGGCGGGGCGGCTTGACGGCCATGGAGGGGTCCGGCGGGAGGCTGAGATTTTCTCTGCCTTCGAGCGACGAATACTCGTTTGCGCCAGGCGGCGCAAACCGCTCCTATGACGTTGGGTTTCAGGCAGGCCCCGGCGGGGCGGGAGAATGGCGATGACGGCACTGGGCAGGCGCGACTGGGTTCCCGCGGCGAGCGAGGATTACGTGCTCGCGGTCGCCGGCGGCGTCAGCGGCCAGCCGCTGGACGCGATCGAGGCCAGGCTTTCGGCGCTGACCACCGAGAACCGCAACATCCACGAGCGCGACTGCTTCAATCTAAACCCCGCGACCAATGTGATGAACCCGCGCGCCGAAGCGGCGCTGGGCTCGGGCCTCGGGGCGCGACCCTCGCTGGGCTATCCCGGCGAGAAATACGAGATGGGGCTGGAGGCGATCGAGCAGATCGAGATCATCGCCGCCGAACTCGCGGCGCAGGTCTTCGGCGCCAAATATGCCGAGATCCGCGTGCCCTCGGGCGCCATCGCCAATCTCTACGCCTTCATGGTCGCGGCCAAGCCCGGCGACTGCATCATCGCGCCGCCGCCCTCGATCGGCGGGCATGTCACGCATCACGGCGCCGGCGCGGCCGGGCTTTACGGCATCGTCACCCATCCGGCGCCGGTCGACGCGACCAACTACACCGTCGATGTCGCAAAGCTGCGCGAGGATGCGCTGCGGCTGAAGCCGAAGATGATCACCATCGGCGCGAGCCTGAACCTCTTCCCGCATCCGATCCGCGAGATCCGCGCGATTGCCGACGAGGTCGGGGCGCTCGTGCTGTTCGACGCGGCGCATATGTCGGGGATGATCGCCGGCCAGGCCTGGCAGCAGCCGCTGGAGGAGGGCGCCCATCTGATGACGATGAGCACCTATAAGAGCCTCGGCGGCCCGCCCTCGGGGCTGATCGTCACCAATGACGCCGCCATCGCCAAGCGGCTCGACGCCATCGCCTATCCCGGGCTGACGGCGAATTTCGACGCGGCGAAATCGGCCTCGCTGGCGATCACGCTGCTCGACTGGAAGGCTTTTGGCCGCGACTACGCGCAGATGATGGCCGCCACCGCCAAGGCGCTGGCCGAGGCGCTCTGCGAGCGGCAGATCCCGGTCTATGCGCGCGAGCGCGGCATCACCACCTCGCACCAGTTCGCGATCGAGGCGCACAGCTATGGCGGCGGCCAGGCGGCGGCGCAGAAGCTGCGCGCCATCAACATCCTGAGCTGCGGCATCGGCCTGCCGCTGCCGGAGGTGGCGGGAGACGTCAACGGCCTGCGGCTGGGCACCCCCGAAATCGTCCGTTTCGGCATGACCTCCGCCGACATGCCCGAACTCGCTGGCTACATCGCCGAGGGGCTGAACGGCTCGCGCCCGGCGGAGGCGATCGCGCGGGATGTCACGGCGTTCCGGGGGAGGTTCCGGGAGCTGTGTTTTATGCGGTGAGGGGGGCGTCGCTACGAACGACGCTGCGCTCTTTGCCGATGTCGCGCTCGATCTCACGGGCGTGTTTGAACTCACTACGTCGGCTCGCAAGCCTGGACGGTCGGCGGGCCGGTCTATTTGGACGACACCAATGAGCGCTGCGCGAAGGTTGCGGCCCGTAACCTTCTGTTCGGCGTTGCGGCCTGAAGTCCTCCTTCTGGGCGGAATGATCCGTGATGGGTGCTTTCGCTGCGGCCATCGATGCGCTCTTCGCCGATGCCAATATCGGCGAGGATGCGCTTTGGAAGGCGGGTGGCGCTGGCGTCGCTATCCGCATCATCCGCAAGTCGCCCGACCGTATGGCGGAATTCGGGGACAGCCGCGCGGTGTTGCCGACCGTCGGTATCGATATCCGACGCTCCCAGGCGGCAACAATCGCCGAGGGCGATCTGATGGTGATCGGCGCTGAGACGTTCAAGATCATCGGTGAACCGATGGGCGATGCGCTCGGGCTCGTGTTGGCTGGTGAATGTGTGGACCTTGACAACCTGCCTAATGGATCATCAATCTCGGACCGCTACTTCTGATCCTTTGACTTAAAGCCTCGAACAAAATCAGTTGCCTTTTCATTTCGATCTCGCGATTCACTATCCTGTTGAGGATGCTGTTCAAAAAAATCGCGCGCCGCTTTAGAGCGGAACCCGATCTGATTGAATCGGGAGGGATTCCCAAATCAGGGGTGAAGTGATTCATATGTGGACGCCCCCTTTGGCAAGGCGTTTATGTCGGG
>NZ_JBHSLU010000025.1:0-10853 GCF_042655245.1 Allobosea massiliensis | reverse complement strand
CCCGAAAGGGGTCAGCCTATCCAATGGCCGACTTTTACGCCGCCCGCGCCGGCACAAACGCAGGCGCTCCACTGGATGGTTTTCTCACCGCCGTGCACAGGTCGGTCGAGAACGGCGACAACATCGCTATGGTCGGGCCCACCGGATGCGGCAAAACCGTCGGAACAGAACAGGTCGCCGCCAAGCTCGGGCGTCCGTTCTTCCGCATTCCGATCGACGGCAACATGCGCCCCCGGGCGCTGCTCGGCGGCTTCACCCAGGTCGCGGCAAACGGTGCGTCATCGACGGTCTGGCAGAAGGGTGTCCTCGAGCAAGCGATGGAATTGCCGTCCATCATCAGCATCGATGAATTCGACCGTGCCGACCCAGACCTCCTCTACACGATGCATCAGCTGCTCGAGGGCAAGGGCCTCATCATCCTCGATGACGGCAACCGCACTGTCATGCCGCACCCCAACCTCGCGATAATGGCAACTGCGAACACGAAGGGGCGGGCAGACAGCCTCAACCTCTATCAGCTCCAGCAGGAGATGTCCGAGGCGACCCGCGATCGCATCAGCACCTGGCTCGAATGTGACTACCGGTCCGAGGTCGAGGACACGTCCTTTCTGCGCAGCGCGTACCCGGAGCTGAACGACGACACCGCGAAGATCATCGCGACTGTCGCCGCTGGCCTGCGAGATTCCTTCAAGGCAGGAACGCTTCGGACCGCCTGCAGCCACCGCACACTGGAGACCTGTGCTCGCAACGCTCTCTTCCTGCAGAAGGCTCTTCACGATCCCGTCGAAGCACGGATCCGCGCCATCCGCTCCAAGATCGTCAGCCGCGGCGGCGATCCCGACGAAGTCAACGCCATGAGCTCCATCGCAGAAAAGGTGATCGGCGACGCTTGGGAGAAATTCAATCCGGCGCCCAAGACGGTCACCGCTGCCGGCATCAACCCATGAAGCACGCGCTCCTCGGCTACTCCATCAAGCGCGAGATCCAGATCACGACGTCCGCAATCACGGGCCGTCGGCTCGCGATCTCGTTTTCAGGCGATGGCGCATGGACCACGCGCACTGAGATGCGCCTCCCGACGATCCACGACGCCCAGCTTTACCCTATCGACGAAGTCCGGGTTCTCCGCGGCTACGCCGACCATGAGGCCGGACACCATCGCTACACCCCCTTCGACGTGATCGATGCACTCCAGGAAAAGACCTTGGGGTTTAAGCTCGACGACAAGGACGCGGCAAAATCCGTCGATCGCCAGACCCGCATTCGCAACACGACGGCTTTCAATATCTGGAACGCCGCCGAAGATTGGCGCATCGAGCGAAACAATATGCGCGACCTTCCCGGCACGCGCAAAAATCTCGACGCTACGCGAAACCATGTCCTGCGCCGCGAGCGGGGCATCTTCGACGACAACATCGGTCGAATGGACGATCCCTATGACATCGCCTCGGCCGCGTTCACCTGGCTCAACGCCTGCGAAAACAGATACTCGGCCGCGCCGATCGCGAGCAATCTCCTCGCGAAGCTCGAACAGCAGAACCCCTTCGTGCACGAGCTCGCCCTGAAAAGGTGGCCCGACGTGCTGCAGGCCGGCACATTGAGTGACGCTGAAGCGAACGAGGCGATCTATGCGATCGCGATCGACGTTTGTGATGCGATCATGGACCGATACCCCCCGAAGGCACCGGCCCTGCCGCCTCCGCCACAAAGCGGGAAGGCACCAGGTCCTGGGTCATCTTCCTCCGCCGGCGACACCGGCTCTCAACCGAGCCCGTCGTCAGATTCGTCGCCTCCTCCTCCGAACGAGAAACAGGAGGCTGCTTCCACGGCCGGCCAATCGGACGACACGAAAGACGACCCGAACAATCAGCCGGGCCATAGCGATGGTGGCACCAAGGATGCGCAAGGGACCTCCCCCAAGGACGACCCTTCGACGGGTGCTGGCAACTCTGACGACGACAGCGCGGCTGCCGCGCGTGAGGCTGCTATCCGCGAAGCCGCGTGCGCCCACAATCCAGAGGTCAAAAACCACCTGGATATCTCCGATGTCGCGAAGGCCATCGCCGGCGTCACAGGAGCGATGCCGGACGGGGGTGCATCAGCAGCAAGCCATCCGTTGGCAGACGGCGTGGTCAGGCACACCCACAAGCCTGAGAAAGCCAGCCTCGTGCACTATGAGAGCGTCCGGGGTGAGATCACCGGTGTCACGTCGGCGCTCACCGGCGCAATGCGGGCAATCGTCATCGCCCGCAATCACCGCAAATTCCGTCCAAACCGCGAGGAAGGCGACCTCGACATGGGCAACATTGCGGGCCTCGCAATGCGTGCCCGAGACGTCTACGAGCAAACCAGCGTCGCGCGAGCGAATAACACCAGCATCGATTTCCTGCTCGACATCTCGTTTTCGATGCGGACCTCGATCAAGTCGGCAGATCCGGAGAAGCGCCTGCGGCGCATCGACCTGCTCATGCAGTCGCTCATCTCGCTGACCGAGGCCCTTGGCCCCGCGAAAAACGTCCGCACACGCTATCTCGGTTACACGGGTGGCGACGACAACGTCGACATGCACCTGGTCAAAAACTGGGACCACGGCTTGCTCGACACGAAGCACTGCCTGGACCTCTTGATCGACAAGCTCGGCCGGCGGCTTATCCAGATGAACGGGACACCCACTGGCCAGGCCATGCTTGATGCATGGTCCGACCAGCGGGACCGTCGAGACGACAAGAAAATTCAGATTATTCTGACAGACGGAGAACCCGACTGGAATAACATCGAACTCGCGGAACAAGCCGCCCAAACCATCCAACGCGATGGAGGGCACGTCATCGGCATCGCGATTGGGGGAAAGCAGCCGCAATTCGCCATGGAGAAATGGCTGATGGTCCCAGATATCTCGAGCCTGCCAAATGCGATCCTCGGTTCGCTAAAGGCGCTGCTCAAATAGGCAGACAAAATTAGTTTCTCGGATTAAAATAGACACTCCCATCTGAGCGGAAAATCCCTCAAAGGAAAAATTGGAAATGGCATTCGAAATTCGCCCGAATACGGCAAGCGCTTTCACCCCGCGCGAAAAGGGTGAGTTCGAGTTCACCGGCAATGGTGACATCGACGGCGAGAAATACGCCGTGTCTGTGAAGGAGGCCTACTCGGGCAATGGCAGGAGCGGCAAATTCACCAGCCGCAAGGTCAAGTTCGAAGGCGCTGAGACGAAGCTGATCTTCGAGGGCACCGTTTTCGATCGCCGCATCGACAACAACGGAAATGCCAAGGTTCTCAACGAGAAAGCGCCCGTCTGGACCGGCAACGTTTCGTGCCAGATCAATCACGAGCTCACCGTGACGAAGGAAGTTTCGATCTGGGAGAAGGTCGGCGGCAAGAGCGGCCTGTATCTGTCCATGGGCATTCGAGACAAGGGCGAACGCCCGGCGCCGCAGGCCGCGCAGCCCGAAATGGCCGACCCGTTCTGATCGAGCAACTTCAGTCGTTGTAACCGGGAGGGCTCCGCCCTCCCGGTTTTTATTTGGATTATTCCATGGCAAAACACGCGGTCTTAGACGCCGAGACGACCGGCCTGAATTCGGCCGACGGCGACCGAATTATCCAAATATCTGCGGTCGAAGTGGTCGACCTAAAAATCACCGGGCGGACGTTTTCCACCTATGTGAATCCCGAAGGCCGCGAGATCAAACTCGGCAGCTATCAGGTCCATAAAATCTCGAAGGAGATGGTGGCGCACGCCCCCCTCTATTCCGAGGTTCATCCTCGCCTTATGGAATTCATCGGCGATGGCCAGCTCGTTATCCAGAACAAAGCCTTCGACCTCGGCTTCATTCGAGCCGAGTGCGCTCGCGTCGGGATCGCGTTTCATCATGACGCTGTCGACACGATCGATCTCGCCCGCCAGCGTTGGCCCGGCGCACAGGTCGGCCTGGACGCGCTGCTGAGGCGGCTTCAGATACCGTCAAGTCCGAAGGCAATCGAAGCCCTCTGCCGCGAGGTCGGCCTCGACCGCGAGATCGAATTTGTCGATCGGTCCACGCGTCACGATTCAACGATCGACTGCCTGCTTACCGCCCAGGTTTTCATCGCGCTTTGCAGCGCCTCGGAATTCGATCTCTCCGCCTCGAACGCGGTCAGTCGAAAGCCCTGGCCGTTCGCGCACCAGAACCTGAACATTTCACCGCTCAGACTCGACTGATCATGCTGCTCACCTGTGAAAGCCATTACAGCCGTCAGCGGCGCTCGACGCTTGACCCGAAGAAATTGGTCAAGCTCGCAAAAGCGGCTGGGTACACCGCAATCGGTATCGCCGACAGGTTGAGCCTGGCGGGCGCCTACGAGTTCAGCCAGGCCGCAGCGAAAGAAGGCATCACGCCGCTGATCGGCGAGCGCCTCCCCTATGGCACTTCACTGATCAATGGGTATGTCACCGTCCATGCGATGGACGAGCGTGGATGGCTCAGCCTCATCGGCCTCAACAACCGCTGCCACCTCCTGAACAACTCCGGGCCCTTGGGAACCGAGGATCTCATCACGTTCGGCGACGGCATCTTTGTCACCAGCGGCGGCCTGGACGGCCCACTCGACACCGCTTTGCGCGAGAACCGCGCTGACATTGCCGATGCAATCGCGGCCGAGATGGCTTTCGCGCTTGGATCTCGCTTTGCCATCGCAATCGAGCGCCACGAAACGATGGACGAGGCCGACGTCCAGAAGGAAAAGCACCTCGTCGAGATCGCCAACCGACACGGCATCTCGTGCATTGGCGTTTCGCCCGTTCGGCACGCCGGAGACAAGGACCGGCTGGCGCTTGAGGTGCTGACTTTCAACTCCCTGGGGAGCACGGTCCTTGTGGGCGACCCGGCCTTTCCCGCGCCGGCATACGGATCCGACTTCAAGTCGCCTGAGCGTATGGCCGAGCTCTTCAGCGACACGCCGCAGCTCCTTCGGAACGCCGAGACCGTCGCCGAGAATCTGAAGTGGTCTGTTCCCTCAGCAAAACCCCACCTTCCCCGAGCCAAAGACGTTCAAAACGAGGAGCTCGCCGTCATTGAGGCGGCTCGTGCTGGGCTCGAGGTTCACCTGGCTAAGCTGCCACCCGGGTCGGAGGCGAAGGTCTACCATGACCGCCTTGAGTTCGAGCTCGGACACATCACAAAGCTCAAATACTCCGGCTACTTTCTGATCGTCGCGGACTTCATCAAATGGTGCCGGGACAACGCCATTCCAGTCGGCCCTGGGCGTGGCTCAGGCGCCGGATCGCTCGTGGCATGGTGCCTTGGCATCACCGACATCGATCCGATCCGCTGGGGTCTTCTATTCGAGCGCTTCATCAACCCCGAGCGCGTCTCCCTCCCTGACTTCGATATCGACTTCTGTGAGCAGCGCCGGGGCGAGGTGCTGGAGTATGTGCGCAATCACTATGGCCAGGACTACGTCGCCCAGATCGCCGCCTACACGACTATGCAGCCGAAAGGTGCGTTCAAAGCCGCGGCTCGGGCCCTTGGGATTCCAAATGCGATCGCGGACTCGTTCACGAAGAAGATGCCCGACGGCGCCGAGACGTTTGACGACATCAAGAACGCGACTGAAATCCAGGACGCAATCATCAACGACGTCGAACTGCGTCAGGCTCTCGAAATCGCCGAGACGCTGGTAGGCGTCCTCGACTCCCAGTCTGAACACGCTGCCGGCGTGGTCATCTCTGACCATTCGCTCTTCGAGACTACCCCGTTGATGGGGCATGGCTCCCGGATCACGCAGTACAGCATGAAGCCCGTCGAGAGCACCGGGCTGGTCAAGTTCGACTTCCTCGGGCTCAAGACGCTTAGCGTCATCCAGCGGGCGTGGGAAATCATCCACGAGCACTACGGCGCCGACACGACGATCAGGCCCGACCACATGCCCTTCGATGACCCGGGCGTATTCGACATGATCAATCGCGGCCGCACGCTGCGCCTGTTTCAGATCGAGCGCGGGGGCATGACGAAAGCCCTACTCGAGATCAATCCGACCGAATTCGAGGATCTGATCGCGATCGTCTCGCTCTACCGGCCGGGCCCGATGGACCAAATCCCGCTTTACGCAGACCGAAAGGCGGGCCGAGCAACGGTTGAATATCCGCACCCGAAGCTTGAGCCGGTCCTGAAGGAAACGCACGGGATTTTCGTTTATCAGGAGCAGATCATCGAGGGAGCCCAGGTATTGGCAGGCTACACCCTCGGCCAAGCCGACGTTCTGCGGCGCGCTATCGGCAAGAAGATTGCCTCAGAACTGAAAGCTGGTCGAGAGGGTTTCGTCGCCGGCTGTGAGAAACACTCGGGTATCCCTCGGGTCGATGGCGAAAAGCTTTTCGACACGATCGAGAAGTTCGCGGATTACGGCTTCAACAAGAGCCATGCGGCGGCTTACGCACTGATCTGCTGGCAGACCGCCTGCATCAAACACCACTACCCGCTCGCTTTCGCCTGCGCCAACCTCGACTGGGACAGCCGCGACGGGAAGGAGAAGGTCGAGGAGATGGTGCGCGAATGCGAGCGCATGGCTGTGACCATTCTCCCGCCAGACATCAACGCCTCGCGCTCGAGCTTCACCATCGAGAATGGCTGCGTTCGGTTCGGCTTCCGAGGCCTGGCCGGCATTTCGGAAGCTACCTCGCTCGCGATCGAACGGGCAAGGGCCGCCGGCCCATTCGCTTCCGCCTCAGACGCCGTCCTGCGGATGACAGAGGCGGGACTGAACAAGAACCAGATCATCATCCTGGTTGAAGCCGGCGCCTTCGACAGCTTGCTCGACCGGGACAGCGGCGAACGACGCCCGCACCTGACTGCGATTATCCGCACGATGACAATCGGCAAGAAGTCCGCAGGCCCCAGCCTGTTCGACGACCTTGGAACCGAAACGGAGATCGACGCCGCGCGCCGCAGTCGACGAAGCAGCAAGGTGCGCGAGCAGCCTGACCTGGCATCGGAGATCGAAGCTGAGATTGCTGCCATCGGCTTCCGCCTCAGCCGTCATCCGACGGCTCAGTACCAGCTGCTGTCCTACCTCATCGGGGCGACACCGGTCGCTTCGCTGCGAACAGCCAAGGTTGACGCCTCCATCCTCGTGATCGGCCGCATCGAAGGCATCTACGAGGTCGGCGACCGAAGGCCAGACGGCATCGGCGCCGATGGCGTCGAGATCATCATCGCCGATGAGAGCGGCAGAACCCGCATTCACGCTCAATCGCCGAGCAACCTCCCAAAGGAAGGGGAGATCGCTGTCATGACACTCAGTGCCACCAGGACGTCAAAAGTCCTGCAGAGCTGGAAAACCACAGCGGACGCCGACAAGGAGGCGCCCGCTGCGATTGTTGTCGCGTTCGAGAACGGGCTCGACCCCGAAGCGATCCGATCGCTGATCGACCGCCCCGACGATGGCATCAAGGCTGCAATCCGCGTGGCGGGCCGAGGCGGTGACCATAAGCTGGTTCTCATGGTGAGCCTGGGCGATGGCCGAGCGGCCGAGATATGGACCCTCATCAACCGGGTCCAGCCCAGCGACGAGCTACAGGCATGGCTCAAACGCCTACCCGGCATCCGGGACGTCTGGGTCAGATAGATTGAAGGGGCGGCGGAAACGCCGCCCCTTTTTTTATCGCCATTTAAAACCCCGCGCGGTCTCTGAGTTATCCCTATTTTCCCAGCCACCTCCGCCATGGTAAAATGCGGAAATGGCAGAAAATGGGTGAATGATGCAGTACGCAAAAAAGTTGGCGCTTGGCGCCGGCGCAGAGCTCATTTCTGGTGCTCTCCTCAGTTCGGTCAGCCTTCCCACCCTCGGAGCAGCTATAACGGCTTCGACTGGCCTGACAGCATCGTTCGGTTTCGCGGGCGCGGCCCTCGTCTGGGCCGTTGGCGGCACCATGCTTGCCAAGAGCGCGCCGCGTCTTCTCTCTCTTGCGGCATCCGGTGCCAACTCGATTGCGCACTCAGCTGGCCGAACCGCAGGGGGGCTTCAAAGCGGGCTTCGGATTTTCTCGCTCCTGCTCGCTGGTGATCGCGCAAAGTCCACGATCACCCCCGGACCGCGGCGCATCGCTTTCCGAGAAAACCTCGACCCAGCAAAGGCAGCGTCCAAGGTGGCAGCGACCGGCGGCACCTCTCTGGTGAACATCATCACCTCGGAGGAGGAATACGCGTCCTTCAAAAACACAATGCGCGCACGTGGCCTGCCGGTTATCGACCTCGACGGCGATGCCGCGCAGAAGCGCCGCACCGAGAAAGCTCCGTTTGAGCACAGCTCGGAAGCGCTGGCCGAAATCACCCGCATCGCCGATCAGAACATGCGCGTCACACCAGAAGACGCCGACGACATCCTGGATCGCCTGGCAAAGAGCCAGACGCTGAATCACGAAAACCGCAAGGATCTCCTCGCCTATCTCGCAACGCAGCTGGTCCCATTCGAGCGCGATACCGCTTCCGAACGCGACCGACTGGAGACCCTAAGGGCGCAGACGGAACCTTTCATCCGTCAGATCGACACAAATATGGTCGAGCGGCTGAAATCGAACGACACTCTGGCTCGAGCGCTTCATGACGCGCAAATCGTCTCTGATGTCGATGAGACGCTCGACCGCGTGCGCCGATCGATCGAGATCGTCGGCTTCGACAAGACCCTGGAGCTCGTGCGCGAGGATCCGGCTCGGTTCGGTGAGATCGACCGGCCTCGGGGGTTCATGGAGAGCGCTTCGCGCTCACATGCCCTCGACAATCAGCACCTGCGCAAGACGACCGAATTTGTCGAAACCCTCACCGGCTACGTCACAAATCTCAAAGACAATTCGGCCGAGGCCGAGCAAGCGCGGACATTGCGCGAGCTTCGCGATCGGCAGAGTGAGCTGGATGAGAAGGTCAATGACCGGGATCGCTCACTGGAACGCGTCAAACGGCGCATTGAACGTGAGACCTTGTGGATCGAACCAGATGTGAGGCGCCAGATCCTCAAGGAAACCCTCGAGACCATGCTGCACACGCGTGAGCCGAGCCTCAAGAAGGCTGAGGAAGTCGCAGTGGCCGGGGCCAGGATGGCAATGAGCTCGGAGGTCGAAAGAACCGCTTCCAAGAATGTCGTCGACATCAGCGCACTGCTGGGCGAGCGGAAGGAAAAACAGGATAAAACGCCCGGAGAGAAAATCGCGACAGAGCGCGGGTCTGCGGTGGCTGGGATCGAAAACATCCTCGTGTCTGCAGCCTATAAGATTGGCGCGCAGGCCAACGTTCCGCTTTACAAGCGCGATTACGAGATTAAAATGATGACCACGGCAGCTTCTGATTTAATTATGAGCCCGCCGAAGGATATTGCGCGTACCAGAAATAAAAGCGCCGAGCGCGATGCCGGCGGCATCGGCAGGTAAGACCTGTCAGAATATTGCGAATAAAACAGCGCCAGGCGCATTTTTAGAAAGCCAATTAAATGCTTCAGATGAAAAGCGATCTCGAATATCTCACGGAGGAATTCGGTGCCGGAGAGATGTCGCCGCCATCAACCCAGGGCTCACTCGACGACGAATTCGACGACGATTACGGTGGCGACCCGGTGCTCAAGGCATACTCGGAGAACCTGCTCCGCCAGGATCCATACATGCAGCAGCTCCGGGAGATCGAGATCGAACGCAAGCGCTTTCCCGTCGAGATGATCGACTTCGATCTCATCGGCGAATGATCCAGGCGCTCGAATGCAAAAAAGGCCCCGGCGAGAAAATCGCCGGGGCCTTTTTCATTGCAGCCAACTAAGCAGCTTGTTTCTCGGCGACAAACTCGTCACGGAAGCCCAACGGCGGTCGTGTGCCGAAATCGGAAGACCGATCGACAAGGATCAGCGACGTTTTGAACGCCAGAGCGATCCCAGACAGGGACTGGACGAATCCCGCCACCGCCTTCGTCCGACCCCACTGATCACCTCCCTGCCCAAAGTCCAGGCCAGGCAGGTCATCGACAATCACGCACGCGACACCGCCTGAGGCGATAAGATGCCGCGACACGGCGAGAACCAGGTTGGCAGAGGTCTCGATTTTGAAGATCGACCGCTCACCAAGGCCTTGACCCTCGATCGCCGAATTTGCGCCATGTCCCAGTGTGTCGATGACCACCAGGCGCCGTTCGTCTGTCGCAAGAATCTCCGCGGCCTGTGAGACAGCAAAGGTCGTGCGGCCGCCGCCGGCGGCGCCTAGCACGCGTAGGAGCACCGCCTTGTCTGAAGGCCCACTAGCCCTCCGCCTGCTGCTGCATGACCCGATTGAACTCTCGCTGCAGGGCAAGCTCCCATGGATCCTCGCTGTGTCCGAGGCGCGCAGTCATCTTGTTGAAGGCTGCCTTCATCACATCGTCGCTCAGGCAGATGCACGCCGCAGCGAGCGTCTGATCGAAGACCTGGCGATACATGCCCAGCGCCTTTTCCGGCGCGAGTGGCTTCCTATCCGGGAACGCGACGCTCTGAAACAAGCGGGTCGACGTATCGAACGCCATCCGCATGATCTCTTTCCGCGTGAAGAAATCCAGAATGCCGAGACGATCGTCGAACTCGGGAATGGCAGACGCCGGCGGCTGGTTCATATCGTCGATGTCTGCGCCCGGGATGTATTGAAGAGCGTGCGCAGGCGGTGACCCGACGTGATCATCCGCTCGCGTTTCGTGAAAATCATCCATCGCATAATCCATTTTTATGGTGATTTATTATACCGCGTTCGCGCGCCCGCTTAAAGCAAGTTCCTGAGAGCCCGTCCCGAAAGGGTTGAGCGACTGGGGCACTCGTGATTCCAAGGGGTTGTTCAGGCCATCTTGGAGCGAGCGATGTGGACCCCAGCCACT
>NZ_JBHSLU010000024.1:0-5772 GCF_042655245.1 Allobosea massiliensis | reverse complement strand
CAGCCCCGCTGGCGGCGGCGTTTCCGTGCGTGCTTCTGGCGGCTCTGTCGGCCCCCGCAGGGGGGCGCTCGACAACAGAGGCGCTACGTTGACCCCCCCCCTCTCCTCCGAGGGAGACGGGTTCCTGTCCACCACCTCGAAGCGCTTCGAGCTTCGCCATGGCATCGGTCGGATGCTCCGCGATCCGGAGACCGGCAAGGGGCCTGCCGTCTGTGGCTGTGGCCGTTCCGGCCATGAGGTCGAGGCTGTCACCATCACCCGGCGCGACAGCGGCGCCATCGGCGTCGGCGGCGTCTTCCGCTGCGACAGTGCATGGCTATGCCCCTCATGCGCGCCCCGCCAGACGCTCGACAGGCAGTCGAGGGTGAAGGACGCCGTATCCGCCCTCTACGCCCAGGACGGGACGGCGGTCATGGTCACGCTGACGGTGCAGCACCGTGCCGGAGACCGTCTCGCGGACCTGAAGCGCATCGTCCAGACCGCAGGCCGGAAGGCCCGGCAGGGCGCGCCCTGGGCGCGGATGCAGAAGCGGGCCGGCGTGATCGGCGTGCTCGTCGCGCCCGAGGTGACGCATGGCCGGCACGGTTGGCACTTCCATCTGCACCTGCTCGTGCTCTGCCTGGCCCAGTCGAATTCGACCGCCGCCGAGGCCGGCGAGTTCCTGATCCAGCGGTACATGAAGTACGTCGAGGCCGAGGGCGCCACCGCGAAGCGGCTCGGCCAGGACGTGCAGGTGGCGACCAGCCCGGAAAACGCTGCCGACTACGTGGCGAAGGGGCTCGCATGGGAGCTCGCCGGCAGAAGCGGCAAGGTCAGCCGCTCCGCCAAGGGCCGCGCCCCGTTCGAGATCGCCGCCAGCGCCATGACGGGCCAGCCTCGCGACTACGCGCTGTGGCGCGAATACGCGGAGACCATGGCCGGCACCCGCTCCTGCGTCGTCACGGCGGCGATGGCCGAGCAGCTGGGGATCGAGCCCGCCGACGACAGCGCGCAGGACGAGGGCGAGCAGGAGCTTGCCGCCGATGGCGTCGAGGTCGGAATTCTCTCGCCTGGCACGTGGAACGGGCTGATGCGTCTCGGCCAGGCCGCAGCGCTGATCCGCAAGGTCGAGGCCGATCAGCCCTGGCCCGAGGTCGCGGCATGGGCGCGGCGGACGGCCAATCCGCCCGAGCCGGCCCCTCCGCCCCCGCCGCCCGTCCGACCCTCGGAGCGTGACATCAGGGATGCGGCGGCGGTTCAGCGCGGATCGACCGCTGCTCGCCTTGGTTGGGCCGTCGATGCGCTTCGGCGTTCGACTGGGTCTCGTAGGCTGTTCGAGCTGGACGCCACCGTCGTTACAGCCCTGATTAAAGTCCGTTAGGGTGGCACTCTAATAGAGTTAAGTCATCATTAATTAAAGTATATTGAAAAACGTGCATGACATTAATAAAAATCTGACTGTACATCTGTTCCTTCCGAAACATTTAGAACAACCCAATGAACTATCTCGCCAGTAATTTCATGTCTGAAATTTAGATTACTAGCCTTATCACGTGCTTCAGCCGCGTTCGATGCTTCAATGACGACAGTAACTGATCTAGTTATTTCTAATTCTACAGTAAAATTTTTTGGAGCCTGGATATTCATGAACTTATCCTTTCGCCACGCTGTATAATGGTCGAGCGTCTCTATGTGAAGTGGGGCGGTAGCGGGGGGCTTGGATGCGACGGTTAACGGCTCAGGGGTATCGCCGCGCGGTTTGACCGCCGCTGGAACCTGAACAAGGGGCGCTACTGTGTTCGATACGTGTAGCAAACGCGTTCTATCCCAATGACTTGAAAAGTGCGTGTCGGGTGGCTAATTTGAGATAGCCAGCAGAGCGCGGTTACACCGCACTTCCTGGCCAAGGGGGCTGAAGCCCCCTGTGGAACCCCCAAACCGGAGCGCCCGGGCATGGCGTCGGAGAGCCGCAAGGCGACGATCACGATCGGCCTGCGCCTGACCCCTATCGAGCATCAGCTTGTGCTCGATGCGGCGGCTGCTGCCGGCGTCGGGCCGAGCACCTTGGCCCGCGAGGCCGTGCTCGCGCGGGCCAACGCCCCGCTGCCTCCCCGGCGTCGGAAGCGCGACGGCCTGCGGGTCGAGGTTGGCCGCTGGGCGGGTGAGGCCGCCAAGCTGGGCAACAACCTCAACCAGCTCGCGAAGCACGCCAACCAGGGCGGGCGCGTGGACGCCGCCGCCCTCGATGCGCTTCAGGCCGAGATCCGCGCGCTGCATGAGGCGGTGCTCGCTGCGGGATCCCCCGGATGATCGGCAACGTCGTCTCGCATGGCCGCTCCGGGCGCGATGCCCGGAACCTCGCCTCGCATCTCCTGAAGACGGAGATGAACGAGCGAATCGCCGTGCGCGTCGACAACATGCTGTCGATCGATCTGCCGGCATCCCTGCGCGACATGCAGTTGATGCGGGATGGGACCAAGGCCGACGCGGCCTTCCTCCACATCAGCATTAGCCCCGGCAGGCAGATGACCGACGCCGAACTGCATCTCGCCGGCGACATCGTGCTGCGCCATCTCGGCATGGCCGAGAACGGCTGCGCCCGCGTGCTGCACGACAAGCCCCGCGTCGCCGGCGAGGGCGGGACGCATCTCCACCTGGTCGTTGCGCGAGTGGGACCGGATGGTCTCGTGGCGCGGGCCGGCCTCGATAAGATCAAGGTCGAGACGGCTTGTCGCCTCGCCGAGTACGAGCTCGGCGAGGCGCCGACGCTCGGACGGCATCACGGGAGCGCCCTGCGCTACTTCGAGAGGGCCAGGCCGGAGGTGGCCGCATGGCTGACGGCTGGCCTGGGGCCGCAACCCGACCGTCCGCGCAGCGCCGTCACCCCGGACCAACGCAGGGTCCTGGATCGCAAGGGCGTCGACTTCCGGGACGTGCGCGAGGTCGTGAAAGAGGCATGGGCGCGCAGCGACGGGCCACAGGCCCTGCATGCCGCCCTCGCCGAGCAGGGCCTGTCCGTGGTTGCCGGCGACAAGCCAGGCGCATGGATCGTGCGGCGCGGAGACGAGTTCGTCGGGGCGCTCGACCGCCTCGCGAAGCAGAAGCGGGCCGACGTCTCGGCCTTCATGGAGAAGCAGCATGTCGCAGACACCCGCCCCGCCGCCCCGAGCATCAGCCGAGACGATCCTCGTCCAGACCAACAAGGTCGGGAGGATCGCGAGCCAGACGCACGGCCTCGTCCAGAGCCTGGCGCAGGCCCTGCTGCCCGAAAGCCTGGAGGAACCGGGCGAGAGCCCGGTGCTGGCGACGCTGGAGCAGGTTCTGCAGGCCCTGACCTACCAGACGGAGATGCTGCGCCGGATCGAAGGGCGGCTCGACGCGCTCGAACGGCGGCGATCGAGGTAGCGCGCGCCGACCGGCAGCCCCGTGCTCGCGACCTGCGGGCCGCTGCGGCTCGGATCGCGGCCCAGGCCAGCCCCGCCTATGCCGACGCCATGCGCGAGCTCGAACGGCGGGCGGATGCGGCTCGGCAGCGCATGGCGCGAGCATCTGTCCCTCTCGAACCACCCGCCAGCCTCGCAGAGGCCCGTACGAAGGCCCAGAAGGCCCAGAAAGCCGTTCAGGAGGCCGAGCGGCGCGAGGACGAGGCAAGGGCCGCGCTCGACGCCGCGGAGGCCTCACGGCCCCGCGGCGTGCTCGCATGGGTGACGGGCAAGGCCGCCGCCGCCGAGCGTAGGATTCTCGCGCTGGAGACGCTGGTCGGCGAGCGCGCGCAGGACGCCCGCACCCGGCGCAGCATCCGCGACGGCGACGCTCGCGGCGAGGATCGGGAAACCCGCGCCTTCGCGACCGCCCAAGCCACGCATGAACGCCGACAGGACGGAGAGCGGCGGGAGGGCCTCATGGACCTCGCGAGAGTCGATCGCCTGCGCAAGGCCATGGAGGCCCGCCCCGAGTGGGCGATCCAAGGCGTGCCTGCGCTCGAAGAGCACATGCGCCGGGCCGAGGCCGTGCGACGGGCCGATGAGGCCAAGCTCCGTGAGCAGGAGCGTCGCCAGCAAGAGGTCGAGGACCGAGCCTATACGCCAAGGGGTCCCAGCCGCTGAGCCCCGCCTGTGCAATCCGTCCCACCTCTATGCCCAGCGTCCCATTCGGGCAGAAGCGAGCCGTCGAGTGTCGGGCCGGGGTAGCCTCCTCGCTCCCTACGTCGATGCTCCAGCGGTTCCTGCCGCGACACGTGTCCCGGCAGGATCGGCTGCGCCGACCCCGCTTCCCGCATAGACGCAGGGTCCCGGCTCGTCGGTGACGGGGCGAACCGGCGCCACGGCCTCCGGCCTCACCTCAGCCGCCGCTGCGCTATGGCTGGGATGAGGGCCAGGGTCCGCGCCGGTCCGCCCCGTCAACCCCGGCCTGCTCGCTCATGTGCGCTTTGGGGTGCTCATAATTGCGGTCCTCGGTGCGAACGGCGCGGCGATAGCGTTCGACCGACCGCTTCGTCAGCTCGCCCTCATCCTGGCAGCGGCTCGCCATGGCAGAAACTATGTAGGAGAGCCGAAGGCGTTCCTTCTCAGCTGACTCAGTCGGAACCGATGGTTTGATCTCGTTCCATGCTGCATCAAACGCGGCCTGCGCCCGAGCGAGGTCAACCGGGTCCGTCAACGATGATAGAAGCATGGCATCCCCTCCAGCTGGCGGCATTATGCAATAAAAGCCTCCCTAGAGGTAGCTCAGGTGGAGGGCCGCCGGGGGTGGTGCGGAAGGGGGATGACGGGGCAGAGGGGCCGCGATCCTTGATCCAAGGTCGGGTGGCGCAGCCGCCCGGCGTTGGAGCGGGGACCGCGACAGGCCCCGTCGCCCAGTCAAGGACCGCCTAGGGACCCGGCCCGCCCGGATGGGCCGGCCTGCTCGCGTAGCGAGCGAAAGGGCCGGTTCAGCCGGGGGACAGATGCGCAGCATCTGCGGGCTGGGGGCGGTCCGGCCCCCTTCACGGCCCCGGCGGCCCGGGCTGCAGTGCAAGATTCGTTAACCATCCGTGATGCACCCTCGATGGCCCCGCCTGTGGCGCTATCGAGGGTCCCCATGGAAACCGTCAGCCTGTCCTATGACGAACTGGCCGAGCGTATGCGGATAACCCCGCATTCGGCCCGCAACCTGGTGCGTCGGAAGCGCTGGAAGCGCACGGTCGGCAACGATGGCAAGGCGCGGGTCTCCGTTCCGGTGGAGGCGCTGACGGTCCCCTCGCCTCCCCCCTTGGAGGCCCCTTCGCCCGCCGCCGAATCCGGCGTGACGATCGCCCGGCTGGAAGCCCAGATCGACGGCTTGAAGGCCTTGGTCGAGGCCGAGCGCCGGCGCGCCGACGCCGCAGAGGCCGATCGCGATCGCTGGCATGCCTCCGCGAATCGGCCCTTCTGGCGTCGATTTGCGCTAAGTCATTGATGAATAAGGGCGTTTGCAGTAGAGCCGCGAACGCCTAATAATGCAAAAGCCGCCCGGGAATGAACCCGAGCGGCTTGTGTGGTCCCGGCCACCAATCTCGCACTTCACTTTGGCCGGTGAACGAGACTGGGAGCCCAACAAGAGCCGGCTCGTAGAGCCGGAACCGCCCTTGTTATATCCCCTGACCCATGTCCGAATCAAGACCGCGGCCGCCCTGATGGCGCTGTGAGCCTTGTCGCACGGTTGTTCGACGCTGCCAGCCCCGCTGGCGGCGGCGTTTCCGTGCGTGCTTCTGGCGGCTCTGTCGGCCCCCGCAGGGGGGCGCTCGACAACAGAGGCGCTACGTTGACCCCCCCC
>NZ_JBHSLU010000023.1:0-11580 GCF_042655245.1 Allobosea massiliensis | reverse complement strand
ATCGTCAACGGCCATCCCAATAGCCGCATCGACGAACTGCTGCCCTGGGAATATCCGGCTCAGGCCGCTCTCAGGGATGTGGCCTGAGGACGACGCTTACACTAAAAGCAACGTCAGCCAAGCCAAACTGATGTTCGATTGGTCTGTCGGATGCGATCGACACGCTCTATCTCCAGGGCTTGCCCCCGCTCGTGCGTTTGCGGCTCCCTTACGACCTAGCCCTATGATCTTTGCCAAAGCGGAGCGAGCGCTCCGCGTAGTTCGGAGCGACCATCAGATAATCAGCAGGCAAATTCCATTTTGCGCGATACTGGTCGGGCGTCAGACCGTAGCTCGCGCTCAGGTGCCGCTTCAGGGATTTGACGCCCTGCCATCCTCCAGACGGATGACGGCATTGGGCGTCACCGATCGGCGGATCGGCACGGCAGGAATCAGCGATTCCGCAGCAACGGGCGAAGGCGGACCCGCCAAGCTGGCGAGCGCGACATGGGTGCTCGCGATAAGGCGCGGCAGGTCGGCTGTCGGCAAATTATTGCGCTTCACATAGGCCGACACGATCGACGCCGTCAGCGCAATCAGCTCTTCATTGTTGTCAGACATCGGAATTCCTCGGCAATAGAAGGAACGCTGGCCTAGTCGAGCCGCGATTTCGATCTGGCTCGCTCATCGCTAGCCGATCCTCGTCAGTTGCGATAGAAAATCAGCCGCTGCTATGTCTCCGACCGGCTTCTCCTGACCCGACCCGGCCGTGTGTCGACACGCCCAGGGTTTGAGAATGGGCACACCGGCTGCCACAAAATGCGTCTCGTCGCCGCTGACCACGATCAGGTTGGCGACAGCGGCGGGGGGCGATGAAAAAGTCGAGCTGCCCGAAATTATGCCCGCGCCGGCGACCAGCATTTAAGATCCGCCAGCGCAGGATCACGTCCTCGGTAAGTGGAAACGTGCGACCGGCGAACAAAGGACGAAGGGTTTGCGCCAGCCAGCCGGAAACCACCGCGCGGCGCTCTGTATCGGGAGCCTGCTCGATCCCATAGCGGATCTCGGCGAAGGTCACCTCTGACACGAATTAAGTCTGTTTCGGCTGGGCCGACATAAAGTCGGCGACCGCCTGATCGGGCCGCGGCTTCCGCAGTTCCGACAGCACGTTGGTGTCCAGCAGAAAACCGTTCACACCTCGACCAAGCGACGCCCGGTATGGCGCTGTCGATCACGGTCATAGGATTCAGCTGAAACGATCGAGACCGCATCCTTGCCATGCAGCGTCACGCGCTCCGGCCCATGCTTTCGCGCGCGCTTCACGACCCGCTGAACCGCACCTTGGCATCCTGGAGCCGCCAGCGCTCACCGACACCGGGACCGAGCTGACATCGCGGGCAATCCTGCAATGGCAGGAGGATAGCGAGGTCGAGTGGCACTACATCGCGCCAGGCAAGCCGATGCAGAACGGGTTCGTCGAGAGCCTGAATGGTCGCTTCCGGGACGAATGTCTCAACGAGCACATGTTCCGCAACCTGCCGACCGCTCGCCGGCTGATCGAAGAATGGAGGATGGACTACAATGCCCACCGGCCGCACACGAGCCTTGGCGGCCTTACCCCCAACGAGTTTGCAACCCGGTCCAGGACGGACCACATCGAGAACAGAGTCCAGTTATGAACGAGGGCAAATACGGGGCAACGTCAGCTCCACCTCCGATGAAGCCGACACCGGTGATCAGCCCCTCGAGGATTCGGGCCTGTCCGATCGAGCCCTTGCCAAGCACGCCGAGTGCAATCAGAACGAAGCCGCAGCTTGCCATAGCGACAAGCGGAAAGGTACGGATCCCGGCGCTGCGTTCCTCGTGCTCGCGATCCCACCCGATCGGTAGTGCGATCAGGTAAGCCAAGGCGAGATCAACGAGATGGGACGCGATCTCCCAAAAATTGAGTGCGGCGAATTTCATTTAACGCCCTGCCTGGCAATCAGATCGAGCAGCTGGTGCGGTTGTCTTGGGTTAGCACAGGCCAGGGGAAGATGAACACGGTTGTCTTGCCGCAAACTGCGCGATCGTCACGATCTACGGTCTTCGCATCAACCACCGATCGACGCGAAGATGAACTTGATCATGTCTCATCGCACCCTCAAAGATGCATATTGCATCGATCGACCTTTCTGGATCAACCTCTTGATACAATGTGGTGAAGCGAGTGACGGCCGCCGTGCCAATTTCGATTCCGTCAATCGAGCACCGCCGAGCCTGTTGACTTATCAAGGGGCACGCCTCATCGAATTCGCAAAACGTCCGACGCTATCAATCATCAAAGGATCTAGCTATGAAGTTACCATATGCCATCTGCGCCATCACCGTGAATGCGATCTTATTTTCAAGCGCGACAATTGCCCAAAATGTAAAGATTGTAGGGCTTGGCGTATCAAGATGCGACAAATTTATTAGCGATACTCAGGGGAATGACGTTTCCGAGAAACAGTACTTCGCTTGGGCGCAAGGATTCATGAACGGCGCGTTAGTCCGAGCTCCTGTTGGTGTAGATGACGGTCTTGACTTGCTTCCCCAAAATTTCCCAGTCCAAAGTCAGATGGCTTACCTAAAAAGTTGGTGTGACAAAAACCGAAATTCGGACTTTAGCGATGCGTCTTTTGCTCTTTTCAAAGAATTAAGGGCACAGATGACAAAATGAATGACTTTCTTATAAAAACACGTACCGTAGCTTGGCTACAGCAATCGCTCCCCTGCAGTTGCTGCGGCGCGGGGTGGCGCTTGGTCAAGGAGCGCCGCCCCAACCCGACACAGCCAATGCAAGCCTTGAGAGGAACGAATTCATTTAATCAACAGCACCACTATTGATCCGGCCACAAGTCCAGACACGCCAAACCATAACTGTCGCCGCCTCTGAACCTGCCGCGTTACCGCCCCATCGACGATTCCCGCTAGGTGCATCCGCTCGCGTTTCAGCGCATCGGCCTCATCCCGCATCACCCGCGCGGCCTCGGCGAACGCTTCGGCCCCGGCCCGCCCCATCGCCCGGCCATGCTGCTCAGGCGTCATCTTCATTGCCGGATGATCCTGGATCGCGACGATTCGAGCCTCAACCTGGGTCAGCACCTTGACGACCGCGCCCAGCGTCGGCGTGTAGTCGGTCACTCGCGTCGCCCCTTCGACGATAGCCGGCAGCGCCTCGACAGCCTGGCGCAAGCTCGCAACTTGCGCCTGAAGCGCAGCGAAGGCCAGCGCCGCATCACTCTCGCCGCGCTCACTTCCGTCGTCGCTCGTCACGCTCACCGCTCCATGCCTTTGTCACGCTCGCGGACGTGCTTCTCGGCATCCGACTCACGCGCTGCCTCGTTCCGCCCCGGCTTCGTGTCCGCACGCACCATGCCCTGCTGAGCCGTTTCACGCTGCACCTGCCGCTGACGCTCGCGATCCATACCGGCCACGAGCTGCGCGGCGCGCGCTGGTCCGCTCAGTTCGGCCATCGCCCGCTGGCTCAGGCTCTCATGTTTCAGCACTGAGGCCATCTCCTGCGTTGATCCCGGCCGGGCCTTTTCCATGGCGGCGCCGGCTGTCCGCAGCGCCAGCTTCTGATGCTGAAGCACTGGCAGATCGGCCGTCTTCATTCGAGCCGCATCCTGATAGGCTTTCGCATAGGCCTCGACGGCGGCCAGAACCTTTACGCGAGCCGCAGCGGAGCCTGACGCAGGCGCGGCCGGGCTCCCGCCGCCCTTCCGCCCCGACAACGCGCCATCACGCTCCTGCGGCCTGCCCCGCCCTGCCCCAAGTTTGAGCCCGGCGAACATGCTGCGCCCGGCCGCCGGCGTCTCCGCAGCCGTGGCAGCGCTCTTGACACCCTCTCCGCCGGCGACGCGCCCCTGCGGGCCACCATCACCACGCCGATCGGCAGCTCGATCCCCGATCCCGGGATTGCGCCCGACCTCGTCCCGCGATCCCTCGCTGCCGAGTCGCTGCCGCGCCTGCCCATCGTTGCCGCGCTCAACCTCGATGTCGCTTTTCACCCCGAACCGCTCGGCGATCCCCCGCCGCTCGGCAAACCCCTGCGCATAATCGAGCGTGGTTTCTTTCGACCCGTCGCGGCCGAGCCGCGCCGCAAGCGACCCCATCCCGTCCTTGAACTCGTCCTTGCCGGCATACAGCGTCGCCTGATCGCGATGGCGCGTCATCGAGACATAGGTGAGATGCCGGTCCATCGTGCCCGACGCCATGACGAAGGCGCGATCGACGGTGGCGCCTTGCGTCTTGTGGATCGTGGTTGCGTAGCCGTGATCGAACGCGGCATAGTCGCTCGTCGCCCACGACACCGTGCGTTGTTCTCCCCCGGCGCGCGCGAGTCCGTCGGGTCGGGCCGTGATCCGGTCCGGCTCGACGGACACCACGGTCCCGAGCATGCCGTTCTTCACGCCAAGCTCGCGATTGTTCTCGAGGAACACGACCCGATCGCCGGGTGCGAAGGACCGCTTGCCGTCATTGGTCTGGAACACGTGCTCGCGGCCAAGCTGCCCCTGATCCCCCTCCCCGCGCGCCAGTTCGCCGGCATCCTGCCGCGCCGCACGGATATCGGCATTGAGCGCCCGAACATCGACCCGCCGATGCGCCATTGCGACGCGCGAGCCCTCCGACCGCTCGGCAGCGTCCGCCATGTAGTCGGCGACGATCGCAGCCCGCGCCGCGTCGCGCGTCTCGCTGAACCGGACGTCGCCGCGCTCGGCGTAGGCAGAGAGCCCCTCGCTCGTTCTGTGCCGCGCAAGATTGCCGGACGCCTTCCGCTGCCAGTCCTCGCGCTGCCGGCGGATGTCCTGCAGCTCGGCAAACCCGACCCGCTCCGCGATGGCGCGGAACGGCGCGCCCGCCCCGATCGCCTGCAATTGCTCCTGGTCCCCGACCATGACGAGTTTTGCGCCTGTGCGCTCTGTCTCGGCGACAAAGCGCGCGAGCTGACGCGATCCGACCATGCCGGCCTCGTCGATCACCATGACGTCCTTGGGCCCAAGCTCGCCGCGTCCAGCTTTCCAGCCATGCTCCCACGACGCCAGCGTCCGCGAGCCGACTCCTGACGCCTCCTCCAAGCCCTCGGCTGCCTTGCCCGACAAGGCCGCACCATGAACCGCATAGCCCTGCCGCTCCCAGGCGTCGCGCGCAGCAGCCAACATCGTGCTCTTGCCGGCGCCCGCCAATCCGACCACGACCGCGATCTGCTCGCCGCCGGTGACATGTTCCACCGCCCGACGCTGCTCGCCGCTCAGGCCTGCGGAATCGAGCGCCCGATCCCGATCGGATTCCGACAAAGTCCCGCGCGCCACCTGCCAGGCGGTATCGGCCGCAACCCCACGCCGGATCGCACCATCCTGCTCGGCCAAGGCCGCATCGACATGAGTGCCATCGACACCATGCCTGCACGCCTCGCTCATCCGCACGGCTCCCTCCGCCATGCCGCGCTCGAGCGTCACCATCTCCTTCGTTGAGTATCGCGCCAGCGTGATCTCGCCGTTCTGATCGACCCGCTCCGCCTGAAGCTCGACCAGAGCATCCGACGACATCACCTTCGCGAACGCATCCTGAAACGCGTCCGCGCCGTCGATCGAACGATGCAGGGCTTTTGCGACATCATGCCGATCGAACACGCTCTTCTCGCCGGTGATCAGCGTCAGAACCTGTTCCGGCTTCTCGGCGATCAGATCGGCATTGCGCCGCGCCGCATCCCCGTCGAGCCGGGTCCGGGAGACCTCGACCCCACGCCGCTCCATCTGGGTGGCGAACACCCCCACATGCTCGGTCGGCTCGATCTCCAGCCCGCGCTCCTGATGCGAGCGATGATCGACCCGCACGTCCAAGCCTGCCGCCGCCAACCGCTCATTGGCGACCTGCTCCCAGGATTGGCGGATCTCGCGCATTTGCATCGACGAGGTCGGCAGCCCCTGCGACAACAGCCACTTGTTCTCCCGCTCGATCGAGGTCTTGTCCAAAAACCCCTCGGACCCGACAGCCCGCACCGTCATCAACAGATGGGCATGATGATTGCGCACATCCGTCTCGCCATGCGGAGAATGGATCGCGACATCGACCGCCGTCCCATAGCGATCGGCCAAGCCCTGCGCGAACGACCTCGTCGCCTCCAGTCGCTCATCCGCATTCAGCTCATGCGGCAAAGCGATCTCGAACTCCCGGGCCACCCGAGCATCCTTACGCCCCTCGGCCGCCTCGGCCGCATTCCACAATGTCGCCCGATCCTTCGCCCATTCTGCATCCGACCCACGCGACAAGACGATCTCGGAATGCTCCACCCCGCCCCGCCGGGTAAAATCATGCGTGACGCCGTCGCGATCGTTCGTCAGCCGTTCCCCGGCGCGATACGCCGCTGCCGCGACCGCGCTGCGGCCCATGCCACGGCTGATCGGCTTGATGCTGAGATGGTAGATCGCCAATTCGCGAAACCCTGGTTCGCAACTACCCTATCAGGCGCTTAGTTGTGCAACAACTCGTAAGTGCGCACTTAAAGCACCACCCGCTACGCTCCTGACGCTTCGCGTGGTCCGCTCGCGGCACGCTTTGTGCTAGGATGATCGGCGATGGGATTGGCATGTCGGGGCGCACTGGCTTGGCTTGGCTCGAACCGTTCCAATGTTTCGCCCAGGGGTTGGCTGGCGCTGCCCACGCCGTTAGAACCGGGCGCTCACGATGACGGAGACGCCTAATGGCGAGACGATCAATCGAGGAGCGGCTGGCCCAGCTCGATGCCCAGCGCAAAACCCTGCAGGCGAGGCTCGGCCGCCAGGAGCGCGCCAAGGACACAAGGCGCAAGGTGCTGCTCGGGGCGCTGGTCCTGCAGCGACTGGAGACCAGCAAGGATGCCGAGTTCGTCGATCGGCTGCGGGCATGGCTGAAGCGCGAGCTGCCCGGCTTCCTCACCCGCGACGGTGACCGCACGCTCTTCCCCGACCTGATCGAGCTGTCCACGGCTGAGAAGGCGGCCGTTGCATCTCAGGCCTCCGGCGATCCGGCCGCTGCGGCTGAGCGTGCCTGATGGTGGCAAAAATCGCTTTCGTGAACATGCTGCGCGCCGCCTGGCGCGATCCATTGTGGGCGCTTGGCTGCGCCGTGTTCGGGCCCGTCGCCGCGATCCACTATGTCGCAAAGGTCGGGGCGATCGCCGGCATCGTCACGGTCGCCTTGCTGTTTGCCGTCCATCTCGCCATGGACGCGATCGGCATGGCCGGCACCTCGCTCCATCTCGCCGGCAATCTGCTCGCCTGCCTGCTCGGACTGATGACGCTGGCGCGCTTCGTGATGAAGCCGATGGTGGAGCATTTCGGGATGGCCGATGACGACGCCACCCATGGCTCGGCCCGCTTCGCCTACGACAACGAGGTCTCCGCGCTGACGCGTGGCAGATCCGGGCTGCTGATCGGCCGCGATCCCGCGACCGGGAAGCTGATGCGCTATGACGGCCCGGCCCATCTTCTCACGATGGCGCCGACCCGTACCGGCAAGGGCGTCGGCACGATCATTCCAAACCTCCTCACCGTCGATCGCTCGGTGATCTGCATCGACCCCAAGGGCGAGAACGCCAAAGTGACGGCGCGAGCTCGCGACCGCTTCGGCAAGGTCCATGTGCTGGATCCGTTCGGTGTCACCGGCATCGCGTCGGCCGCCTTCAATCCGCTGCAGCATCTCGATCCCGACGGCATCGATGTCGCCGAGGAAGCCGCGACCCTGGCCGACGCGCTCGTCTTCGACGCGCCAGGCGAAGCCGGCGAGGCGCACTGGAACGAGGAAGCGAAGGCCTTGATCGGCGGCGTCATCCTCGCGATCGGCGCCGACGAGCCGCGTGAGCGGCGCAACCTCGCGACGCTGCGCGAATGTCTCACGCTCGCGCCCGAAGCATTCACCGCCCTGCTCAAGCGCATGCAGGCGTCATCGGCGGCCGGCGGCCTGGTCGCGCGCGCAGCCAATCGTCATCTTGGCAAGTCAGATCGCGAGGCCGCCGGCGTGCTCTCGGCCGCGCAGCGCCATACGCACTTTCTGGATTCGCCGCGCATGACGGCCGTCCTGGAGCGGAGCGACTTTTCCTTCGCCGATCTCAAGCGCCGCACCGCGACCGTGTTCCTGGTTCTTCCTCCTGATCGGCTCGGGACCTATTCGCGCTGGCTGCGCCTCATGGTGACGCGCAGCCTGTCAGATATGGCGCGCGCCCCCTCCCCTGCCCCGGCAGGCGCACAGGCCGCGTCTAACGGGCCGACAGAGCCAGTGCTTTATCTGCTCGACGAGTTCGCCGCGCTGGGCAACCTCGCGCCCGTCGAGCGCGCCATGGGTCTCATGGCAGGCTATGGCGTCCAGCTCTGGCCCATCCTCCAGGACATCCACCAGCTCCGCGCCACCTACGGCCGCCGCGCGGGCACATTCCTCTCCAACGCCGGCGTCCTCCAGGTCTTTGGCGTCAACGATCACGACAGCGCCCGCCTCGTCTCCGACCTCACCGGCCAGGAGACCGTCGTCTTCAAAACCATGAGCCGCGCGCTCGATTCCGAAAAGACGGGAATCTCCTATGGCGAGCAGCACGTCGCCCGCCCGCTCATGACACTCGACGAGGTTCGCAACATGCACCCAACAGCCCAGATGCTGTTCATCGCCAACCAGCGGCCTATCATCGCCGGAAAACTTCGCTACTAGGGGGCACCTCAAGGTTTGTACGCTAAACCGCGCTAAGCTGGACGAAGCATGAACATGGCTCATGCTGCCTGCCGCAGCCGCGCTGTCGGATCGTTGAGCGAACGATAGGTGTTCGGGGCGATGTCGTCGGGCCGTTCCCACAGGTAGTCGCCTGTCAGGCCGACATGAGCCCAGCCCATCGGAGAGACATGGGTGAGCAAGGCTTCGGAGACGGCTTCGCCTCGGCTGCGCAGATGATCGACGGCGCGTTCGAGATACAGGGTGTTCCAGTAGGCGATCGCGGCGATGACGAGGTTCAGCCCCGAGGCCCGATGGGCCTGGTTCTCCAGGGTTCGGTCCGAGAAGCGACCCTGGCGATGGGCATAGACGGCCTGCGCCAGGGCGTGGCGGGCCTCGCCCTTGTTCAGTCCGGCCTGGCACACCCGACGCTGCGACGGATGTTCCAGCCAGTCGAGCGTGAACAGCGTGCGCTCGATGCGCCCGATCTCGCCGAGCGCGAAGTCCAGGCGGTTCTGACGCTTATAAGCTCCAAGCTTCTTCAGCATAGTCGAAGGCGCCACCGCGCCGGCCTTGATCGATGCGGCGAGGCGGACGATGTCGTCCCAGTTCTCGGAGATGACCTCGGTGCGGATCGGTCGCCCGATCAGAGCTTCCAGGCCCTTGTATCCTGAAGCCGGCTCGATCGTGCCGAGCCGGCGATCGGCGAGATCACGAAGCCGCGGCACGAACCGCAAACCGAGCAGGTGGCACAGCGCGAAGACGTGGTCCGTCGCGCCGCCGGTGTCGGTGTAATGCACTTGCGGGGCCAATGCGCTGCCATGCAGCAGCAGGCCGTCCAAGACATAGGGCGCTTCGCCGGCCGTCGCCGAGATGACGCGGGAATGGAACGAAGCGAAGTGGTCGGAGAGGTGGGTGTAGATCTTCACCCCCGGCTCGCCGCCATACTTGGCGTTCACTTCGGCCGCGCCCGCGCGCTCGCGGCCAGCCCGGAAGAACTGCCCGTCGGAGGAAGAGGCCGTGCCGTCGCCCCAGTGACGCGCGAATGGCAGCCGGTGATGAGCATCGACGATCATGGCGAGCGCGGCGCGATAGTTTTCTTCCGAAAGATACCAGTTGTGGGTCCAGGCGAGCTGGGCGTAGCTGACGCCTTGGCTGGCGTTCGCCATGCGCTCGAGGCCAAGATTGGTGCCGTCGGCCAGGACAGTGGCGAGCACGGCGTTCGGGTTGTCGTGGATCTTGCCGCTGCGCAGATCGCGGAAAGCCGACAGGAACCCCGTCCGAGCCGCAACCTCGCGCAGCAGATCGGTGATGCGCACGCGTGGCAAGAGCGCGTCGAGCTTGCGGTCGAGCATGTCGGCCTCGGGTGGCGTCGCCGGCGGCAGCGGCTTCACCTTCAGCTTGCCGCGCACCATCGACACGCCTTCCAGCTTGTCCTGCCGCAGCAGCGCAGAGAAGCGCTTCAATCGCCAATCCAAAACGCGGGCGCGACTTGCAATGTAGGCGTCCGCGGCAACACCGATCGGTAATCCGGTGGCGATTTCGACCGCTGCCCGCTTCGAGAGCAGATAAGCGTCGAAGCGCCGATAGTTCCGCGAGCACTCGATCCAGACGTCGCCTGCCCGCAGCCGGTCGCGCAGCGTCGAGAGCACGGCGGTCTCATAGAGCCGGCGGTCGATCCGGCCGTTACCCTGGCGCACGAGCCGCTTCCATTGCCTGTTTTTGAACGGCAGCGGCGCATCGTCCGGCACATCGCGCCGGCCACGCCGGTTGAGCTCGCGCAAAATCTCGACCGCCCGCAGGAGGGAAGCTCCGCCTCCAGCGGCGCGGAAAGCGAACGCCTCGAGGAACGCCGGCGCGAAACGGCGGATCGTGCCGTAACGTTCGGTCGCGGCCGCCAGCATGTCTTCGTCGGCCAGTTCGGCCAGCGCATCGATCTGGGGCTTGGCGGCGAGGAGCCGATGCCAGCCGACCGTCTCGTCGATCACGGCGAGAGCGTCGGTATCGCCCTCGCGCGCTTCCGACAACGCCGCGATCGTGCGGCCAAACAGGCGCATGAGCTGGCCGACGTCACGGGTCGTTGCCTGGTAGCGCCGTTCCTGACCGCGCCGGGCGCGGCTGAAGAGGGATCCGACGAGCTTGTCGAACATGTCGATCGCGGCATCCGCCAGTCGCATCTCGAGGTCGATCAGGCTCGCAATGAGGGTCGCCCGGCGTCGGTTTGCGGAGTAGTCGGAGAGCGGAGAGCAGGAACGCCGGCGCCACCGCGCCTTCGCGCACGAACTGCCGGAAGCGGTGCTCGTGAACCGCGGACATGACGTCATCGGCGGAGATGCCGATGCCGCGCACGAAGGCAAGCGATCCAGAAGGTCGTTGATGTTCGTCGTCGAGGGCGACTCCGGGATGTCGCGCAGCCAGGCAAACCGGGTCGAGTTCAGCGCGGCATCGTTGACCAGCAGAGCATCGAGGCGGCCGAGTTGCTCGGGCGCCAATGGAGCAACGAGAGCTTCCGCGGCTTTCCGTCGAGCGCGAGCCCGCCCGGCCAATCCGGCTCGTTCGATCGTGTCGGGGGCGGGAAGGATGATTTTGGCGGAACGCAGACCTTCGACAATCCCGTGAGCGATCGGTTCGCCCTTGTCGGTCGACCACGCGGCTGCGGCGGCGAGATCGAGAGCGAGCGGCACATCGGCACGGATGAAGGGGCGCAAGCCGAGATAGCCGAAGAGTTCGCCCGCGTGATCGAGCCGGATCTGGGTGCGACGGCTATAATCGCGAAAGGCTGCCGCCGAGAGCCCGAGCTGATGGGGCTCTGTGGTCATTTCTACATTAATACACGCTAAGGGCATTTTGCAGGTGACGGGAAACACATGATTTCCGCTCACCGTGATCGCGGGGCAAACT
>NZ_JBHSLU010000022.1:0-132340 GCF_042655245.1 Allobosea massiliensis | reverse complement strand
GGGATCTCTCGGTTCAGGGTTGGCGTTCACAACCCAAACCTAACCGGCAATCGCCGGTGACCACCGTCAGCTACACCACGCTATGGGACACGACCGCCTCCGGAGACAGCAATCGAGTCGACTCGGGCAGCTGCGCGGTTACCTGCAGAGGGTATCGTATGATGTGGCAGGCTCGATGGAAAAGCACCAAAGCTTCTCGGAGAGCCAAGGCTCTCCCCATTTTCTTCGCGCGGCGGTCGGGCGCCGTAACCAGTCGCTCAATGAACAGCACCGTAACGGCAATCCCGCACGCATCAGTGAAGAAGTTTGCGAATATTGCCTCGTTTAGGCCCAGCTTGCGCCGGAGGCGGTACAATCCGAACATTGCAAGCGCCAACGCTACGGCTACCAAGCCTGCCCGATGCTCCTCGAACAATTCAACGGCGCCTCGTCTAAGTTTCTTGAAGTCCATGCCTCAGCCCCCCGTGGTCGTTGCCCAGAGGGAAACGATATGAGTTCTTGGATCAAGGTTTAGGTGCCTACTTGCTCATCGCCAAAGGCACCTGACCCTGCAACCCACGCACGTGGCGAAGGCTGACGGAGCATGTCAGCTATGGAGCGGAAACAACCACTTCTGAATGCCTGCGCCGGGCCACCGCCCCCCTCCACCCTCTCGCCCCGCGAGACCACCCGCCGCATTGGTGCTGGGCCTGCGCCACCCTACATGTGAAGGGCCGACACTCGCCGAGAGCGCCCCGCCCCATGTCCGACCGCGACTCCGAAGCCAACCGCTTTTCTGCCCGAGCCGCGCGCTATGCGCGTGTCGGGGCCAATGTCGGCGGGGTGGCGGCGCGGATTGCGGGCGCCCGGCTGTTCGGGATGGAGGGGCGCAATGCGTCCAATGCCGAGGCGCTGGCCAAGGCGCTGGGCGGGCTGAAGGGCCCGATCATGAAGGTGGCGCAGCTCGTCGCCACCATCCCCGATGTGGTGCCGCCGGAATATGCCGCCGAGCTGCAGAAGCTGCAGTCGCAGGCGCCGCCGATGGGCGCGGCCTTTGTCAAGCGCCGGATGATGGCGGAGCTGGGCGCCACCTGGCGCGAGCGCTTCGGCTCCTTCGATCTGCAGCCGGCCGCGGCGGCTTCGCTCGGGCAGGTGCATCGGGCCACGACGCTGGAGGGTGTCGCGCTCGCCTGCAAGCTGCAATATCCGGACATGGAATCGGCCGTCGAGGCCGACATCGCGCAGCTCGACATTCTGTTCGCGCTGCACCGGCGCATGGACCCGGTGATCGACACCAGCGAGATCGCCAAGGAGATCGGTGCGCGCGTCCGCGAGGAGCTCGACTACCAGCGCGAGGCCAAGCACATCGCGCTTTATCGCGAGGTGCTGGCGCAGACGCCGGAGATCCGCGTGCCGGCGCTGGAGAGCTCGCTCTCGACCAAGCGGCTTTTGACCATGCACTGGCTCGAGGGTGACGGTATCCTGACCCACAAGCAGGACGAGCAGCAGGCGCGCGACCGGATCTCGACCGCGATGTTCAAGGCCTGGTGGCGGCCCTTCAGCCATCACGGCATCATCCACGGCGACCCGCATCTCGGCAATTACACCGTCTTCTCGGAGGACGGCGCGGCGCAGGGCATCAACCTCCTCGATTATGGCTGCATCCGCATCTTCCCGCCGTCCTTCGTGGGCGGCGTCGTCGATCTCTATCGCGGCCTGCTGGAGGGCGACGAGGCCCGCGTCGTCCATGCCTATGAGGTCTGGGGCTTCAAGGGGCTGACGAAGGAGCTGGTCGACACGCTCAACATCTGGGCGCGCTTCATCTACGGGCCGCTGCTGGAGGACCGCACGCGCCGCATCGCCGAGGATGTCAGCCCGGCGGAGTATGGGCGCCGCCAGGCCTTCGAGGTGCATCAGGCGCTGAAGAAGCGCGGGCCGGTGACGGTGCCGCGCGAATTCGTCTTTATGGACCGCGCCGCGATCGGGCTCGGTGGCGTCTTCCTGCATCTCGATGCGGAATTGAACTTCCACCGGCTGTTCGAGGCGGAGATCGAGGGTTTCAAGATCGAGACGGTCGCGGCCGACCAGGCCTCAGCGCTGGCGCGGGCGGGGCTGGTGGCGATGGTTTAGGCCTCGGCCTATCGCGAGGAAACACAGCGTCATCCTGGACAAGCGGCGCAGCCGCGCAGGCCGGGATCCATCATAAGGCACCGTCGATGCCCTATGATGGATCCCGGGACGACCTGCGGTCGCCCCAGGATGACGGCGCGTTTTGGCAAATGCTGGCAATTGAGGCGCGGCGCCCCGATTCGGCGCTTGCTTGTGCGGCGTTGGGCGGTCTAGATCGCGCGCTTCCCGTCCAGCGTTTCCGGAAGCGCTTCCCGCCATGGCCACCACCTCCGCGCCCGTCGCCATCATCATGGGCAGCCAGTCCGACTGGGCGACCATGCGCCATGCCGCCGAGACGCTGGATGCGCTCGGCATCGCCCATGACGACCGCATCGTCTCCGCCCATCGCACGCCGCAGCGCATGGTCGAATTCGCGACCGGCGCCAAGGCCGAAGGTTTCAAGGTGGTGATCGCGGGCGCCGGCGGCGCGGCGCATCTGCCCGGCATGACGGCGTCGCTGACGCCGCTGCCGGTCTTCGGCGTTCCCGTCGAATCCAAGGCGCTGTCGGGACAGGATTCGCTGCTCTCGATCATGCAGATGCCGGCCGGCATCCCCGTCGGCACGCTCGCCATCGGCCGGGCCGGCGCGGTCAATGCGGCGCTGCTGGCGGCGGCCGTGCTGGCGCTGTCGGACGAGGCGCTGGCGGAGCGGCTCGACGCCTATCGCGCCCGCCAGAGCGCGGCAATCGCGGAACGCCCCGTGAAGGACGAGGCGTGAGCGCGCCGGTGGTCGAGGGTCAGCCGCTGGCGCCCGGCGCCGTGCTCGGCATCATCGGCGGCGGCCAGCTCGCCCGGATGATCGCGCTCGCCGCGGCCGATCTCGGCATCGCCAGCCATATCTTCGCGCCCGAGCCGGAGAACCCGGCCTTCGACGTGGCGGCGGCGAAGACGGTGGCGCCTTACGAGGACGAGGCGGCGCTGGCGCGCTTCGCCGAGGCCGTCGACGTCGTGACCTATGAATTCGAGAATGTGCCGGCGGCGACGGCGGCCTTCCTCGCGGCCCGCAAGCCGCTGCATCCGGGCGCCCATGCGCTGGCGGTGACGCAGGACCGGCTCAGCGAGAAGCGCTTCGTCTCCGAGCAGGGGCTGACGGTGGCGCCCTTCCGCGCGGTGGATTCGCTGGCCGATCTCGAGGCCGCGGTCGCGGCGCTGGGGCGGCCTTGCGTGCTGAAGACGCGCCGCTTCGGCTATGACGGCAAGGGCCAGGTCAAGATCCTGCCCGGGACCGATCTCGCGGAAGCCTATCAGGCGATCGGCCGGGCGCCCGCCGTGCTGGAGGGCTTCGTCAGCTTCGCCCGCGAGGTTTCGGTCGTCGCGGCGCGCGGGGCGGATGGCAGCTTCGCCGCCTTCGATCTCTGCGAGAACGAGCATCGCGACCACATCCTCGCCTTCACGCGCATCCCGGCGCAGGTGACCGCGGCCACGGAGGCCAGCGCCATCGAGGCGGCGCGGCGGATCGGGGCGGCGCAGGGCTATGTCGGCGTCTTCGCGGTCGAGATGTTCATCGTCGGCGAGGGGGCAAGCGAGAGCGTCGTCGTCAACGAGATCGCGCCGCGGGTGCACAACTCCGGCCACTGGACCAGCGAGGGCGCCCAGACCTCGCAGTTCCACCAGCATGTGCGGGCGGTCTGCGGCTTCCCGTTGGGTTCGGCCGCCCGTCGCGGCCGGGTCGAGATGGAGAACCTGATCGGCGACGCGGCGCTGCGCTGGCGCGAGCTCCTGGCCGAGCCGGGCGCGCATCTGCATCTCTACGGCAAGCGCGAGGCCAGGGCCGGCCGCAAGATGGGCCATGTCACGCGGGTCTGGCCCGAGCAGGGCTGACGGCTCAGAGGACCCGCTGCAGCCGCTCGCCGCGGGCGAGCCAGAAGGCCTTGAGCGGGGCCGGGACGATGCCGAAGCTGCGATAGAGGAACAGGGCGAAGGCGCCGGGCTCGGCGCCGCCGCTTTCCCGATAAGGTGCCATCAGTCTCTCCAGCACAACCTTGCGATGGCGCTGGCGCGCGGCCGGCCGCAGGGCCGAGGGCGGCGTCTGCATGATCAGCTGGATCAGCCGGTCGAGGATGGCGTCGTCGGTGGTGCCGGAGAGGCGGGCGAGCTCGGCTTCCAGCACTGCCTGCTTGGCCTCGGCGAAGGTCGCGCCCTTGGCATAGGCCTGTTCGACCCGCGCCCAGGCGGGAATCGCGAGGTCGTTGGCGAGGATCATGATGCGCCGTTCGACCTCGGAGTCGGAGGGCGGTTCGAAAGCGGCGTTCTGCATCGATTTTCCCGGTTTCGCGGCGTGGACAGCCGCAGGCTTTTCTGTTATCCGCACGAACCTTCGAAGGGTCTGCCTCGCCGATCCTCCGTCCACCCTTATTAGACCAACCCGCTAAAGACGGACACTCACGTGCAGGTTCTCGTTCGCGACAACAACGTCGACCAGGCTCTCCGCGCTCTCAAGAAGAAGCTGCAGCGCGAAGGCGTCTTCCGCGAGATGAAGCTTC
This sequence comes from Allobosea massiliensis, assembly GCF_042655245.1. Classification (NCBI taxonomy): domain Bacteria; kingdom Pseudomonadati; phylum Pseudomonadota; class Alphaproteobacteria; order Hyphomicrobiales; family Alloboseaceae; genus Allobosea; species Allobosea massiliensis. The sequence goes on along the minus strand of NZ_JBHSLU010000022.1, from coordinate 127,709 downwards.
GCGGCCATTACGAGAAGCCCTCCGAGAAGAAGGCCCGCGAAAAGGCCGAGGCCGTCCGTCGCGCCCGCAAGCTGCAGCGCAAGAAGCTGCAGCGCGAAGGCCTGCTGCCGGCGCCGGTGAAGCCGAAGCGCCCCTGATCCTGTCAGGGCTGCGGCGTTTCGCCCTCCCTCGATGATCCGATATCGCCCCGACCGCGCCTGGAGTCTCCTCCGGGCGCTGTTGCTTTTCCGGCGGCGTTAACCAAGTCTTGGCACTGGCGGGCGTTCTGGTGAGCGGGGCGCTGTCGGTTGGGGGAGCGCGATGAAGCGGTGCCGGCCCGAGGGGTGGCACGGCAGACGAGCAACGGAACCGGACCGATGAGGCAGAGCATGATGCGTGGCGGAAACTGGCTGGCGGCTGCGGGCCTGGCCCTGGCGCTGGCGGGCTGCGACACCGTTTCGACCATGACGGCCCAGCCGATCGCGGAACTCGACACCGCCTCGGCGGCCGAGGCGAGCGTCAACATCGGCTCGCTGACCGAGGTCATCAACCGCAACCCCAACGATCCCGGCGCCTACAACACGCGCGGCGCCGCCTATGCCCGCGTCGGCCGCTTCTCGGACGCCATCGCCGATTTCACCAAGGCGGTCCAGCTCGACCCCAACCTCGCTTCGGCCTACACGAATCGCGGCCTGGCGCTGCGCCAGAGCGGCCGCAACGACGCGGCGCTGGCCGATTTCAACAAGGCGACCAGCGTCGCGCCGAACTACGCGCCCGCCTTCATCGCGCGGGCCAATCTGCTGCGCGCCCAGGGCAACAGCCAGCAGGCGCTGGCTGATCTCAACGTCGCGATCCGGCTGAACCCGGAATCGGCGGAAGCCTTCCATGCGCGCGGGCTGGTCTACCAGCGGGAAGGCCAGCACCAATATGCGATCTCCGATTTCGATTCGGTGATCGACCGCAATCCCTACAACGCGCCGCCCTATATCGCCCGCGGCCAGAGCCTCAACGCCATCGGCAAATACGATTCGGCGCTGGAGGATTTCACCGCTGCGCTGAACGTCGACAACCGCAGCGCCGACGCCTGGGCCGGTCGCGGCTTCGCGCAGGAGAAGCTCGGCCAGCGCTCGGAAGCCTCGCAGAGCTATCAGCGCGCGCTCGGGCTGGACGGCAACAATGCGGCCGCGCGCGCCGGGCAGGGCCGTCTGGGTGGCGGCGGCGGGCTCTTCCGCAGCTGATCACTCGACGGTGCGGCTCTCCGCCGCTTGGACCGATCCCCGCGTCGCCTCCGCAACGAACCGCCGGATCTCTGGCAGCGAGCCATGGGCCGGAAGATCCTCGTGTCCACCCTTCGGGAAGCGCAGGAACCGCTTGGGGGCGTTGGCGAGGCCGAACAGCGCCTCGCCCTGGGCGAAGGGGATCACCCGGTCCCGCTCGCCATGCAGCACCAGCAGCGGCGCCCTGACGCGCTCGATCACCGCATCCGAGCGGAAGCTGTCGAGCATCAGCCAGGCGACCGGCACGTAAGGGTAGATGCCCTGCGCCACCGCGACGGTGGAGAGATAGGGCGCCTCCAGCACGACGGCTGCCAGCGGCGCCTCTGCGGCGAGTTTCAGCACGACGCCCGTTCCCAGCGATTCGCCATAGCCGACGAGCTGAGCCGCGCCGAAGCGTTCGACGGCGGCGCCATAGGCGGCGCGGGCGTCGAGATGCAGCCCGGCTTCGCTGGGCCGGCCGGTCGAGCCGCCATAGCCGCGATAACTGACGGCGAGCAGCCCGGTGCCGTCCTCGGTCAGGGCGCGGAAGCGCGCAACGCGGCCGGGGCTGCCGAGATGGCCGGCATTGCCGTGAAAATAAAGGATGACCGGCTTGCCGGACCGCGGAGGGACCGTCCAGGCGACAAGGCGCTCGCCATCGGCCGCGGTCAGGGTCAGCTCTTCGGCAGCCGGCAGTCCGGCGGCGGCGAGGTCGGCGCGGGCGGGATTGCGCGGAAAGACCAGCTCACGCTGCCGCACGAAGAGCAGTCCGAGGACAGCGAGGTAAGCGGCGAGGGCGATGCCGAGCAGGCGGGTGAGGATCATCATCGCAATGCTTCTCCCCCAGCAAGGTGGCGAACGCGCGACGCTCAGTCGAGCCGCTTCAGCATCTCGTAGGACACGGCCTCGAAACCGGCCAAGCGATAGGCGCGCAGCGCCGGTTCGTTGCCGGTCAGCGCGCCGAGCAGCAGCGCCCGGCAGCCACGCTCGCGGGCGAAGCGCTCGGCCTGCGCCAGCAGCATCTGGCCGATACCGGTGCCGCGCTCCCGCTCCGCGACCACGATGTTCTCGATCAGGACATGGTCACGCAGCTCGGCATGGACATAAGGCCCCGTGCGGCCGAGCCGCAGGGCGAGATAGCCGAGGCAGGCGCCGTCCCGCTCGGCGACGAACTGGGCGCCGCCCTGCGACCTCGTCTGCGCGCTGTCCGCCTCCAGCAGCGCCAGGGCCGTCTCACGGCCGCGGGCGCGGGTGCTGCTGAGATCGGCCTCCCAGGCGGCGAGCTGCACGAGCAGGCCTGTCACGGCCTCGCGGTCGGCCTCGCGCATCGGGCGGATGGTGACGCTCACGGTGTGGCGGACTCCCAACGAAAAAGACCGGCGCGAGGCCGGTCTTTCGCAGCGGTCAGGGGCGAGGGCGCGTCAATGCGCCATCGCCTTGACGATATCGTCGGTGACCTTCTTGGCGTCGCCGAAGAGCATCATCGTGTTGGGGCGGAAGAACAGCTCGTTCTCGACGCCGGCATAGCCGGCGGCCATGCCGCGCTTGATGAAGAGAACGGTCTTGGCCTTCTCGACGTCCAGGATCGGCATGCCGAAGATCGGCGAGGTGCGGTCGGTCTTGGCGGCCGGGTTGGTGACGTCGTTGGCGCCGATGACGAAGGCGACGTCGGCCTGGCCAAATTCCGAGTTGATGTCCTCGAGCTCGAAGACCTCGTCATAGGGCACGTTGGCCTCGGCCAGCAGCACGTTCATATGGCCGGGCATGCGCCCCGCGACCGGGTGGATGGCGTACTTCACCTCGACGCCTTCCTTCTTCAGCAGGTCGGCCATCTCGCGCAGCGTGTGCTGGGCCTGGGCCACCGCCATGCCGTAGCCCGGTACGATGATGACCTTGCCGGCGTTCTTCATGATGTAGGCGGCATCGTCGGCCGAGCCCTGCTTGACCGGCCGGGCCTCCACGGCGCCACCGGCGCCGGCCGCGGCATCGTCGCCGCCGAAGCCGCCGAGGATGACCGAGAGGAAGCTCCGGTTCATCGCCTTGCACATGATGTAGGACAGGATCGCACCCGAGGAGCCGACCAGCGCGCCGGTGATGATCAGCGCCATATTGCCGAGCGTGAAGCCGATGCCCGCGGCCGCCCAGCCCGAATAGGAGTTGAGCATCGAGACGACGACGGGCATGTCGGCGCCGCCGATCGGGATGATCAGCAGCACGCCGAGCGCAAACGAGACCAGCACGATCAGCCAGAAGACGACATGGCTCTCGGTCTTCAGGAAGATCAGCAGCAGCACGAGCAGCGCGACGCCGAGGCCGATATTGATGCCGTGGCGCTGCGGCAGCATGATCGGCTTGCCGCTCATGCGCCCGTCGAGCTTGAGGAAGGCGATGATCGAGCCGGTGAAGGTGATCGCGCCGATGGCGACGCCGAGGCCCATTTCGAACAGGCTGGCGCCGCTGATCGCGCCGACTCGGCCGATGCCGAAGGCACTCGGCGCATAGAGCGCCGCCGCCGCCACCAGCACCGCGGCGAGGCCGACGAGCGAGTGGAAGAAGGCGACGAGCTGCGGCATCTGCGTCATCTGCACGCGCTTCGCCATGAAGGCGCCGATGCCGCCGCCGATGGCGATCCCGGCCACGACCAGCAGCCAGCCCGAGAAGCCGGCCGGCGGGAAGAAAATGACCGTGGTCGCGATGGCGATGCCCATGCCGACCATGCCGTACAGGTTGCCCTGGCGCGAGGTCGTCGGATGGGAGAGGCCCCTCAAGGCCATGATGAAGAGGACGCCGGCGACGACGTAGAGAAGGGCGGAGAGATTGGCGGCCATCGGCGCTCAGCCCTTCTTCTTGTACATGGACAGCATCCGCTCGGTGACGAGGAAGCCGCCGAAGATGTTGACCGCCGCGAGGACGAGCGCGAGGAAGCCGAAGATCTTGGCCCAGACCGGGCCGTCGCCCAACGCGGGCGCCGCCTCGACGCCGACCGCGAGCAGGGCGCCGACGACGATGACCGAGGAGATCGCGTTGGTGACCGACATCAGCGGGGTGTGCAGCGCCGGCGTCACCGACCAGACGACATAGTAGCCGACGAAGACGGCGAGCACGAAGATCGCGAGGCGGAACACTGTCGGGTCGACGAAGCCGCCGGTCGCGGCGCTGGCGCCGGCGGCGAGGCTGTCGGCGTGCTGGGCGGCGAGATCGGCGGCCTGACGCGCCGCGGCCGCGACGGAGCGGGCCTGCTCGAGCGCCTGTTCGGAAGTCGGATTAGCCATTGGTGACGCTCCCCTCGACGGCCGGTGCGGGCTCTGGTTCTGGCTTGGGCGCGGGCTTGGCCGCGAAATTCGGATGGATGACGGCGCCGTCGCGGGTCAGGGCGGTGGCCCTGACCAACTCGTCGTCCCAGTTCACCGCGACCTTCTTCTCGGACTTGTCGATCAGCGTCTCGACGAAGGCGAGCAGGTTCTTGGCGTAGAGCTGCGAGGCGGTGGCCGCGAGGCGGCCGGGCACGTTGAGGTGGCCGACGATGCGCACGCCGTTCGGCGTCACCACGACCTCGCCGGGCTTGGCGAGTTCGCAGTTGCCGCCGCGCTCGACCGCGAGATCGACGATGACGGAGCCGGCCTTCATGCTCTCGACCATGGCGGCCGTGATCAGCTTCGGCGCCGGGCGGCCCGGGATCAGCGCGGTGGTGATGACGATGTCCTGCTTGGCGATGTGGCTCGCCGTCAGCTCGGCCTGCTTGGCCTGATACTCCTTGGACATTTCCTTGGCGTAGCCGCCCGCCGTCTGCGCCTGCTTGAACTCCTCGTCCTCGACGGCGAGGAACTTGGCGCCGAGCGATTCGACCTGCTCCTTGGTGGCGGGACGCACGTCGGTGGCGGTGACGATGGCGCCGAGGCGGCGCGCGGTCGCGATCGCCTGCAGGCCGGCGACGCCGACGCCCATGATGAAGATGCGCGCGGCGGGCACCGTGCCTGCCGCCGTCATCATCATCGGCAGGGCGCGGCCATATTCGGCGGCGCCGTCGATGACGGCGCGGTAGCCCGCGAGGTTGGCCTGGGAGGAGAGCACGTCCATCACCTGCGCGCGGGTGATGCGCGGCATGAACTCCATGGCGAAGGCCGAGACCTTGGCCTTGGCGAGCGCGGCGAGCGCCGCCTCGTTGCCATAGGGGTCCATGGTGGCGATGACGAGCGCGCCGGCCGGCAGGCTCTTGATCTCGCTCTCGGCAGGGCGGCGCACCTTCAGCACGATGGCGGCGCCAGCGAGCGCGGCGGCGGCGTCGGCCGCGATGGTCGCGCCTGCGGCCTCGTAATCCGCGTCCGAGATTCCGGAGGCGAGGCCGGCGCCGCTCTGCACGGCGATCTCGGCTCCCAGGCTCTTGAACTTGCGGACGGTCTCCGGCGTCACGGCGACGCGGGTCTCGGCCCCTTGCGTTTCGGCAGGCACGGCGATGCGCATGGCGGCGGAACCTCTCGGCGCGGGTGGTCGGGCGGGATCAGTGCGGGGCGGAGACGAGCAGCAGCGCCAGCAGCATCAGCACCAGCGGTACCGCCGGGGCGCGCCAGCCGATGGACTTCGAGGCGATGCCGATGCCGGTGGCGACGAGGGTCAGCAGCGTGCCGATGATGGCGATGCCCCAGGCGTGCTTGGTGCCGCCGACCGCGAGAGCCGCGACAATGGCGAGGCAGGCGGCCGTGCCGACTTCGGAGAAGTGGATGAAGCCCTGATAGGTCCGCTCGTGCTCGCGGTAGTCCATCTGCGGAATGTCGGAGGCGGAGTGTCCGTGATCGGCCATGGTCTGATCCTGAGAAAAAGCTCGTCTCATGCCGTGTAGCGCACCTGCGGGAGGTCGGCAACGGAGCGCCGTGGCCAGCCTTCCGCAAGGGCGGCGAACGCCGTCGGCGGAACGCCTCTAATGCGGCTCATGAGCCATGTAAATCGATTTAATTACAAAAAATTCACCTGTCCCCGCGGGAAGCGCGGTCCTTCAGGCGATGATGTCCGGCGTCAGCGCATCCTCGATCTGCGAGATCCGGTCCTTGAGGTAGAGCTTGCGCTTCTTCAGCCGCTGGACCTGGACCTGGTTGATGGCGCCGACGCGCTCCAGCGCGTCGATAGCGCTGTCGAGGTCGCGATGTTCCTCGCGCAGCCGCGCCAGTTCCGTGGTGAAGGCCTCGATCTCGTCAGTGCTGAGCTCGAATCCCATGGAGTGCCGCCGTCCCATCATCGCCGCGATTGGCGGCGACTATGGTCAGACGCCGGGCGCCCCGCAAGAGCGGGGATGAGCGGCCTAGCCGGAGCCGATGGCATTCATGCCGTTACGTCAATCTTCTGGTGACGATCACAGAATGTCATGCGGTCCCGCGCGAAACCGCCGCAGACGTGAAGCCGGCTCTATGTCACACTGATCCCGTCAACCGCTCATCAGGAGGATCCAGATGTCGCTGCAGACCCATCTCGTCGAACTCGAACGCAAGCATCGTCAGCTCGAGGAAGCCATCGCCAAGGCCGTGGCCCGTCCCTCCTCCGACGATCTGACCGTGGTCGAGCTGAAGCGAAAGAAGCTGCTGCTGAAGGAGGAGATCGAGCGGGTGCGGCAGACCATGCCGGACCGAACGCTCCATTGAGCGCCGGCCCTCCGGGCCGAAGTTGCGTCGCGTGTGTTCGGCCGGCCCCGCAAGGGGCCGGTTTTTTGTTGCCGGTCGGCGGATCGGAACTTCCGGCACCCGTTCCTGTTGGGGCTGCACCACCAGCAGGACGGACAGTATGATGCGGCTTGACCCCCATGGACGCGCCCATGCGTGCGAAGATGCGGCTCTCATGGGGAGCGGTCGGCCCTCGCGGCGGTCTTTGCTGGGGCTGCTGGCCTCCGCCAGCGCCTTCGTCGCGCTGCCGGCGGGCGCTCAGGCGCCGGCGCCGGGGCCGCAGAAGAGCTTCGGCTATGACGACGTGGTGGCGCGGGCGCGCCAGCTGGGCGAGCGGCCCTTCGACGCGGACGCGGCGACGATCCCCGCCGAACTCGCGCGGCTGACCTATGACAGCTATCGGGAGATCCGTTTCCGTCGCGACAAGGCTTTCTGGCGCGATGGCGGCTCGGATTTCCGGCTGTTGCCTTTCCATCTCGGCTTCCTGCACGACAAGCCAGTGCAGCTCCACATCATCAGCCATGGCGCGGCGATGCCGATCCCCTTCACCACCTCGCTGTTCGAATACGGCAAGGTGCCCGTGCCGAAGGGGCTTTCGCCCTCGCTCGGCTTCGCGGGCTTCGCGGTCACGACGAATCTCAACGATCCGCGGGTGCAGGACGAGGTCATCTCCTTCCTCGGCGCCAGCTATTTCCGGCTGATCGGGCGCGGCCACCATTACGGGCTCTCGGCGCGCTCGCTGGCGATCGACATCGGCGGCGCCCAGCCGGAGGAGTTTCCCTTCATGCGGGCGCTGTGGCTGGAGGAGCCCTCGCGCGATTCGACGGCGCTCACGATCTACGCGCTGCTCGATTCGCCCTCGGTGGCAGGCGCCTATCGCTATGTCGTCCGGCCCGGCGCGACGACGCATGTCGACGTCACAGCGACGATCTTTCCGCGCAAGGCGATCGAGCGCATCGGCATCGCGCCGCTGACCTCGATGTTCCAGGCCGGCGAGGGCGATCTCGCCCAGCGCAGCGATTTCCGCCCCGAAATCCACGATTCGGACGGGCTGATGATGCAGGCCGGCAGCGGCGAGTGGATCTGGCGGCCGCTGCGCAATCCGAAGGCTCTGCGCATCTCGAGCTTCGCAGGCACCAATCCCAAGGGCTTCGGCCTGATGCAGCGCGACCGCGATTTCGGGAACTATCAGGATCTCGAGGCGCATTACCATGCCCGGCCGGGTTACTGGGTCGAGCCACAGGGCGAGTGGGGCGAGGGGCGTGTCGAGCTGATCGAGATCCCGACCGACAATGAGGCCTTCGACAACATCGGTGCCTGCTGGACGCCGAACACGCCGTTGCCGACCGGCGAGCCCTCCGAGTTCCGCTATCGCATCACCGCCCTGTCGACGACGGACGAACTGCACCCTTACGCACAGACGCGACACAGCTTCGCGGGCTCGGATGTCGAGGACGGGCATGTCGCCGGCCAGGGCACCAAGCGCTTCATCGTCGACTTCGCCGGGGGCGATCTCGGCTATTATCTCGCCGACCCGGACCGTGTCGAACTCGAGGCCTCGGTGACGGCGGGCTCGATCGGCACGCGTATCCTGCAGCCCAATCCGGCGGCCGGTGGCTTCCGCTGCATTATCGACGCCAGCCTCCCGGACGGGCAGACGGCGGATCTGCGGCTCTTTCTGAAAGCCCGTGGGCGGACCCTGTCTGAAACCTGGATCAGCACATGGACGGCGCCGGCTCCCCCGCCGGCCGCGACACCGCCTGCGGCCGCCGCGCCCTCTCCGGCCAAGGAGTGACGGCGGTCACAAGGCCTTGGCCATCTCGCGCAGCCTGAACTTCTGGATCTTGCCGGTCGAGGTCTTGGGGACCTCGGTGAAGATCACGGTCTTCGGGCATTTGAAGGCGGCGAGGTGCTGGCGGCACCAGGCGACGATCTCGGCCTCGGTGGCTGTCTTTCCAGGCTTCAGCTCGACGAAGGCGCAGGGCGTCTCGCCCCATTTCTCGTCCGGCCGCGCGACGACGGCGGCGGCCTGGATCGCCGGGTGCTTGTAGAGCGCGTCCTCGACCTCGATCGAGGAGATGTTCTCGCCGCCGGAGATGATGATGTCCTTGGAGCGGTCCTTCAGCTGGATGTAGCCGTCGGGGTAGCGCACGCCGAGATCGCCGGTATGGAACCAGCCGCCGGCGAAGGCGGCCTGCGTCGATTTCGCGTTCTTGAGGTAGCCCTTCATCACGACATTGCCGCGCATCATGACCTCGCCCAGCGTGGCGCCGTCGCGCGGGACGGGCTGCATCGTCTCGGGATCGAGCACGTCGAGCCCTTCCAGCGCCGGATAACGCACGCCCTGGCGCGCCTTCAGCACGGCCTGCTCGGGAGCGGGCAGGGCGTCCCAGTCACGGTTCCAGTCGTTGACCACGGCGGGGCCGTAGCACTCGGTGAGCCCGTAGAGATGCGTCACCTCGAAGCCGGCCTGCTTCATGCCGGCGAGCACGGCCTCCGGCGGCGGGGCGGCGGCGGTGAAGAAGGACACCGTCTGGGGAAAATCGCGGCGCTCCTCGGCGGGCGCGTTGAGCAGGGCCGACATCACGATCGGCGCGCCGCAGAGATGCGTCACGCCATGGTCGGCGAGCGCGTCATACATCGCCTTCGCGCGCACCTGTCGCAGGCAGACATGGGTGCCGGCGACGAGCGAGATCGACCAGGGGAAGCACCAGCCGTTGCAGTGGAACATCGGCAGCGTCCAGAGATAGACCGGATGCCGGCCCATCTGCCCGGTGAGGATGTTCGAGGTCGCCAGCAGATTGGCGCCGCGGTGGTGATAGACCACGCCCTTGGGATCACCGGTGGTGCCGGAGGTGTAGTTCAGCGCGATCGCATCCCACTCGTCAGTGGGCATGACCCAGGCGTAATCGGGATCGCCGGCGGCGACGAACTCTTCATATTCGAGGCTACCGAGCCGCTCGCCGGGCCCGTCATAGACGGGGTCGTCATAGTCGATGACGAGGGGCTTCGCCTTGCACAGCGCCAGCGCCTCCTTGATCGTCTTCGAGAACTCCCGGTCGGTGATCAGGACCTTGGCCTCGCCATGGTCGAGCGAAAACGCGATGATCGCCGCGTCGAGGCGGGTATTGAGCGTGTTGAGCACGGCGCCGCACATCGGCACGCCGTAATGGCATTCGAGCATGGCCGGGGTGTTGGGCAGCATGGCGGCGACGGTGTCGTTCTTGCCGATGCCGTGGCGGGCGAGCGCCGAGGCGAGGCGGCGCGCGCGGGCGTAGAAGTCAGCATAGCTGCGGCGCATGGGGCCGTGAATGATCGCGATATGGTCCGGATAAACGCTCGCGGCACGCTCGAGGAAGGGCAGCGGCGAGAGCGGCTGGTGGTTGGCCGGGTTGCGGTCGAGATCGGTGTCGTAGGCGGATGTCGTCATGCGGTGTCCCCTCCCGGTCGGCTTAGCCTCTGCGGGCCTTCACCGTAATCCATCCCTTTGTCCGATAGGGCGCAAGGGGGCAGGGGCATCTCGCGTCAGAGCCAGTGCAGACCCTTCAGCCCGTCATAGGTCAGCTTCAGCCCGACCAGCAGGAGCAGGCCGTAGATGATCCGGTAGAAGCGCTTCACCGGGACCTTCCGGACCAGCCAGACGCCGGCAACCGTCGAGACGATGGCGACCGGCAGCAGCGCCAGCGAGGCGGTGAGGTTGGCGGTCGTGAACTGGCCGAGCGCGATATAGGGGAAGACCTTGATGATGTTGATCAGCGCGAAGAAGATCGCACCCGTCCCGACGAAGACGGCCGGCGGCAGCCGCAGCGGCATGGTGTAGATCTGGTAGGGCGGCCCGCCGGCATGGGCGATCATGCTGGTAAACCCTGAGAGCGCGCCCCAGAACGTGCCCTGCGGGTAGTTCGACCGTGCCGGCGGCAGTTCCGTCTTGCCACCGGAGACGAGGTTGCGCAGCGCGAAGACGACCGAGATCAGGCCGATCGCCAGGACCACGGCGCCGTCGGCGACGCGCGCCGCCAGCAGATAGCCCGCGAAGATGCCGAGTGCGGCGCCTGGCAGCAGCGTCGCCAGCGTGCGCCGGTCGAAATCGCGGCGGTAGGACCAGACAGTCACGACATCCTGCGACATCAGCACCGGCAGCATGATCGCGGCCGCCGTCACCGGCGAGACGACCTGCGCCATCAGCGGCAGCGAGAGCAGGCCGAGCCCCGAGAAACCACCCTTGGAAAGCCCCATGAGAATGACCGCCGGCACCATGGCGGCGAAGAAGGCAGGGTCGAGCAGCATCGCGTGGGAGGTCCGAAAGGCTAAGGGCGGCCGTTGCGCCAGATCAACCGTGGCATCTCCCGCGCCGCGTTAGAAGATCAAGGGCGCGGGGGCGCCATGTGCGAAAGTCGCTCTCGACGCCGGGCCATGCCTCTGGAAAGGGATGGCGAGAAAAAGAACGAGGGGAGGGTGCCATGACGGAGACGGGCCGCTATGGCGAGATCTATCGGCGCTGGCAGGCCGATCCGGAGGGGTTCTGGGCGGAGGCAGCCCTGGCGATCGACTGGATCTCGCCGCCGCAGCGCATCTTCGACGCTTCGCAGGGCGCCTATGGGCGCTGGTTCCCGGACGCGACCTGCAACACCTGCTTCAACGCGCTCGACCGGCATGTGCGCGACGGGCGCGGCGAGCAGCCGGCGCTGATCCATGACAGCCCGGTCACGGGCACCAAGGCGGTCTTCAGCTATGCGCAGATGCTCGACGAGGTCGGGGCGCTCGCGGCCGTGCTGCAGGATCTCGGCGTCGGCAAGGGCGATCGCGTCGTCCTCTACATGCCGATGGTGCCGGAAGCGGCCTTCGCCATGCTGGCCTGCGCCCGTATCGGCGCGGTGCATTCGGTCGTCTTCGGCGGCTTCGCGGCGAAGGAGCTGGCGACACGCATCGAGGATGCCAAGCCGCGCGTGATCCTGGCCGCGACCTGCGGCATCGAGCCCAGCCGCGTGGTCGAATACAAGCCGCTGCTCGACCAGGCGATCGACCTGTCCGCGCACAAGCCGCAGACCTGCCTGATCCTGCAGCGGCCGCAGGCCGAGGCCTCGATGCATGCGACCCGCGACAAGAACTGGCGCATGCTGGTCGCGGCCGCCAAGGCGCAGGGGCGACGGGCGGAGTGCGTCCCCGTCGCGGCGACCGACCCGCTGTACATCCTCTACACCTCGGGCACGACGGGAAAGCCCAAGGGTGTGGTGCGCGACAATGGCGGCCACATGGTCGCGCTGAAATGGACCATGGACAATCTCTACGGCGTGAAGCCGGGCGAGGTGATGATCACGGCGTCGGATGTCGGCTGGGTCGTCGGTCACAGCTACATCGTCTATGCACCACTGATCCAGGGCGCGACCTCGGTGCTCTACGAGGGCAAGCCGGTGGGCACGCCCGATGCCGGTGCCTTCTGGCGGCTGATCGCCGAGCACAAGGCGGTCGTGCTGTTCACGGCGCCCACCGCCTTCCGCGCCATCCGCAAGGAGGATCCGGAGGCCAGGCTGCTGCCGGCCTATGATCTCTCGCATTTCCGGGCGCTGTTCCTGGCCGGCGAGCGGGCCGATCCCGACACGCTGGTCTGGGCGCAGGATATCCTGAAGGTGCCGGTGATCGACCATTGGTGGCAGACCGAGACCGGCTCGCCGATCGTCGGCAACCCGATCGGCCTTGAATTGCTCACGGTCAAGCCGGGCTCGCCGACGGTGCCGATGCCGGGCTACGACGTGCAATGCGTCGACGAGGGCGGGCGGCCGGTGCCTCCCGGCACGATGGGCGCGATCGTCATCAAGCTGCCGCTGCCGCCCTGCGCCCTGCCGACCCTGTGGCAGGCCGACGAGCGCTTCGTCGAATCCTATCTCGCGGCCTTCCCGGGCTACTACAACACCTCGGATGCCGGCTTCATCGATGCCGACGGCTATGTCTTCATCATGGGGCGCACCGACGACATCATCAACGTCGCCGGCCACCGCCTCTCGACGGGCGGCATGGAGGAGGTGCTGGCCTCGCATCCGGCGGTGGCGGAATGCGCCGTCGTCGGCATCCGCGACGCGCTCAAGGGCGAGCAGCCCTGCGGCTTCGTCGTGCTCAAATCCGGCATCACCCAGAGCCCGGATGCCGTCGAGCGCGAGCTGGTGGCGCTGGTGCGCGAGAAGATCGGCCCCGTCGCCGCCTTCCGGCTGGCGCTGACGGTTGGGCGGCTGCCGAAGACGCGCTCCGGCAAGATCCTGCGCGCGACGATGAAGAAGATCGCCGATGGCGAGGACTACGCCATGCCGGCGACGATCGAGGACCCGGCGGTGCTGGACGAGATCGGGCTGGCGCTGAAGGCGAAGGGGCTGGGATAGGGCGCGCCCTGCGCGGATCGTCGGGCTAGAGGCCGATGGTCGCGCCGTTCCATCGCAGCAGGCGCTTTGGCCATTCCAGCCGCATCAGATCCTCGCCGATGATCAGCGGACCGGCATAGCCGCTCGCGCGAATCTCTTCAGCGACCAGCGCCGTATCGGCTGCGGGCGGCACGATATGCGTGATCGCCAGGGCTTTCGCCCCGCTCCGGCGTGCCAGATCGCCGACCACCTGCGGCGTCATGTGGTAGCTCTTCACGGCTGCGACGGTGGCGGCCGTGCGGACGCCGGCGACGACCGGCATCTGGCTCTCGACATAGACTTCGCTGACGAGCAGATCGCAGTGCTCGGCGGCCTGCTCGAGCGTCGGCGTGAGGCGGGTGTCGCCGGAGAATACGATCCGGCTCGTGCCGTCGCTCAGCGTCAGCCCGAAGGCCGGTTCGACCGGCTTGTGGTCGACCAGGAAGGCCGTCACGGAGAGGCCCTGGAGGCCGGCGACCGGCCCCTCCTGCAACTCTTCGAACACGATATCGAGGCCGCTGGCATCGGGGCGCTGCTCGAAGGCGATGCGCAGGTGACGCTCGCGCGCGAAGGCCTCGTACTGATCCCGCAGATTGGCCAGCGCAGGGGCCGGCGCCAGCACCCGCCAGGGGCGGTTGCGGCCCTGATGCCAGGAGGAGATGACGAGCTGATAGAAGTCGACCAGATGGTCGGAATGCTCGTGTGTGACGATCAGCAGATCGATGTCGGCGCCGCGATGTCCGCTCGCAACCAGCCGCTGGCTGACACCCGAGCCGCAATCGATCAGCAGCTTGCAGCCGCCGGCCTCGACGAGATGAGAGGGACCGGCGCGCCGCAGGCTGACAGGCGGCGCGCCGGTTCCGAGAAAGGTGAAGGCTAGTCCGGCACTCATGCCGGCAAGGTGTCAGGGCGAGCCGCCATCGGCAAGCCGCCGCCGCCTCAGGCCTCGTCGTCCTCGTCGACCGGACGCTTCATCTGCTTGAGCTTGGCGAACACGGAATCGACGTCGATCGCCGCCTCTTCCTCGCGCTTGGGCTTGCCCATGTCGGCGAAGGTTTGGCTCAGCGGCGTGGGCTCCGGCGCCGTGGTCTCCTCGGCCGGCAGCAGCGTCGAGCCGATCTCGGCGACCATGGCCGGGCGGTCCTTGGCGGCGCGGCCGACCTCGAAGTCGAGGTCGATCTGCGAGCACAGGCCGAGGCTGACCGGGTCGATCGGCGAGAGCGTCTGGGCGTTCCAGTGGGTGCGGTCGCGGATCTGCGCGATCGTCGACTTGGTCGTGCCGATCAGGCGGATGATCTGCGCGTCCTTGAGCTCGGGATGGTTGCGCAGGAGCCAGAGGATGGCGTTGGGCCGGTCCTGGCGCTTCGAGACGGGGGTGTAGCGCGGGCCTTTGGTCTTCTTCATCTCGGGCACCTTCACCTTGCGCTCGGCGAGCTTGAGGTGGTGGGCCGGGTTCTTGCTGGCGCGCTCGAGTTCCTCGCGGGTGAGCTGGCCCGAGGTGATCGGGTCGAGCCCCTTGATGCCGGCCGCGACCTCGCCATCGGCGATGCCGCGCACCTCGAGTGGGTGAAGTTTGCAGAACTCGGCGATCTGCTCGAAGGTCAGGGACGTGTTCTCGACCAGCCAGACCGCGGTGGCTTTCGGCATCAGCGGAGGTAACGACACGGGGCTGTCTCCTGGAATCTCGGAATCCGGCGCGGGGCCGGGTCAACGTCGCGGGCAATAGCTCTCGGGCGCCGACCGGCCTCCTCGGCCGGCCATCCAAATCATCGACGATGAACAGGATGGCCGGCTTATAGACTCAGCCCGCCCGCCTGTCCAAGAAAAAGCGGTGCGGCGCAGGGTGTTTCCGGCCGGTGGCGCCGGGCCGGGCAGAGCGGTAACCTCGGCGCAAACGAGCCGAAGGAGCCGCCGATGTCGCTGTTTTCCGATGATGACCGCCCCAAGCCCAAGCCCGTCCATGAGATCGGGCAGGATCTGTCGATGCTGTCGCTGGCGGAGATCGACCTGCGCGTGGCGGCACTGAAGGCCGAGATCGAGCGGCTGACCGAGGCGCGGGCGAAGAAGGACGCCTCGCGCAGCGCGGCCGATGCTTTTTTTCGGAAACCCGGCTGAAAAAGCGGCTGATGGCGTCCGCGTTAAGGGGCTCTTAACGATTCCAAAGTATGAATCGGATCATCCAGTTTGTCTGGATGCGAGTGGCTCCTGCCCGCTCTGTTTGACGCCTCCCTGTTGACCTTCGAGCCGCCTTCGGGCGGCTCTTTTTTTATGGTCTGTACCCGCGTTAAGGTTAACCAGACGTTACCGACGCGGCGCCCGCCCATCGGCGCTATCCTTGCGACATCGACGGCATGAGCCGTGACGCGTGCCAAGCGGACACGGCGTTGTGCCGATGGGAGACAAGGCCATGAACGACCTGCTGATCCGCGAGACCACCAGCGACGACGGCGCGATCTCCTTCGCGCGCGGCTTCGTGAAGTCCGATGCCTTCATGGCGCTGTTCCGCGAGGGCATGGGCCTGGTCGAGCAGACCGCGGCCTATCTCGACGGCGAGGGCCGGACCGCTTCGGCCGCGCTGCCGCGCGAGGTCGCGCTCGGCTATGCGACGGAGAGCATGCGCCTGACGACGCGGCTGATGCAGATCGCCTCCTGGCTGCTGGTGCAGCGGGCCGTCGCCGAGGGCGAGATGACGGCCGAGCAGGCGCGCGCCGAAAACGCCAAGGTCCGCATCCCCGAGACCGGCGTGTCCGGGACGGCGGCCGAGCTGGAGCGCCTGCCGCAGGGGCTTCAGGACCTGATCGCCCATTCCTTCCGGCTGCAGGCCCGCATCCGCCATCTCGAGGGCCAGATGAACGCCCCGGCTCCGGCCGAGAAGGCCAACCCCGTCCAGGACCAGCTCGCCAGCCTGCAGGCCCGCCTCGGCCTCGCACTCTGACGATTCCGCACGCGGCCGATCGCCGCGCCCGGCACCCGCCCAAACGAAACGGCCCGGTCGAAAGACCGGGCCGTTCTTGATTCAAATCAGCGCAGGCGGGCGAACCCGCCGGCAGATCACTTCTTGCCGAGGGAGCCGATCGCGGCGAAACGCGAGTTGAAGCGCGAGACGCGGCCGCCACGGTCGAGCATCTGCTGCGAACCGCCGGTCCAGGCCGGATGCGTCGTCGGGTCGATGTCGAGGTTCAGCGTGTCGCCCTCCTTGCCGAGCGTCGAACGCGTGAAGTATTCCGTGCCATTGGTCATGACGACCTTGATGGTGTGGTAGTCGGGGTGGATGCCGGTCTTGGCCATGGCTAAATCCTCAAACGTCGAGAACGGGCGTGGTCGACAAGCAGGCAAGCCTGCCCGGCCCGTCGAAAAATTCGTATGAGCCTGTCGTGAAGTCGCGTGCACATATCTCAGCCGGGCCGACAGCGCAAGCAGAACAGGACGAAGACGCGTGCCCGCAGCCGAAAAAGACGATACCAAAGCACGGCCGGATTTCCGTTCCCTGGCGTCCTTCTGGCCCTATGCCCTGAGATATCGCGGGCGCATCGCGCTCGCCCTGCTGGCGCTCGTCATCGCCTCGGCGGCGACGCTGGCGCTGCCGGTCGCGGTGCGGCGGGTGATCGATGTCGGCTTCTCCGGCGGCGAGCAGCAACTCGCCAACAGCTATTTCGTGCTGCTCATCGGCGTGGTCGCGGTGCTGGCGCTGGCGAGTTCGGCGCGCTTCTACCTCGTGATGACGGTGGGCGAGCGCATCGTCGCCGATCTGCGGGCCGACGTCTTCGCGCATCTGACGCGGCTCGAGCCCGCCTTCTTCGATTCCAGCCGGGCGGGCGACCTCGTCTCGCGGCTCACCGCCGACACGACGCAGATCAAGTCGACCTTCGGCTCGACGGCCTCGATTGCGCTGCGCAACGCGATCATGACCATCGGCGCGCTCTCGCTGATGATCGCGACCAGCCCGCAGCTCTCGGCCATCGTCATCGGCGCGATCCCGCTGATCGTGCTGCCGCTGGTGTTCTCCGGGCGCTCGGTGCGCCGGCGCGCCCGGGCGGCGCAGGACCGGCTCGCCGACGCCTCCGCCTTCGCCTCGGAGGCGGTCGGTGCGATCCGCACCATGCAGTCCTTCGGCGCGGCGCGGCAGACCGCAGCGCGCTTCGGCCAGGCTTCGGACGAGGCCTATGCCGCCTCGCGTGCCGCCACCGCCTCGCGCGCGTTGCTCTCGGGCGTCGCGATCTTCCTGGTCAGCGCCAGCGTCGTCTGGGTGCTCTGGACGGGGGCGACGGAGGTCTTTGAGGGGCGCATGACCGGCGGGCGGCTGTCGCAGTTCCTGCTCTATGCCGTGCTGGCGGCGAGCTCGCTCGGCCAGCTCTCGGAAGTCTATGGCGATGTGTCCGCCGCGGCCGGCGCGGCCGGGCGGCTCGGCGAGATCCTCGCCCTGAAGCCGGCCATCGCGGCGCCGCCGAACCCGGCACCGATGCCGCAGCCGGCGCGTGGCGAACTCGCTTTCGAGGGCGTCTCCTTCAGCTATCCCGGCCGCAGCGTCGAGGCGCTGTCGGATCTCACCTTCTCGGTGCGGGCGGGCGAGCGCGTCGCGCTGGTCGGCCCCTCTGGCGCCGGCAAGAGCACGGTGCTGCAGCTGGCGCTGCGGTTCTACGATCCGAGCGCGGGGCGCGTCCTCGTCGACGGCATGGCCGGGCCGCAGGTCGACCCGGAAGCCTGGCGGCAGCGCTTTGCGCTGGTGCCGCAGGAGCCGACCGTCTTCGGCGTCTCGGTGCGCGACAACATCGCCTATGGGCGCCCCGAGGCGACGCAGGCCGAGATCGAGGACGCCGCCCGGCTGGCGGCGGCGGACGGTTTCATCCGCGATCTGCCGCAGGGCTACGACACCATCGTCGGCGAACGCGGCGTGACACTGTCGGGCGGCCAGCGCCAGCGTCTCGCGATCGCGCGCGCGGTGCTGAAGGACGCGCCGATCCTGCTGCTGGACGAGGCAACGAGCGCGCTCGATTCCGAGAGCGAGCGGGCGGTTCAGGATGCGCTCGACCGGCTGATGCGCGGGCGTACCACGCTCGTCGTCGCGCACCGCCTCGCCACCATCCTCTCCGCCGACCGCATCCTGGTGATGGAGGACGGCCGCGTCGTCGAGGAGGGCACCCATGTCGAGCTGAAGGCCCGCGGCGGGCTCTATGCGCGGCTGGCCTCGCTGCAATTCGGGCTGGAAGCGGCCTGAGCGCCGGACCCGGCGGCCGCCTCAGTTCACGAGGTCAGGTTGATCGTGTACTTGCCGGGGTTGGGCACGGTGCCCTTGAAGCCGACGCTGCGCTCCCCGGCCGGGCAGGTGCCGCCGACGATCTCGCGCGTGATCGCGCGGGAAGGGACGCAGAAGGTCTTGTCGACGCCCGACTGGCCCGGCCAGTGATAGGTCCGGCCCTCCTTCTCGGCATAGTAGTAAAACAGCGCCGTGTTCAGCCGGGCGACGCTCTTGCAGCTTCCGGCGGGAATCGTCTGCCAGGCCGTCAGCGTCCACTTTTTCGTCGTCTGGGGGACATTGGCCAGAGCCGTGAAGATCTTCGAGCCGGTCTTGTTGCAGAAGACGATCTCGGTCTGCTGCTGTTGGGCGGCGACCGGCGTGCCGATCATCGCCATGGCGGCAACCGCCGCCAATCCTGCCATTCTCATCTCGCCCCCCAGCGGAACCATCGCGTCACCTGATCTGACTGCCGCAAGGGCAGCCTTGTCAACTCGCGCCGCGGTGGTCGCGTCAAAGGCCATGCGTGCGCGGATAGGCGCTCGCGGGCGGGGAGGCCCAGCCGGCGAGCAGTTCGGGCTCCGTGCGGTAGATCTCGACCCTGAGGGGATAGCAGGCGGCGGCGTCGCTCGAATGGGTCGCGCTGCAATCGCCGCCCGGGCAGGCTGAGAGCGCGCCGAGCAGGTCGATCTCCGCGAAGAACTCGATGTAGTCGCCCGGCCGCACCGGGCTCGCCTTCATGAAGTATTGATGCGTGCCGCGGGTGAAGCCGGTGCACATGAAGACGTTGAGCACGTCGTGGACATGCCGCTCGGCCTCCGTCACGGGCAGGCCCTTGGCCTTCGCCAGCGCGCGCGTCAGGTTGGAATGGCAGCACTGGTGATAGTCGCCGCCCGAGAGGAGGCGGTTGGTGTAGGGGTCGCAGCGCGTCCCGATCACGTCATGCACGGCCCCGCCATCGGCGTCGATCCCGTACCAGGCGAGGGTGTCGTGGGTGATCGTCGCGAGCGGCCGCAGGGCCGGCAGGCTGCTCCAGAGCCGGTCGCCGGTCGAGACATGGGTGGCATGAAGCTGGCGGGTCTTGCCGCTGAAGAACCGCTCGGAGAGGTCGTGCGCGTTCCAGAGGTTGAGATCGCCGACCTGAGGTCCGTCGACGCCGACGATGCGGAAGAACTGGCCGGCCTGCACGCGGAAGGCCTCGGCGTCGCGGGGTGCGACCACGACCTCCTCGATCTTCGTGAGATCCTGTCGGGCGCGGCCGAGCATCGCCATGTCGGGCTTCGGCAGGCTCTCGACAGGGTAGCAGATGGTCAGCGGTCGGGAGCGGCGGGCGGCGGCGTCGGCAGGCTCGGCGGGCAGCATGGCGGGCTCCGGTCGGCGGTGGTCAGCGGGGCGGCAGCGCGGCGTAATAGGCGGCGAGCGCCGCGATCTCCTGACCGCTCATATGGCGGGCCATGTAGCGCATCTCCTTGTGGGTGCGCTTGCCGCTCCGGAACGCCATCATCTGATTGAAGAGATAGCGCTCGTTCTGGCCGGCGAGATGCGGCACCTCGGTGTCGCGGGCGATGCCGTCGAGCCCATGGCAGGCGGCGCATTCCTCGATCACCGAGCCGCGCGGTTCGGCGAGGGCCGCGCCGGCGGCTGCGACCGTGGCCGCGAGCACGATGGCGGCCCCCCAGGCCAGTGCCCGATCCTGCCTCACGCGTCTCACCGCTCGGTGATCTTGAACTCGATGCGGCGGTTGCGCCGCCAGGCATCGTCGGTGTTGGCGACGTCGAGCGGCTGGAACTCGCCGAAGCCGGTGGCGGCGATGCGGTCGGCCGGGATGCCCTTCGTCACGAGATATTCAACGACCGCGATGGCGCGGGCCGCCGAGAGGTGCCAGTTCGAGGGGAATTGCGGCGAGCGGATCGGCCGGTTGTCGGTGTGGCCGTCGACACGCAGGATCCAGGGCAGGTCGGGCGGCATCTCGCGGCCGAGATCGGCGATGATGGCGCCGAGCTTGTCGAGCTCGCCACGCCCCTCCGGCTTCAGCACGGCCTGGCCGGCATCGAAGAAGACCTCGGACTGGAAGACGAAGCGGTCGCCGACGACGCGGATGTCGGGCCGCGTGCCGAGCACCTGGCGCAGGCGGCCGAAGAAGTCCGAGCGGTACCGCGCCAGCTCCTGGACGCGCTGGGCCAGCGCCACGTTGAGCCGCGAGCCGAGCTCGGCGATGCGGGCCTGCGCTTCCTTGTCCTTGGCCTCGGAGGCGCTGAGCGCCTCCTCCAGCGCCGCGAGCTGGCGGCGCATGGCGAGGATCTGCTGGTTGACGAGATCGACGGTGGCCTGGGCGCGGGCCGAGAGCTGCTTTTCGGCTTCGAGCGCCTTTTGCGCCTCGCCGAGCTGGGCGGCCTGGTTGCCGGGCTGGGCGGCCAGCAGATCCTGGATACGGCCGCGCTCGGCCTGCTCGCGCGTCAGCGAGGATTGCAGGAGCTGCAGGTTCTCCTGGGCCTGGCGGTTCGAGGAGCGCTCGAGGGCGAGCAGGTCGGTCAGCTCCGAGATCTGCCGGTTCAGCCGCTCCAGCGCCGTGTCCTTGCCGGTCAGCTCCTGCGACAGGAAGAACTGCCCGAGCACGAAGACGGAGAGCAGGAAGACGATGCCGATCAGCATCGTCGAGAGTGCGTCGACGAAGCCCGGCCAGAAATTGACCTCGTCGCGGCGGTGGGAGCGGGAGAGGGCCATCGCCGTCAGGGCTCCATCACATTGTCGGCGGTGAGGCGCTCGAGCAGGCGCTTCATGTCCTTCTCGCGGGCCGCCTGCGCTTCCACCCAGTCACGGATGAGCTGCTGCTCGGAGCGCATGTGCTGGACGAGGCCCTGGATGCCCTCGGCGAGGCTGGCGAGCGCCTGGGTCGCGGCGCGGTTGTTGGCGCCGCTCTCGGCCATGGCGGCGCCGAGCCGGTCCAGCCTGTCGGCCAGCGGGTCGCCCGTCAGCGAGCGCAGACCCGGCGCAGCGCCCGCGGCCGCCGTGCGCGTGCCGAGCCAGCTTTCCATCTCGTTACGGAAGCGGCGCTGGGCCTGCGCGACCTGCAATTCGAGGAAGCCGAGGATCAGCGAGCCGGCGATGCCGAAGAGCGAGGAGGAGAAGGACAGGCCCATGCCGGCGAGGGGCGCGGCGAGGCCGGCCTTGAGTTCGTCGAACAGCACGCCGGCTTCCGCGCCGGTGCGCAGGCTCTTGATGACGTTGCCGACGGAGGAGACCGTGTCGAGCAGGCCCCAGAAGGTGCCGAGCAGGCCGAGGAAGACGAGCAGGCCTGCCAGATAGCGCAGCACCTCGCGGCCATCGTCGAGCCGCACCGCGATCGATTCGAGCACGGTCGCCGCCTGGGCGGGGGCGAGGCTGCGGGCCTCGAGCGCCGGCAGCACCGGGCCGAGCGGCGCGATGACCTCGCCGCGGCGGATCTCCGCGGCGGCGGGAGCCGCGGCGAGGCGGGTGGCGGCGCGCGCCTCGGCATGGAGGCGCCAGAGTTCGCGGAGCGCGATCAGGACGCCGACGAGGAGCGAGCCGAGGATCAGGCCGTTCAGGCCCGGATTGGTCATGAAGGCGGTGATCAGGCCGCCCTGGAGGATGAAGCCGAGGAAGCCGATCAGCGCGAGGAAGACGAGGGCGCGGACGACATAGCGCAGCGGGCGCGAGAACCGCGTCTCCTCCCGCGGGGGCGCGGCCATGTCGCGTTCGGCCGCCAGATCCTCAGTCGCCATGCTTAATCATCCGTTCGCCATCGTCACGGGGGGACTGTCGCTTCCCGTGCCGCGATGATCAAGCGCGAAAGATCAAGGGGATATGACCAAAGCCGCGGCTGTGGCCGCGAGGTTGCGCGGCTCAGACCGTCTTGAGCGCGGCGCGCAGGGCCTGCTCGCCGATCTCGTTGCCGCAGATGATGTCGCGGGCCATGGTCGGCTGCTTGCCGTCGAGCGTGCCGAAGGTGCCGCCCGCCTCGCGGATCATCACGGCCCCGGCCGCGAAGTCCCAGGTGTTGAGCTCGCGCTCCCAATAGGCGTCGAAGCGGCCGGCGGCGACATAGGCGATGTCGAGGGCGGCGCAGCCCATCCGGCGGACATTGGAGAAGCGGGTCATCACCGCGCCGAGTTCGCGCAGGAAGAGCGGATGGCCGCCCTTGCCGATATGCGGAACGCCCATGCCGACGAGCATCTCGCTCGGCTCGCGACGGCCCGAGACGCGCATGCGCCGGTTGTTGACATAGGCGCCCTTGCCCTTCTCGGCGATGAAGAGCTCGTCCTTGGCGGCGTCGTAGATCACGCCGGCGACGAACTGGTTGTCGCGCTCCAGCGCCACCGAGATGTTCCAGTGCGGCACGCCGCGCAGGAAGTTATGGGTGCCGTCGAGCGGGTCGATGTGCCAGCGATTGCTCTCGTCCGTCCCCTGGACGACGCCGCTCTCCTCCATGACGAAGCCATAGCCGGGCCGGGCCTTCTCGAGCGAGGCGCGCAGGATCTCCTCGGCCTTGTGGTCGGCCTTGGAGACGAAGTCGCCCGGACCCTTGGCGAGGACCTGCAGGTTCTCGACCTCGCCGAAGTCGCGCTTCAGCGAACGCGACGCCTTCATCACGGCGTCGGTCATCACGGTCATCAGGGGAGAGCGGATCATCGGTAACCTCGTTCGCGCCGTTCGGCGCAGCAGTGGGACCCCGGCTTGACAGGATCCGGTTCAGACAGCGGGCCCGGCTTCGGGGCGCGTCGGGCGCTCGCGGCAGGGCTTCGGGAAACTCGCCCGGTCCCTTGCTCGCCCGTTACGGCGCCGTCAAGGCCGCGCCCTCGATCCGGCTGGCGGCGAGGCGGGCGGCGCGGGCCTGCTGTTCCGGGTTCAGCCGGTCGAAGAGCTGCTCCAGGGCCGGGTCGTCCAGCCCCTTCGCGCGTGCTGCGAGGTGCCAGGCGGCCGCCTCGATCGAGTCGGGGGGAATGCCGCGTCCGCTCTGGTAGAGCCGCGCGATGCGGTTCTGCGCGATCGGATTGCCCTTGCCCGCCGCCCTCAGAAAGAGTTGCGCCGCCGCGGCCTCGTCGGAGGCGACGCCGGTGCCGTTGAACAGCATGATGGCATATTCGATCTCGGCCGGGAGATGACCGGCGTTGGCGGCCTGTGCCATCCAGCGGGCCGCCTGCTCGTCGCTTTTCGGCATGCCGCGGCCCTGCCGCGCCAGCGTCGCCAGCGCATGGAGCGCGTCGGGGATGCCGCCTCTCGCGGCGATCTCGAGGCTGCGGATGGCCTCGGCCTCATCGGTCGGCTGGCCTGTCGCCAGCAAAGCGAGGGCGAGGTTGTAGTTGGCGGCGGGGTGGCCCGCCGCGGCGGCACGTTTCAGCAGCGCGCCGGCCCGGGCGGGATCGCGCCGGCCACTCGCGTCATCGAGCAGGGCGATGGCGAGCGCGTAGACGGCGTTGACGTCCCCGCGCTCGGCGGCGCGCTCATACCATTCGGAGGCGACCTTCTGGTCCGGTCGCACGCCCAGGCCCTGGCGGTAGATCTCGCCGACCAGCGTCATCGCCGCGGCGTCCTTGCTGTCCACCTCGATGCGCTTGAGCGCCTCGGAGAGCGCGCGCCGGTAGTGGCCGGTCTGATAGGCGCCATAGGCGAGGTCACGCTCGGCCGCGGCGGCCGGCGATGCGAAGGAGAGGCCGGCCAGCCACAGCCCGGCGAGGGCCCGGCGCAGGCCTGTCATCGCGCCGCCTTCCGCGCGGCGCAGGCGGCGATGGCCGCATTCGCCTCGGCGACGAGGGCCCGCAGGTCGCGGCCCTCCTCGAAGGCCCATGCGCCGAGCGCGACGAATTCGGCGCCGGTCTCGGCAAGGGCTGCGACGGAGTCCGGATCGGGCGCATAGGCGACGCAGGGCGTCTCGAAGATCTCGGCCCACCAGCCGGCGCGCTCGATCACGGCCGGCAGTGGCGGCATGGAGCCGTCCGGGCGCGGCTCGCCGAACATGACGTAGTCGACGCCGGCCTCGCCGACATCCATGGCGTCGTGGCGGGCGCGCAGCCCGCCGGCGCCGATGATGCGCTCGCCCTTGAGGCTCGAGCGCGCCTCGGCGATCGCCTCGGGCCCACCGGCGAGATGGACGCCGTCGGCGCCGCCCCTCGTCGCGACGAGCGCGGAATCGGCGACGACGAGCGCGACATTGGCGCCCTGGACCGGGCCGGCGAGGCGCTTGACGCGCTCGATCCGGCTGCGCTCGTCGCCGGGGGCGAGTTGCAGCAGCACCGCGGCGAGATCGCCGCCGGCCTGGGCCTGCATCAGGCGGAAGGCCATCGCCTCGGCATCCGCCACGGGCGGGGTGACGAGCATCAGGCGGGTGGGGGGAGAGGTCGTGGTCATGATCTTGCGCGCAAACGGCCCGCGATGGCGTCCAATGTCAAGACTCCGAGGCCGGCAACGAGGCTCCAGAAGGCCGAGCCGACGCCGAACAGCGTCAGGCTCGAGGCCGCCACCGCGAAGGCGATGATGGCGGCGAAGCGATGCGCGTCCGAGGCGGTGGCCTGGGTGAGGGCGCCCGTCAGCGAGCCGACGAGGCCGAGGCCGGCGACCGCCACGATCAGCGCCTTGGGCATGGCGAGGATGAGGGCGAGCAGCAGCCCGGCCGTCGCGGCGATGGCGAGCCAGAGCAGGCCGTAGAGGATGCCCGCCTTCCAGCGCTGCGTCGGATCGGGATGGGTGTCGGGGCCGGTGCAGATCGAGGCGCTGATCGCGGCCATGTTGACCATATGCGCGCCGAAGGGCGCGGTGAGGAAGGAGGTGAGGCCGGTGACGAAAAGGCAGGCCGGCACGGGGGGCTGGTAGCCGGCGGCGCGCAGCACGGCGAAGCCGGGCAGGTTCTGCGCCGCCATGGTGACGAGATAGAGCGGGATGCCGATGCCGAGCATGGCGGCGGTATCGAAGCGCGGTGTGACGAATTCGAGGCCGGTGAGGGCGAGCCTGCCGGTGGGCCAGGCGGCGAGCCCCGTGGCGAAGCTGACCGCGATGCCGACGCCGAGCGCGGCGATGACGCACAGGAAGGGATTGACCAGCCGCGCCAGCAGGAAGACCGCCAGCAGCGGCAGGACGAGGCCGGGCGAGACCCGCGCCTCGTCGAAGACCGCCACGACGAAGCGGAAGATCACGCCGGCCAGCATGGCGGCGGCGATCGGCATCGGGATCTTCTCGATCAGCGCGCCGAGCGGGCGGAAGGCGGCGGTCAGCATCATCAGCGCCGCGGCGAGCAGGAAGGCGCCGATGGCGGCTGCCATGTCGAGCCCGCTGCTGGCCGCGATGAGGGCGGCGCCCGGCGTCGACCAGGCGCAGATGATCGGCAGGCGGTGGCGCCAGGAGAGCCAGAGGCTCGCCGCTCCCTTGGCCAGGGCCAGGCCCGCAATCCAGGAGACGGTCTGCGCCGGCGTCGCGCCGAGCGCCTGCGCCGCCGCCAGCACGACGGCGACCGAGGCGGCGAAGCCGACAAAGACGGCGACGAGGGCTGAGAACAGGAGGGACATGCGGGTTCTGCGGCGGCGGGGGCTCCTTGAACCAGAATATGCGGTGCGCCGGAAGGGCCGGCCGCGCAGGGCCGCCCGACGCCGTCGTCACCGCAGCGTCACCCTCGCCGGATAGGCCTCGATCTGTTCCAATGCCAATCTGCGCATGTCACCGGGATCAGGACCCATGAGCCAGGACAGCCCCTACGAATCGACCTTCGGCGCCAGCCTTCTGGAGCATGAAGACGCCGCGCCGCAGAATCCGACCGACAACGCCACGATGGGCGAGTTGATCTCCCAGCGCTTCTCGCGCCGCGGCCTGCTGAAGGGCGCGCTCGCCGTCTCGGCGATCTCGGCGACCGTCGGCACGCTGGCGCTGGAGACGGCCGAGCGGGCGCAGGCGCAGGCTGCGAAATCCGCCTTCG
This sequence comes from Allobosea massiliensis, assembly GCF_042655245.1. NCBI lineage: Bacteria > Pseudomonadati > Pseudomonadota > Alphaproteobacteria > Hyphomicrobiales > Alloboseaceae > Allobosea > Allobosea massiliensis. The sequence goes on along the minus strand of NZ_JBHSLU010000022.1, from coordinate 101,283 downwards.
CCTTCAAGGAGGTCGAGGCCGGCGTCGATGCCGATCATCACGTCGCCGAGGGCTATGACGCGCAGGTCCTGCTGCGCTGGGGCGACCCGATCACCCCCGGAGCCCCCCCCTTCGACCCGGCGAAGCAGACGCCGGAGGCTCAGGCCCAGCAATTTGGCTACAACAACGACTTCGTCGGCTATCTGCCGATGCCCGGCGCGGCGGACCCGTCCGCCCATGGCGTGCTCTTCGTCAATCACGAATACACCAACCCGCATCTGATGTTCCCGGGCGTGGTCGAGATGAAGGACGGCAAGCCGGTCCTCAAGAACGCGACGCCCGAGCGCTTCAAGATCGAGGCGATGGCGCATGGCGCGACCGTCGCGGAAATCCGCCGCACCGACGGCAAATGGGCGCTGGTGAAGGATTCCAAGTACAACCGCCGCATCACGGTCGCCACCGAGATGCAGCTCTCGGGCCCCGTCGCGGGAACCGACCGCGTCAGGACAGGGGCCGATGCCAGCGGCCGCAAGGTGCTGGGCACGCTCAACAACTGCTCGGGCGCGATGACGCCGTGGGGCACCTTCGTGTCGGGCGAGGAGAACTTCCACGGCTATTTCTCCGGCAAGCTGCCGGAGGGCCATCGCGAAGAGGCGAACTACAAGCGCCTTGCCATCCCGTCCTCGCCCTATGCCTGGGGCCGGTTCGAGGAGCGCTTCGACCTGGCGAAGGAGCCCAACGAGGCCAACCGCTTCGGCTGGGTGATCGAGGTCGATCCGTTCGATCCGACCTCCGTGCCGAAGAAGCGCTCGGCGCTCGGCCGCTTCAAGCATGAAGGCGCCGACATGATCGTGGCGAAGGACGGCCGCGTCGTGGCCTATCTCGGCGACGACGAGCGCTTCGACTATGTCTACAAATTCGTCACGGCGGGCCGCTTTGACGCCAATAACCGCGCGGCCAATCTGGACCTGCTCGATACCGGCACGCTCCATGTCGCGAAGTTCGCGGCGGACGGCACGGTGGAATGGCTGCCGCTGGTCTTCGGGCAGGGCCCGCTGACGGCGGCCAACGGCTTCCAGAGCCAGGCCGATGTGCTGATCGAGACCCGCCGCGCCGGCGACCTGCTCGGCGCCACCAAGATGGATCGGCCCGAGGACATCACACCCAATCCGGTGACCGGCAAGGTCTATGTGATGCTGACCAACAATTCGAGCCGCAAGGACGAGCAGGTCGATGCGGCCAATCCGCGGGCGAAGAACGCCTTCGGCCACATCATCGAGATCATCGAGGAGGGCGGCGACCACACCGCCACGAAGGGGCGCTGGGAGATCCTGCTGAAATGCGGCGATCCTTCGGTCGCGGCGGTCGGGGCGACCTTCTCGACCGACACGACCAAGAGCGGCTGGTTCGGCATGCCCGACAATGCGGTGGTGGACTCGGCCGGGCGGCTCTGGGTCGCGACCGACGGCAACGGTCCCGATGTAACCGGACGCACCGACGGGCTCTGGGCGGTCGACACGGAGGGCGGCGCGCGCCGGACCTCGAAGCTGTTCTACCGCGTGCCGCATGGCGCCGAACTCTGCGGCCCCTGCTTCACGCCGGACGACACTACGGCCTTCGTGGCCGTGCAGCACCCCGGGGACGACGGCCCGGACTGGCCCGCCTTCGGCCGCCGCTCCTATTACGAGGATCTCTCGACCCGTTGGCCGGACTTCAAGCCGGACATGCCGGTGCGGCCCTCGGTGGTGGCGATCACCAAGAAGGGCGGCGGCAAGATCGGCGTTTGATCGCAAGCGTCATGGTCGGGCTTGAGCCGACCATGCCTTCACACAGAAACGCCCGGCAAATTGCCGGGCGTTTTTGTAGGGGCGTTTTCGCGGGAGCGCCTGGACCGTCATCACGAGGAGCGTCAGCGACTAAGCAATCCGAGGGATGCGCGCCGGTCTGGATCGCTTCGCTGCGCTCGCAATGACGGCTGTGGCTTGGCCTCAGCCCGCCTTGCCGAAGGTCGGGTCGAGCTCGCCCTTGGCGTAGCGCTTGGCCATCTCGGCGGTGGTGAGCACGCGCTTGATCTTGCTGGCCTGGCCGGCGGTGTTGAACTCCTGCAGGCGCTGCTTGCAGAGCTTCGTCATCGCCTCCATGGCGGGCTTCAGATATTTGCGCGGGTCGAACTCGCCGGGATGCTCGGAGAGGATCTTCCGGATCTGGCCGGTCATCGCCATGCGGTTGTCGGTGTCGATGTTGATCTTGCGGACGCCGTGCTTGATGCCGCGCTGGATCTCCTCGACCGGCACACCCCAGGTCTGGGGCATCTTGCCGCCATACTGGTTGATGATGTCCTGGAGGTCCTGCGGCACAGAGGAGGAGCCGTGCATGACGAGGTGCATGCTCGGCAGCTTCTTGTGGATCTCCTCGATGACATGCATCGCCAGGATCGCGCCATCGGGCTTGCGGGTGAATTTGTAGGCGCCATGCGAGGTGCCCATGGCGATGGCGAGCGCATCGACCTTGGTCTCGGCGACGAATTTCACCGCCTCGTCCGGATTGGTCAGGAGCTGGTCGTGGGAGAGCTTGCCCTCGAAGCCGTGGCCGTCCTCCTTCTCGCCCTCGCCGGATTCCAGCGAGCCGAGCACGCCGAGCTCGCCCTCGACGGAGATGCCGCCGAGATGGGCCATCTCCGTCACGGTGCGGGTCACGCCGACATTGTAGTCCCAGTCGCCCGGAGTCTTGCCGTCGGCCTTGAGCGAGCCGTCCATCATCACCGAGGTGAAGCCGGCCTGGATCGCGGTCATGCAGGTCGCCGGCTCGTTGCCGTGGTCGAGATGCACGCAGACGGGGATGTGCGGGTAGATCTCGGTGACCGCATCCATCATGTGCTTGAGCATGATGTCGTTGGCGTAAGAGCGCGCGCCGCGCGAGGCCTGGATGATGACCGGGGCGTCGGTGGCGTCCGCGGCCGCCATGATCGCCAGCGCCTGCTCCATGTTGTTGATGTTGAAGGCGGGCACGCCGTAGTCGTTCTCGGCGGCATGGTCGAGCAGTTGGCGAAGCGTGATACGGGCCACGTTGGCACTCCCCTTGAGGCATGGATAGGGGAGGATGTAGTGCGCCGCTTGCCGGATGGCAAAGCCAAAGCGGCGATCGGAGGCCGGATTCAGCGTCCGCGGGCTAGCACCTTAGGCTCAGTCCCGCCGCTTGCGCAGCCATGCGGAGAAGCGATCGTCCAGCCGGAGCATCCGATCAATCTCGGCCTCCATCGCGGTTAGTTCTGCTCTGCGTTCCCGCAACGACAGCGACCAAGCTTGCCTTCGCAACAAGGTCCGCGCTCTCGCCTCGTCCGGCGAGCCAGTGACTGCACGCGAACGCGCCCTTCGCCTGATTGAGGCGACCTCCGTCCGGATCGCGCTTCTCAGGCGGTCTTCGCCGATTTCATTCGCGTCGCCCATGGACAGAGCGTAGCACCGGCCCCATTGGCCGCAAGCCGGTTTCCTAAGGGACCGTGCCGAGGCACGCGAAGTTCAGCGCCAACTGGAGCATCCTTCGAGACGCGCTCCTGCGGAGCGCTCCTCAGGATGAGGGCTGAGGAGATGGCTTTCTCAGCCCTTCCGCAGCGCTTCCACCCCTGGCAGCGGCTTGCCTTCCATCCATTCCAGGAAGGCACCGCCGGCGGTGGAGACATAGGTCAGGTCGTCGGCCACGCCGGCATGGTTCATGGCGGAGACGGTGTCGCCGCCGCCGGCGACCGCGACGAGCTGGCCGGCCTTGACGCGCGCGGCGGCCGCCTTCGCGACGGTGACGGTCGCCGTGTCGAAGGGCGGCAGCTCGAAGGCGCCGAACGGTCCGTTCCAGACGAGCGTCTTCACCGTGTCGAGCTTCAGCACGACCTCGGCGACGCTCATCGGGCCGGCGTCGAGGATCATCTCCTCGGCCGCGACCTCGCCGATCTTCACGACGCGATGGCCGGGATTGGCCTTGAACTCGCGCGCGACCAGCGCATCGACCGGCAGCAGGATCTCGCAGCCGGCGGCTTTCGCCTTGTCCTCGATCTCGCGGGCGGTGGCGACGAGGTCATGCTCGCAGAGCGACTTGCCGACATCGATGCCGCGCGCGGCGAGGAAGGTGTTGGCCATGCCGCCGCCGATGGCGAGGACATCGACCTTCTTCACGAGATTGCCGAGCAGGTCGAGTTTGGTCGAGACCTTGGCCCCGCCGACGATCGCCATGACCGGGCGGGCGGGGTTGTCGAGGCCGGCGGAGAGCGCCTCCAGCTCGGCCTGCATGGTGCGGCCGGCATAGGCCGGCAGGACATGGGCGAGGCCTTCGGTCGAAGCGTGGGCACGGTGCGCGGCCGAGAAGGCATCGTTGACATAGAGATCGCCGTTGGCGGCGAGTGCCCTGACGAAATCGGGGTCGTTCTTTTCGTCGCCGGCGTGGAAGCGGGTGTTCTCCAGCAGCAGCACATCGCCGTTCTTCGCGGCCGCGAGAGCCTTGGCGACGTCGTCGCCGATGCAGTCCTGCACGAAGGTTACGGGCTGGCCGAGCGCATGGGCCAGGGCGGGCACGACCTGCTTCAGGCTGTTCTTGGCGTCGGGGCCCTTGGGGCGGCCGAAATGGGCGAGCAGCACGACCTTGGCGCCCTTAGCGGCGATCTCGCGGATGGTCGGCAGGATGCGGTCGATGCGGGTGGTGTCGGTGACCTTGCCGTCCTCCATCGGGACGTTGAGATCGACGCGGACGAGGGCGCGTCTGCCGGCGAGATCGGCGTCGTCGAGGGTCTTGAAGGCGGTCATCGAACGAGCAGGCTCCCGAACAGGCCAGGCACGCCGAAGCGCAGCACCAGAACGGTCAGCGCCACCGTCAGCAGGGCGGTGACGATCGCGGTGGTGAAGAGCGTGCCGGCGCGCGGCGTGGCGTCGATGCGCGAGCGCAGGGCGGCTATCTCGCCGCGGATGGCGGCGAAGTCCATCGTGCCGGCGGCGGCATCGACCTTGTGGGCGCTGCGCTCGAGCGAGGCCTCGGCGCGGGTCAGCACGGCCTCGTAGCGGGCGAACTTCTCCTCGATGCGCGCGGCCTTCTCCTCGATGCGGGAGAGCTGGTCGAGCTGGCGCGGTTCTGTGACGGGAGCGGCGTCGCCGGCCGTCATGGAGGAACCGATGTTCACGGGCGCGCCATAGCTCGGGGCGGGCGTGACGGTCGTCGGCATCGCGGTGTCGGCGGGCGAGGCGACGGTCGGCTCGATCTTGGCCATGGTCGTTCCGTTCGTTTCGAGAAGGAAGCGGGGCCGCATCGTTTCCGCGCGGCCCCGTCGGTCATGTCACGTCAGAGGAGCTTGCCCATGGCGACGGCGGTGTCGCTCATGCGGTTCGAGAAGCCCCACTCGTTGTCGTACCAGGACAGCACGCGCACGAACTTGTCGTCCATGACCTTGGTCTGGTCGAGGGCGAAGGTCGATGAGTGCGGGTCGTGGTTGAAGTCGATCGAGACGTTCGGCTGGTCTGTCACGCCGAGGATGCCCTTGAGCGGGCCGCGGCGGCTCGCCTTGAGGATGGCCTCGTTGATCTTCTCGACGGTGGTCTTGCGCTTGGAGATGAACTTGAAGTCGACGACCGAGACGTTGGGCGTCGGCACGCGGATCGAGGTGCCGTCGAGACGGCCCTTGAGCTCGGGAATGACGAGGCCGATTGCCTTGGCGGCGCCGGTCGAGGTCGGGATCATCGACATGGCGGCGGCGCGGCCGCGGTAGAGATCCTTGTGCATGGTGTCCAGCGTCGGCTGGTCGCCGGTATAGGCATGGATCGTGGTCATGAAGCCCTTGTCGATGCCGACTGTGTCCTGCAGCACGCGCACGACCGGCGCGAGGCAGTTGGTCGTGCAGGAGGCGTTCGAGACGACGAGATGCTCGGCCGACAGCGCCGTGTGATTGACGCCGTAGACCACCGTCAGATCGGCGCCGTCGCAGGGGGCCGAGACGAGGACGCGCTTGGCGCCGGCGGCGAGATGGGCCGCGGCCTTCTCCTTGGTGGTGAAGATGCCGGTGCATTCCAGCGCGATGTCGACGCCCAGCGCCTTGTGCGGCAGCTCCTTGGGATCGCGCACGGCGGTGACCTTGATCGGGCCGCGGCCGACATCGATCGTGTCGCCGGAGACGATCACCTGGCCGGGGAAGCGGCCATGGACGCTGTCGAAGCGGAAGAGATGGGCGTTGGTCTCGACGGGGCCGAGGTCGTTGATCGCGACGACCTCGATGTCCTTGCGCTTCGACTCGATGATCGCGCGCAGGACGTTGCGCCCGATGCGGCCGAAGCCGTTGATCGCCACCTTGATCGTCATCTCAAACCTCTCATTCGCCGAACCAAGGCGCTGGCGCGCCATTCACGCGGGCAATTCGGCCAAAGCGTGGCCGAACGCAAGTGAAAAACCGTGATGACGGCGCGCGCGGACAGTGATGCGATCGCGCGACAGCGGGCCGCGCCCTGCCTGTGTGCCCCGGCACGCCCGCTGCGACGATGCCTCAGCCGTTGTGGCGCTTCATCGCCGCCTCGGCGACCGCCTCCGGCGTGATGCCGAAATGCTTGTAGACCTCCTTGTAGGGCCCGCTGGCGCCGAAGGAGGACATGCCGACGAAGGTGCCGTCATGGCCGATGACGGCATCCCAGCCGAAGCGGACGCCGGCTTCGACGGCGATCTTGATCGGGGCGGAGCCGATGATCGCGGCCTGGGTGGCCTCGTCCTGCGCCAGCAGCAGCTCGAGCGAGGGGACCGAGACGACACGGGCGCGCACGCCCTTCTCGGCCAGGAGCTTGCGGGCCGCGACCGCGATCTCGACCTCGGAGCCCGAGGCGAAGAGCGAGACCTGCGCCTTGCCGCCTTCGGCGGCCAGCAGCTCGTAGCCGCCCTTGGCCGAGCGGTTGGTGGCGGTGGCGTCGGTGCGCAGCTGCGGCAGGTTCTGGCGGGAGAGGGCCAGAACGGTCGGGCCCTTGGTGTTCTCGAGCGCGAACTGCCAGGCTTCGGCCGTCTCGATCGTGTCGGCCGGGCGGAAGACATGCATGTTCGGCATGGCCCGCAGCGAGGCGATCTGCTCGACCGGCTGATGAGTCGGCCCGTCCTCGCCGAGGCCGATCGAGTCATGCGTCATGACGTAGACGACCGGCAGGCCCATCAGCGCGGCGAGCCGCATCGAGGGGCGGGCATAGTCGGCGAAGACCAGGAATGTGCCGCCGCCGGTGCGGAAGCCGCCATGCAGGGTGATGCCGTTCATCGCCGCGGCCATGCCGTGCTCGCGGATGCCGTAGCGGACATAGCGGCCCTTGGGCGTCCGGGGCGTGAAGTCCTCGGCCGCCTTGGTGCGGGTGTTGTTGGAGGGGGTCAGGTCGGCCGAGCCCATCACCAGCTCCGGCATGACCGGGGTGATGGCCTCGAGCGCCAGCTCCGAGGCCTTGCGGGTGGCGACCGCCTGCGGCGCGGCAATCAGCGCCTTCTTGTGGGCGAGGATCGCCTTGCCGAGCTTGGCCGGCACGCCATGGGCGAGGCGGCGCTCGAACTCGGCGCGCTTGCGCTCGGAGAGCAGGCCGAAACGGCTGCGCCAGTTGGCATGCTCGTTGGCGCCGGCCTTGCCGGCCTCGCGCCAGGCCTTCAGCACATCGGCCGCGACCTCGAAGGCGCCGCCGGTGATGCCGAGGTTCTTCTTGGCGGCCTCCAGTTCCTCGGCGCCGAGCGCCTCGCCATGCGCCTTGGACGTGCCCTGCTTCTTCGGCGCGCCGAAGCCGATGATCGTCTTGCAGGCGATCATCGTCGGCTTGCCGGACTTGCGGGCGCGCTGGATCGCGGCCTCGATGGCGTCGGGGTCATGCCCATCGACGCGCTCGGCGCGCCAGCCGCAGGCCTTGAAGCGCGCGACCTGGTCGACATTGTCGGTGATCGAGAGCGGGCCGTCGATCGAGATGCCGTTGTCGTCCCACAGCACGATCAGCTTGTTCAGCTTCTGGTGGCCGGCCAGCGCGATCGCCTCCTGGCTGATGCCCTCCATCAGGTCGCCGTCGGAGGCCAGAACATAGGTGTGGTGGTCGACGACCTTCTTGCCGAATTCGGCGGCGAGCATGCGCTCGGCCATCGCCATGCCGACGGCGGTGGCGAGACCCTGGCCGAGCGGGCCGGTGGTGGTCTCGACGCCGAGGGTCATGAAGTTCTCGGGGTGACCGGGTGTCTTCGACTCGAGCTGGCGGAACTTCTTCAGGTCGTCGAGTTCCATCCCCGGCACGCCGGTGAGATAGAGCAGGGCATAGAGCAGCATCGACCCGTGGCCGGCGGAGAGCACGAAGCGGTCGCGGTCGGGCCAGCGCGGATCGGCCGCGTCATACTTCATCACGCGCGTGAACAGCACGGTGGCGACGTCGGCGGCGCCCATCGGCAGGCCGGGATGGCCGGACTTGGCCTTCTCGACGCCGTCCATGGCGAGCCCGCGAATGGCGTTGGCGAGCTTGTCGTGCTGGGCACGGTCGATCGTGGTCATGGTGCTTCCTGGCTCCGTCTGGCGAGGGCGGGGCCATGGCCCCACCTCATGCGCGGGCGGCGGACCCGGGACGGCCCGATTTCCGACCGCGCTCCGGTCACGAATGGTGGCCCGGCTTAGGCCGCGGGCTCGGTGCGAGTCAATTCGCGAGAGGGGTTTCGCGGTCCCGGATTTTGTTGCGCTGCGACGTGGTTTCGCTGCGATGCGGCGACAACAATTGCGCCCAAGCCCTTGCGAAGGAGAGGCATCCCGCCCCGGCCGATTCACGTTTTCGTGCGAGTTGGTCTAGGGTCCGAATCGTGTGAGCCGGCTTCGATCAGAAGGGAGAGCCTCGGTGGCGAGCCTGATGGTGGACAAGGCCCTGGCGCGGCTGGACGGCGCCCTGGCACAGCTGGAGGCGGCGGCCCGCCGCCGCATCGAGGCCGAACGCGGCCGTGCCAATCTCGAAACCGAACTGGCGCTGATGCAGGACGACCGGGCGCGCCTAGCTGCTGAACTCGATGGCGCAACGGCGCGTCTCGGCGATGTCGAGACCGCGGCCGCTGATGTCGACCAGCGGCTGCAGCGCGCGATGAATGTCATCGGTGCCGTGATCGAGCGGGCCAGGGTCGATGCCGAGGCGCAGACCGACGAACCCGGCGACGACGACGAGGATGCGCAACCCGGTCCAGCCTATCGGGAGCCGGCTCCGGCCGGCGCCGGCGGCCGGGACGATTGAGCGGAGAGCGTTATGCCGCAAGTCAACGTCACCATCGCCGGCAAGGCCTACCGAATGGCCTGCGGGGACGGGGAGGAGCCTCACCTCGAGGCGCTCGCCCGGTCCCTCGACGGCAAGATCCAGGAGATGCGCCAGGCCTTCGGCGAGATCGGCGACATGCGTCTGCACGTCATGGCGGCGCTGATGGTCGCCGACGAGGCCTCGGAACTGCAGCGGCGCGTGGCGCGGCTGGAGGCGGAACTGGCCGCGCTGCAGGGCGATGCCGGTGCTGCCGACGAACGCATCGGCGAGGTCGAGGAGCGGGCGGCGGAGGCGCTCGTCGGCGCGGCCGAGCGGATCGAGGCGGTCGCGCGTAGCCTGCTGCCGAGCCCGCAAGGGTGACCGGCGCCAGCGGTGCATGGTTTCGCTGCGAACCCCGCATGGCACTGGCGCTTTGCCGGCGTCCCCCCTACATTGGCAAAGCTGGGCTGCCTGGTGCGTGCGAGAAACTGTATTCCCGGGCCCATACGACTCCCTAGGGAGCTGTCCCTGACCAGGTCCCTGGACCCGGACACACGGCGCCCACCTACTTTAGTAGGTGTCCCGGGATCGAAATCTCCACGGCCGAGGTGGCTCAGCACTCTCCCATGACCGACATGCCTTCCCCGCCCGACCCCGCTGTCCGCAAGGCGGCCCTCCGCGAGCAGGCGCTCGCCCGGCGCGATGCGCTCGAGATCGACGACCGCCTGATCTGGGACGAGGCGATCACTGAAGGCGTGCTCGCCCTGCCAGCGTTCGACGCGGCCGAAGGTCCCGTCTCGGCCTATTGGCCGATGCGATCGGAGGCCGATCCGAGGCCGGTCCTCGAGGCGCTGCATGAGCGCGGCCTGCCGCTCTGTCTGCCCGCCATCGTTGCGAAGCGGATGATCTTCCGGCGCTGGGCGCCCTATAAGCCGATCGTGCCCGGCGGCTTCGGCACGCTGGTGCCGGACCCGGCCCAGCCCGAAGTCGTCCCCGCCATCCTGATCGTGCCGCTCGCGGCCTTCGACCGGCGCGGCTACCGGATCGGCTACGGCAAGGGGCATTACGACGCCAAGCTCGCCGAAATCGGCCCTGTCACGAGCATCGGCATCGCCTATGGCGCGCAGGAGATCGACACCGTGCCGGACGAGCCGCATGACCGGCGCCTCGACTGGATCGTGACCGAGCGCGAGACGATCCGCTGCGGGTGAGCGCGTCTGGGCTCAGGTTCTGGTTCTGTCGCTTCAGCTCTTAGGCCCCGGCGATGTCATCCCGGACAAGCCGAGTACCGGCGACGATCCGGGATCCATTCCTGAGCCCATGCCGGATAGGTTCCGGAATGGGTCCCGGGTCTCCCTCCGGTCGCCCGGGACGACCCGCGCCTGTTCTAAATTTGTCGTGGGCGAGGTCAGGCACCAATCCTCGTCAGGTGCGGGCAGCGGTTGATTCCCGGCCGCTTTCGCGCCACGGAGGAGCCTCTTGCGCCTCCGGACCTGCCCCATGCGTTTTCTCTTCCTCGGTGATGTCGTCGGCCGCCCCGGGCGGGTCGCGGTGCAGGAGCGCCTGCCGCGGCTGCGTCAGCAGTGGCAGCTCGACTGCGTCGTCATCAATGGCGAGAACGCGGCCGGCGGCTTCGGCATCACCGAGGCGATCTGCGACGAATTACTGGCGGCGGGCGCCGATGCGGTGACCCTCGGCAATCACTCATGGGACCAGCGCGAGGCGCTCGTCTTCATCGAGCGGCAGGACCGGCTGGTGCGACCGGCCAATTATCCCAAGGGCACGCCCGGGCGCGGCGCGGCGGTGATCGAGGCGAGGAACGGCGCGCGTGTGCTCGTCGTCAACGTCATGGGCCGCGTCTACATGGACGCGCTGGATGACCCCTTCCAGGCGCTCGAGCGGGAGCTCTCCGCCTGCCCGCTGGGCGAGGTGGCGGATGCCGTGATCGTCGATTTCCATGCCGAGGCGACCAGCGAGAAGCAGGCGGCAGGGCACTTCCTCGACGGGCGCGCCAGTCTCGTCGTCGGCACGCACACTCATGTTCCGACCGCCGATCTGCGCATCCTGGCCTTAGGGACGGCCTATCAGTCTGACGCCGGCATGTGCGGCGACTATGATTCCGTCCTCGGCATGCAGAAGGAGGAGCCGATCCGGCGCTTCCTGCAGAAGACGCCGGGGGCCCGGCTCGAAGCCGCGACCGGAGAGGGCAGCCTGTCCGGCGTCGCCGTCGAGATCGATGACCGGACGGGCCTGGCAAAGGCCGTCTGGCCGGTCCGGTTGGGGCCGCATCTGGCGCCGGCCGCCCCGCCCTGGGACGAGGCCTGAGCGGAGCCGGACGCCGTCTTCAGGCGGCGTTGCTGCGCGCCATCAGCCCCTCGAAGGCGCTGGCCAGCGAGGCCGCTTCCCGCGAGAGCGTGGCGGCGAGGCCGAGCACCTCGCCGACGCTGCCTCCGGCCGTAGCGGCGAGCTCGCTGACGCCGCAGACGGTCTGGGCGACCTCCTGCGTGCCGACCGCCGCGAGATCGACGCTGCGGGCGATTTCCTGCGTGGCGCAGCGCTGCTGGTCGAGAGCGCTGGCGACCGTCGCGGTGGTGTCGTGCATCTGGCGGACGAAGGCGACGATGCTCTCGATCGCCTGCACCGCCTCATGGGTCGCCGCCTGCATGGCGGGCACCTGCGCGGCGATCTCGTCGGTGGCCTGGGCGGTGCGGGCCGAGAGCTGCTTCACCTCGGTGGCGACCACTGCGAAGCCGCGACCCGCTTCGCCGGCACGGGCGGCCTCGATCGTCGCGTTTAGGGCCAGCAGATTGGTCTGCGCCGCGATGGTGCGGATCATCTCGACGATCGAGCCGATGGTCTGGGCCGAGGTCGCGAGGCTCTTGACGATGACGTCCGTTTTTACGGCGGCGGCATTGGCGCTGTGGGCCATGCTGGCGGCGCGCGTCACCTCCTGGGCAACATGATCGAGCGAGACGGTGAGTTCGCTGGTGGCGCTGGCGACGCTCTGGACGTTATCGGAGGCGTCGTCCGAGGCACGGGCGGCGATCACCGCCTGTGCGCCGGTGTCCTGCACCACGGCGTTCATCGTTGCGGCCAGAGCCTCGACGCGGCTGGCACCGGAGGTTACCGCCGCGACGACCCGGCGCATGCTCGCCTGGAAGCCCTCGATCTCGGATCGCGTCTCCTCGCGCGCCTCATGCTGGAGACGGCCATAGGTTTCCAGCAGCAGCTCGAGGTCGAGCGCGGCGGCCTTGTTCAGCGCCGAGCGGGCGGCGATGCGCCGGTTGCGTTCGCGCCCCTGCCACCAGCGAAGCTTCTGCAGAGAGGCCCGGTCCAAGCCCAGCTCGATCCCGATCTGGTTGGTGACGAGCGCGTGGCCGATGGCGATGCCATGGGCCGGCACGTCATGGCGCTGCAGGGCCGAGGCGAGGCGGTGGGCGGAATCGAGGAAGGCGTCGCCGAGATCGCCCGAGGTCAGCCTGATCCAGTGGGCAAGCCTCAGCTCCCGCAGTTCGGCGATGGCGAAGGCGCGCGCGGTCTCCGGCCAGGGCGAAAACTGGGTCTGGATCTCGTCCAGCAGCGGTGGCAGGCACCGTCTGGCCTGCTCTGCATAGGGACGCAGGGCCGTCAGATCGGCTTCGCCGATCTGGAAGGCGCGAAGGCGCATCTCCTGCCCGGCGACGAGCTTGCTGTGTTGGGTGGTCATCAGTGTCCGCAGGGGGTCGGCCGGCGCTCGGCGCCGCAGTCGTCTGTGTGCCTGCAGTATGGCCGGGCTGACTTAACGTCGGGTTGCCGTGGTCGCATGAATCCGACCCTATCCCGCGTTTCGCGCAGCGGCGGCTCTCGCTTGCGTGGCGGCGAAGGCGGCGCCTATAAGGCGCGCAATGCCCGCCGGGACGCGCCAAGCCCCGCCGCGGGGCCGGAAACACCAGAAGGCAGCAGAGGTTCGGGTTCCATGGCCGGTCATTCCCAGTTCAAGAACATCATGCATCGCAAGGGCAAGCAGGATGCCGTGCGGGCCAAGCTGTTCTCGAAGCTCGGGCGCGAGATCACCGTTGCCGCCAAGATGGGCATGCCCGACCCGGCCATGAATCCTCGCCTGCGCATGGCGGTGCTCGCCGCGCGGGCCGAAAACATGCCCAAGGACAACATCCAGCGCGCCATCAACAAGGCCGCCGGTGGCGAGGGCGACAATTACGACGAGGTCCGTTACGAGGGCTACGGCCCGGGCGGAGCGGCCGTCATCGTCGAGGCGCTGACCGACAACCGCAACCGCACCGCGTCCGCCGTCCGCTCCTACTTCACCAAGGCGGGCGGGGCGCTGGGCGAAAGCAACTCGGTGTCCTTCATGTTCAACCGCGTCGGCGAGATCAGCTATCCGCCTGAGGCCGGCGACGCCGACAAGATCATGGAGGCGGCGATCGAGGCCGGCGCCGACGACGTCATCTCCGACGAGAACGGCCACACGATCCTGTGCGCCTTCGACGCGCTGAACGAGGTCTCGAAGGCGCTGGAAGCGGCGCTGGGCGCGCCGGCCTCGGCCAAGCCGGTCTGGCGGCCGACGACCACGGCCCCGCTCGACGAGGAGAAGGCCGCCTCGATGATGAAGCTGATGGAAGCGCTCGACAATGACGACGACGTCCAGAACGTCTTCGCCAATTACGAGATCTCCGACGAGGTGATGGCGAAGCTGGGCTGAGTAAGCCTGTCTCTCTCAGCCCTCATCCTGAGGAGCCGTGAAACGGCGTCTCGAAGGATGCTCCAGATGATGCCGGAGCCTCCTGGACCATCCTTCGAGACGCGCCTGCGGCGCTCCTCAGGATGAGGGCTGAGGGATAGATGCGGCGGCGCTACCGCCCCACGAATCCGTCCCACAGCGGCAGGCTGACCAGCGCGCTCAGGAAGATCACCGCATAGGCGATGCGGCGGAAGGTGGCCTCATTGGCGAGGCGGAAGCCATGGGTGCCGGCCCACATGCCGGCGCCATAGGCGGCGAAGAGCGGCAGCGCCATCAGCAGCGCCGACAGTGTCAGTATGCCCTTCCACCACAGGATGGTGCCGGAGATCAGCGTCGAGCAGCCGAAGAACGTCTGCAAATTGGCGCGGGTCTTGTGGCGGTCGTTGCGCTGGGCACCGAGCCAGAACACGGCGAGCGGCATGCCGCCGATCGAGGCCATGCCGTTGAACAGCCCCGACAGCACGCCGACCCCAAGGGAGAGCGGGATTCCCGGCCGGCCGTGATAGCGCCAGCCCGAGGCCATCAGCGCGACCGCGGCGAAGATCAGCCCGGCGAGGATCCAGCGCATCGTCTCGCGGTCGAGCCAGATCAGGAGCCAGATGCCGGCCGGCAGCGCCAGCGTCGCGGTCAGCAAGAGCGGCGCCACCTCGCGCCATTCGGCGTGCTTGGCGTTGCGCAGCGCGATCGGCAGGGCGAAGGGCGCGTCGATGCACCAGATCAACCCGAGCGCCGCGACCGGGCCGATCACCATCGAGGCCAGCGGCATGAACACCATGGCGAAGCCGAATCCGGTGAAGCCGCGCACGAGCCCGCCGAGCAGCGTCGCCAGCAGTAGGACGGCGAGCCCGCTCGGCGAGACGGCGGGAAACAGGAAGGCCAGGAGATCGGTCATGCCGTCCGAGGGGAAGCGCAGGGTTTTGCGAGGAGTGATGCCTCGCACCAACAGCCTGGCGGCGGCCGCGACAACCCCCGTCCGCGTGATACGACCGATGCACGCCGTTCATCGACGGCGGGGACGGGAAGGAATCCTTAGGGTGCCGCATGGAACAAAGCGTGTCCAAGGTTTAGGCTGCGCCCGACATGAACCCACCGATTCGCATTCTCGGCATCGATCCCGGCCTCCGGAAGACGGGCTGGGGCGTCATCGTCTCGGAGGGGAGCAAGATCGGTTTCGTCGCCTGCGGCTGTGTCGAGAGCGAGAGCGGGCTGTCGCTGGCGGAGCGGCTGCGCCAGCTCCATGACGGGCTCAGCCGCGTCGTGCGCGCCCATGCGCCGGACGAGGTCGCGGTCGAGGAGACCTTCGTCAACCGCGATCCGCAATCGGCGCTGAAGCTCGGCCAGGCGCGCGGCGTCGCGCTGGTGGTGCCGGCACTGGCGGGGCTCGATGTGGCGGAATATGCCGCCAACCTCGTCAAGAAGACGGTGGTCGGCGTCGGCCATGCCGACAAGAAACAGGTCCAGATGATGATCCGCGTGCTGCTGCCCAAGGCGGAGACCTCCTCCGCCGATGCGGCCGATGCGCTGGCGGTGGCGATCTGCCACGCCCAGCACCGCGGCATGCGCGCGCTGGTCGCGCAGATGCGGGCGGGGTGAGGGGCAATGATCGGGAAGCTCAAGGGGATCGTCGATTCCTATGGCGAGGATCATGTCATCCTCGACGTGCAGGGCGTCGGCTATGTCGTGCAGTGCTCGTCGCGGACGCTGCAGCGGCTGGCGAAGCCTGGCGAGGCGGCGGTGCTGTCGATCGAGACGCATGTGCGCGAGGATGCGATCCGGCTCTACGGCTTCCTCTCCGACAATGAGCGGGACTGGTTCCGGCTGATGCAGATGGTGCAGGGCGTCGGCGCCAAGGTCGCGCTGGCCATCCTCTCGACCTTCGAGCCCGGCGCGCTCGCGACCGCGATCGCCACAGGCGACAAGGCGGCGGTGGCGCGCGCGCCCGGCGTCGGCCCGAAGCTGGCGCAGCGCCTCTGCGCCGAACTGAAGGACAAGGCGCCGGCCTTCGGCCATGTCGATCCGGGCGTCGCGCAGCTCGCCGGCGCGCTCCAGGACAAAAAACTGCCGCAGCCGGTGGCGGACGCCGTCTCGGCGCTCGCCAATC
The DNA here is from genome assembly GCF_042655245.1 of Allobosea massiliensis. Classification (NCBI taxonomy): domain Bacteria; kingdom Pseudomonadati; phylum Pseudomonadota; class Alphaproteobacteria; order Hyphomicrobiales; family Alloboseaceae; genus Allobosea; species Allobosea massiliensis. Next base: position 85,238 of record NZ_JBHSLU010000022.1, on the reverse strand, counting down.
TCGGCTATCCGCAGGCGCAGGCCGTGGCCGCTGTGGCGGCGGCCGCGCGTGAGGCCGGCGAGGGGGCAGGGACGGCGCAGCTGATCAAACTCGGCCTGCGGGAGCTGGCGAAGTGAGCGATCCCAAACGCCCCGGCCTGCTCTCCGCCGAGAAGCGCGACGACGACGCCGAGTCCTCGCTGCGGCCGCTGTCGCTGTCGGATTTCACCGGACAGGCGGCGGCGCGGGCCAATCTCCAGGTCTTCATCGAGGCGGCCAAGAGCCGCGGCGATGCGCTCGACCATGTGCTGTTCGTCGGCCCGCCCGGGCTCGGCAAGACGACGCTGGCGCAGATCGTGGCGCGGGAGCTCGGCGTCAATTTCCGCTCGACCTCGGGGCCGGTCATCGCCAAGGCCGGCGATCTCGCGGCGCAGCTGACCAATCTCGAAGAGCGCGACGTGCTCTTCATCGACGAGATCCACCGGCTCAATCCGGCGGTGGAGGAAATCCTCTATCCGGCGATGGAGGACTACCAGCTCGACCTGATCATCGGCGAGGGGCCGGCCGCGCGCTCGGTCAAGATCGACCTGCCCAAGTTCACGCTGGTCGGCGCCACCACCCGCGCCGGGCTGCTGACGACGCCGCTGCGCGACCGTTTCGGCATTCCGATCCGTTTGCAGTTCTACACGGTCGAGGAACTGCAGGGCATCGTCGCGCGCGGGGCCCGCGTGCTCGGCGTGCCGATGTCGGATGACGGCGCCAACGAGATCGCCCGGCGCTCGCGCGGCACGCCGCGCATCGCCGGCCGCTTGCTGCGGCGGGTGCGGGACTTTGCCATCGTCGACGGCGACGCCATCGTGACGCGCAAGGTCGCGGACAAGGCGCTGAAGCTGCTCGATGTCGACGCCATCGGCCTCGACCAGATGGACCGGCGTTATCTCACCACGGTGGCGATCAATTTTGGCGGCGGGCCGGTTGGGATCGAGACCATCGCCGCCTCGCTCTCGGAGCCGCGCGACGCGATCGAGGAAATCATCGAGCCCTTCCTTCTCCAGCAGGGCTTCATCCAGCGCACGCCGCGCGGCCGCATCCTGACGCCGCACGCCTTCCGGCATCTCGGCCTGCCCGAGCCGACGCGGGAGGGGGCGCAGTTCGGGCTGTTCGGCGACGAGGAGGCGTGAGTTGGCGGATCGCCGCCACGGCCTTATCTTCGCAGGCAGGAGGGCCCGGCGATGGCAGTGAAGCTTCCCCCTGATATCGCGGAGCTGGTAACCGCCCGGGTCGAGAGTGGCGACTTCGCCAGCCCCGAGGAGGTGCTGCGAGCGGCAATGGCGCCCTGGATTGCGCGCGAGCAAGCGCGTGCTGCCACCCTCGACGAACTGCGCGCCAAGATCGCCGAAGGGGATTCGGACCCGACGGATGTGACGCCGGACGAGATTCGGGACCATCTCGACCGCGTCGCCGCATCCCTGCAGAGACAAGGCCCGAATGCCGCTTGATCTGGTCTATTCGGGACGGGCACGGTCCGATCTCGAGGCCATTCTTCGCTATATTGCCCGGGACAATCTGCCAGCGGCGCGCCGATGGGTGGCCGCGATCGAGCGCCAATGCCTGCAATTGCGCTCCTTTCCCGAGATGGGTGTCGAGCGGGCCGACCTTTCGGCCGGACTGCGCATTCTGCCCTACCGGCGGGCCGTGATTGCGTACCGCGTCCTTGGGAGCCGCGTCAGGATCGTCAGGGTGCTGTATGGCGGGCAGGACTATGCCGCGCTGATGGAGAGCTGAACGACATGAACCTCACGAGACGGTCTGTGCCGCCGTTCCTGGCCGCGACGGCCGGGCTGATCATCGCGGCGACGCTCTCAGGCGGTGCCCTTGCCGCTCCCGCCGGTCCCGAGACGCCGGTGCGCGAAGCCTATGCCATCACCACCCGCCAGCTCGCCGGCTCCGGTGGCAAGCCCGTCGCGGCGCCCTGGCAGAAGCCGCATCGCGACCGGCTGATGAGCCGCGAACTCGCCGCCCTGTTCGCGCGCGACGAGCTCTATCAGGAGGAAGCCGGCGAGATGGGCCATCTCGGGGCCGACCCCTTCCTCAGCGGGCAGGACGGCGAGATCAAGAATCTGAAGGTCAGCGTCACCGTGCCCCCCGCCGGGGGAAAGGCGCAGGTCACGGCCTCCTTCCGCAGCTTCAAGCAGCCAGTCAGCGTGCGCTTCCGCATGGTGGAGGAGGGCGGCGCCTGGAAGATCGACGCCATCGTCAACCGGGTCGAAGGGCAGGACTATGCGGTGCGCGATCTGCTGTCGCAGCCCTATGAGTGCGGCTCCTTCATGAAGAAGCCCTGTAAGCGGTAGAGCTCACAGGGCTCCGGGTATCGAGCGTCGCGAGCTCAGCGCGCGAATTTGGACCGCTGCATGGCCGAGCGCTGGCCGGCATGGTCGAGCGCGCCTGACGGTGCCGCTCTGGGGTTAACGATCGGCTTCATGCCATCGTCGCCGGTATGGCTGAGGGGCCGCTGCAGCGCCTCTTGGCGCATCTTCATCGCCATGGCTTTGCGGGCCAGCGAGCGCTGACTCGGCTGGCGCAGCTTCTCGGCCCGGCGGGTCTGTTCGGCGCCGACGCGCTTGAGCGCGACTGTCAAAGCATCAGCCTTGGCTTTGGTGCCGACGTTTCCGCCAGAGGCGACGGTCGCTTTCGGATCCGATTTACCGCGCATCTCGCGCCGCTGCTGACGCGCGATGCCACGGGCCCGGTCACGCCGCTCGCGGAGGTTCTTCGCGAGATCGACCAGCTCTCCATCCGGCACCGTCGCGATGATGCGGCTGCGCGTGCGGGCGACGAGGTCCCATTCCCCTTTGTCGAGAACGCGTTCGAGCTGTTTGGTCGAGAGCGACATGCGGGCTGTCCTTTTCTTCTGGTTGCATCGCACTTGAGCAACCCTCGATCGAACAAGGCTGTTCCGTGGCGCGACGGTTTGTCCGCCGGGGCTATGCCGGCCGCGCCGTCCCCGCTAATCCTCCCGGTCCCGCAATCGGCCGCAGAACGCCATGACCGCCTCCCACAGCCTCTCCGTCCGCGTCTATTACGAGGACACGGATTTCTCCGGCGTCGTCTACCACGCCTCCTATCTGCGCTTCATGGAGCGCGGGCGCACCGAGCTGATCCGGTCCCTCGGGGTCGAGCAGCGGGAACTCTTCGACGGCGAGACGGCGCTGGGTTTCGCGGTGCGCCGCATGACGATCGATTTCCTGCGCCCGGCCGTGATGGACGATCTGCTGACGGTCGAGACGGTGTCGGTCGCGGCACGGGGCGCGACGATGGATGTCGAACAGCGCGTGCTGCGCGGGGAGGAAGTGCTCGTCACGGCCCAGGTCAAGGTCGCCTGCGTCGGCGGAGGCCGGGCGCGGCGCATTCCCGACGGCCTGCGCCGGCGCCTGGGGATCGCGGATTGAGGGCTGATCGACGCGCCCGCCGCGCCATGTTAGCGCTCGTCACATGAGCTGGAAACGCGACAAGCCCGAGGCGCCGCCGCGCGGCTACCATCACGGCAATCTCAAGGAAGAGCTGGTGCGCGCCGCGCTGGGCCTGATCCGCGAGAAGGGGGCCAACGGCTTTACCTTCGCGGAAGCAGCCCGCCTCGCCGGCGTGAGCCCGGCCGCGCCCTACCGGCATTTCCGCGACCGCGACGAGCTTCTGGCGGATGTCGCGACGCGCGGCTTCGTCCTGTTCGAGGCGGCGCTGGCGCGGGCCTGGGACCAGGGCCGGCCCGATCCGCAGGCCGCCTTTCATCGGCTGGGGCTGGCCTATCTCGCCTTCGCCCATGACGAGCCGGCCTATTATGCGGTGATGTTCGAGGCGGGCGTGCCTCTCGATGCCAGCCCCGAGCTGCGCGCGGCGGCCGACCGCGCCTTCCAGGGGCTGCGCGCGGCCTCGGAGGCTCTGATCGCGCTGCTGCCCGCCGGCAACCGCACGCCGGCCCTGATGATGGCGCTGCATGTCTGGTCGATGTCGCATGGCGTCGCCGCGCTGTTCGGCCGGGCCGATGGCGGGCGCCGCCCGCTGCCGATGTCGGCGGCCGAGCTGCTGGAGGCCGGCATGCTGATCTATCTGCAGGGGCTGGGGATCAATTCCGACAAAGATCCGAAGCCATGACTGAAGTCACGGATTCCCAGATCGACGAAGCGATTCTCTCCGAGCTCGGGCCGCGCTCACTTAAAACCGCCCGGATTGTCGTTAGGGTCGGTGAGCTGTTTAACGAAGCGGATCAGGCCTTTCTCGACAGGGTCGAGGCGCGTATCGGTGTGTTGATCGAAGCAGGGCGAGTGCGCTTATTTGGTCGTCTGGCAGATTGGCGCTGTAGCGAACTTGCCTTGATGCCGCCCGACGCGTGATTGCCCATCGTGCGCCGCTCCCATCGAAGCGCTTTTGATTGTCCAGCCCTCTGAATGCTCAATCTTGACAAGCGGACCGCCGTCCCCCATTTATGTAAATGTGATTTACATTCACGCTTTGTCAGGGTGAGGGACCAATGCCGATCGTCGAGAAGCTCGATGAATATGGGAAGGGAGCCTGGATCGCCTTCGCGGTTCTCGGCTTCGTCGTGTTCTGGCCTCTGGGTCTGGCGACCCTGGCCTTTCTGTTCTGGAGTGGACGCATGGGTTGCGGAATGAGCGGTGCCGACCGCTACGAACACAGGATGAACCGTCTGCAGAGCAAGATGGAGCGCCTGAAGGAACGCATGGGCGGCCGCCACGGCGGCTTCGGTGGCGGCTGGGGCGGCGGGCCGTCCAGCGGCAACCGCGCCTTCGACGAGTACCGCGCCGAGACCCTGCGCCGCCTCGAGGAGGAGCAGAAGGAGTTCCAGGATTTTCTGGGCCGGCTGCGCATGGCCCGCGACAAGGCCGAGTTCGACCAGTTCATGGCCGCCCGTCGCGGCGAGAACCCCGAGCCGCAGGCCAGCGCCGGCTGACGCTCCCCACCGACGTCACGCATCGAAGCGCCCGTCCCGGGACAAAGGGGCGGGCGTTATTGCGCATGCGGAAGCGCGCGCTCCCTTTCTCAGCGTCCGTCAGGCGCGGGCGACCCAACCGCGCCAGGTGAAGGCGGCGTAGAACATCGCAATGTCGGAAAACCCTGCATCGCGAAGAATGTGTTCGTCCTCGACCGGGTCGAGGAGGTTCAAATGCGCATCAACCGCAGCGCGCGCCGAGGCCGCCTGGGCGGGATCGGCGCCCGCTGTGACCGCATAGGCGGCGTACCGCGACAGCCATCTCGGTCGTGACGCCGGCTCCTGCGGGAAGCTGCTATGGGCGGCGACGAATGGCGCACCGGGCTTGAGCCTGGCGTGGATGGCTCGCGTCGTGCGCAGGCGCTCGGCCGCATCGAGGAAATGCAGGGTCAGCAGGCAGGTGGCCGCATCGAAGGGCCCGGCCGGCGCATCGTCGATATAGCCATGCACCAGTTCGATGCGCGGCATCAGCGGCCCGAGCGTCTTGCCGGCCAAGTCGAGCATGGGCTGGGACGGATCGACGCCGACGAAGCTCCAATCGGGCTGTGCCCGTGCCAGCGAACCGAGCTCGAGCCCGCCGCCCGCGCCCAGCACCAGCACGCGTGCCGAGGCGGGTGCGTTCTCGGCAAGCAGGACGGCCGTCATGCGGTGCAGCGCCTCGAGGCCGGGAACGAAACGCGGCGGGCCTTCGGCGTAGTGGGCGATGGCTTCCGGATCTTTGAAGCTGTCGGTGGCGTTGCGGATAGGCTGGATGCATGCGTTCGTCATGGGCAGGAACCTTCGGGGTGTGCGCGAAGCGCAAGACGCGCACGGAAATCGGCGTGCAGCGTTGCGAGCGTGATGGTGCCGAGACGCGCGAGCAGCATGGCCTCGGCCTCGCGGAAACTGTCCGCAAGCGCCGCGTTGACCGCCTGTTCGACGAGGCAGGAGGGCGCTTCGGTTCGGTGACCGATCGCGAGCAGCTCGCGTTCGCCGAGCGCTTCATGAATGTCGCGCAGCGTGATGTCGGCGAGGTCGCAGGCCAGAGCCCAGCCGCCGCCATGGCCCTTCCCCGAGCGGACATAGCCGCGCTGGCGCAAGCCGGCCATGATCCGCCGGATGACGACCGGGTTGGTCTGCATGATGCGGGCGAGGTTTTCGGACGTGACGGGCTCGTCGCGCCCCGCCATATGCAGCAGGACGTGGAGAAGGCCCGACAGGCGGCTGTCTCTTTTCATGTAACTTTGGTAATTACATGATGCGGAGAAGGCAAGGCTCTCCGATGAAACGCGGGGGAGATCGCTGCATCCTTGCTCATCGAAACCCGGTCCAGCGCCGGCGTATACCCGGCATTAACCTTGCTGGAGGCTTAACTCCATCGCGAGCATGCGTTTCGCAGGAAACCCCCTTTGCGCCCATCTTTCGCCGGATTCGAAGGCGATTGAAGGCCACGGCATTTCCCCGGATCGCGGATCGGGCGGCGTCGCGGGGTCACCCACGGCGCGTGTGGCGGGGCGTTGGCTGGGCGACCGGTCCGAGCCGCCTGGCAGAAGGATAACAGGATGAACCCCGCCGACGTCGCGCAGGCCGCGCCGCAGATCGACATGTCGTTCTGGTCCCTGTTCTGGCACGCCCATATTGTCGTGAAGCTGGTGATGCTCGGGCTGATCGGCGCCTCGGTCTGGTGCTGGTCGATCATCATCGACAAGACGCTGCTTTACCGCCGCACGAGGCGCGACATGGATGCCTTCGAGGAGGTGTTCTGGTCCGGCCGCTCGCTCGAGGAACTCTATCGCGAGCTGGCCGCCCGGCCGGCCACCGACATGGCCGCCGTCTTCGTCGCGGCCATGCGCGAATGGAAGCGGTCTTTCGAGAATGGCGGGCGCTCCGTCGCCAGCCTGTCGCAGCGCATCGACAAGGTGCTCGACGTGACCATCCAGCGCGAGACCGAGCGGTTGGAATCGAAGCTGCTCGTGCTCTCGACCATCGCCTCGGCCGCGCCCTTCATCGGCCTGTTCGGCACGGTCTGGGGCATCATGCATTCCTTCACCGCCATCGCGGTCTCCAAGAACTCCTCGCTCGCCGTCGTGGCGCCCGGCATCGCCGAGGCGCTGTTCGCGACCGCGATCGGCCTCTTCGCCGCGATTCCGGCGCTGATGGCCTACAACAAGCTGCAGGCCGAGGTCGCCAAGGCCTCGGGCCGTCTGGAAGCCTTCGCCGACGAGTTCTCCGCGATCCTGTCGCGGCAGATCGACGAGCGGCTGGCGGCATGAGGGGCTGACACCATGGGCATGTCCGCAGCATCCGGCGCGAAGTCGGGCGGCCGCCGCGGCCGCCGCGGGCGCAGGCACGCCGCCATCGCCGAGATCAACATGACGCCGTTCATCGACGTCATGCTGGTGCTCCTGATCATCTTCATGGTCGCGGCGCCGCTGATCGCGACGGGCGTTCCGCTCGACCTGCCGCAGACCGGCGCCAAGCCGATCAATGTCGACCAGAAGCCGATCACCATCGCCATCGACGGCAAGGGCCAGATCTTCCTGCAGGACCAGCCGACGCTGGAGCCGGATCTGGTGACCAAGCTGCAGGGGCTGGCGAAGCAAGGCTTCGACGAGCGCATCTATGTGCGGGGCGACCGCATGGTCGATTACGGCCGGGTCGCCTCGGTAATGTCGACGATCACGTCGGCGGGCTTCAAGCGGGTCGCGCTCGTCACCGAGCCGGCCGCGCGCTGAGCGGGATGAAAGCGGAGAACACGACGCGGTGAAGCTCTCCTCCGAACCGGGCATGGTGGTGTCGGCGCTCGGCCACGCGACGTTTCTCGTCGCGGGGCTGCTGGCGTTCTCCGCCCCTGCGCCGTTGCCGGACAATGAGGAGGCGATCGCCGTCGAGATGGTCGATGCGAGTGCGCTCAACCAGGTGACGCGCGGCGAGCGCAAGGCCGAGAAGGTGCAGGAGCAGCCGCTCCAGCGCGCCGAGCGCAAGCAGGAGATCGTCGAGCGCAAGGAGGAGGGCGAGGCCAAGCAGGATGCGCCCGCCCCGCCGAGCCGCCCGGCCGAACTCAAGACCGCGGAGGACAATGCCGCTGCACCGCTGCCGCCCTCGCGGGCCGCCAATCTGCCCAAGCCCGAGGTGAAGCCTCCGGAGCCGGTCAAGCAGCCGACGCAAAAGAGCGGGCCGAGCGCCGCCGAGATCGCGGAGCAGAAGCGCGAGGAACTGGCCAAGCTCGCCGAAGAGGCCGAGCTCGCCAGCAAGGCGAAGCAGGCCGAGGAGGCCGCGAGGGCCGCCGCGAAGGCGAAGGCTGAAGCCGAGGCGAATGCCCGTGCAGAAGCTGCGGCCAAAGCGAAAGCCGAAGCGCTGGCCAAGGCCGAAGCCGAAAAGGCCGCCAAGGAGAAGGCGGAGGCCGCTGCCAAGGCGAAAGCCGAGGCCGAAGCGAAGGCCAAGATCGCAGCCGCCGCGAAGGCCAAGCAGGAGGCCGAAGCCAAGGCCAAGCGCGAGATGGAGATCGCCAAGAACTTCAATCCGAGCGACATCTCCAAGCTGCTCCAGTCGAAGGAGCAGGCCCAGTCGACCGGCTCGGCCGCGCCGCAGGTCAACCGCACGGCGTCGCTCGGCACCGAACGGGGCTCCTCGCAGAAGCTCAGCCCTTCGCTGCGCGGCCAGCTCATCGGCATCATCCAGGACCAGCTGATGAAGTGCTGGAACGTGCCGATCGCGCTCGCCAATGCGCGTGGCGCCGTTGTGCCGCAGGTGCGGATGAAGCTCGCCGCGGACGGCTCGCTGCTTGCGCCGCCGGGCGTGGTGAATTCCTCCTCCGACCCCCTCTTCGCGGTCGCAGCCAGTTCGGCCCTGACCGCCACCCGCCGCTGCGCGCCGTTGCGCATTCCGGCTCAATTCGCCGCCTATTACGACGACTGGCGCGACGTCATCGTCAATTTCGACGCAAGGGACGTGCTGTGACCCTGATCGACCGCAATCCTCTTCCGCTGCTGCCGGCTGCGCCCTCGCGCCGCAGGCTGCTCGCGCTCGCCGGCGCCTCGCTGCTCGTGCCGGCCGCGGCGCGTGCCGAACTCGTCATCGACCTCCGCGGCGGCACCTTCCAGCCGCTGCCGATCGCCATCGCCGATTTCGGCGGCGAGGGCGGGGTGCTGGTCTCGGGCGTGATCGGCAACAATCTCAGGCGCTGCGGCTATTTCGCGCCGATCGACAAGGCGCGCCATCCCGACAAGAACCCGCCCTTCGACGCCGTGCCGGACTTCAATTCCTGGAAGGCGGCGGGCGTGCAGGCGCTGGTGACGGGGCGCGTCTCGCGCGACGGCTCCGGCCGGATCAAGGCCGAGTTCCGGCTCTGGGACGTGACGACCGGCACGCAGACCGACGGCCAGCAGTATTTCACCGACCCGAACAACGCCCGGCGCGTCGGCCATATCATTTCCGACGCGATCTACACCAAGATCACCGGCGTCGGCGGCTTCTTCGACACCCGCGTCGTCTTCGTCGACGAATCCGGCCCGAAGGAGAACCGCCGGAAGCGGCTGGCCATCATGGATCAGGACGGGGCGAATGTCCGCTACCTGACCGACGGCTCGATCTCCGTGGTGACGCCGCGCTATTCGCCCGTGTCGCAGGAGGTGACCTACATGTCGCAGCGGCTCGGCGAGCAGCCGCGCGTGCATGTGCTCAACATCGAGACCGGGCAGCGCCAGATCGTCGGGAATTTCCCGGACATGACCTCGAGCCCGCGTTTCGCCCCGAACGGGGCGCGCATCGCGCTCAGTCTGCAGCAGGGCGGCAACGCCAATCTCTATGCCATCGACATCGGCTCGCGCACGACGATGCGGCTGACCTCGACCGGGGCGATCGACACTTCGCCCTCCTATTCGCCCGACGGCACGCAGATCGTCTTCGAGAGCGACCGCGGCGGCTCTCAACAGCTCTATCTCATGGGGGCCGGGGGCGGGGAGGGCAAACGCCTCTCCTTCGGCCAGGGCTCCTACTCGCAGCCGAGCTGGTCGCCGCGCGGCGACCTGATCGCCTTCACCAAGCGCGGCGGTGGCGGCTTCGCCATCGGCGTGATGCGCCCGGACGGCTCGGGCGAGCGGCTGCTGACCGAGGGCTTCCACAACGAGGCGCCGAACTGGGCGCCCAACGGCCAGTACATCATGTTCTTCCGCGATCCCGGCGGCCAGTCCGGCGGCAAGCTCTACATGGTGGACATCACCGGCCGCGTCGAAGTGCCGGTGCCGACGCCCGCCTTCGCCTCCGACCCGACCTGGTCGCCGCTGCTCACGGCGGCGCGCTGAGGCGCGGCGGGTTTCAGCCCGCCGCCTCGCCCCCGACGAGGGTGAAGCCCTCGTCGATCCAGCCCGTGACGCCGCCGGCCATGATCTTCACGGGCCGGCCCAGTTCTGCGAGGCGCAGGGCGGCCTTGGCCGCACCGTTGCAATGCGGGCCGGCGCAATAGGTCACGAAGAGCGTGTCCTGCGGCCAGTCTTCCAGCTTCGAGCGCACGATCTTGCCCACCGGCAGGTTGATCGCCCCGTCGACATGGCCGCGGGCGAAAAGCGCCGGGCTGCGGACGTCCAGCAGCACGAAGTCCGGCTGCTTCGACAGGGCGTCGTGAACATCCCAGCAATCGGTCTCGAAGGTGAACTCGGCGGCGAAATGCGCGCGGGCGAGATCGCTCGGCGCGGCGGGGACGGCGGTGACGGTGGTGGTGGTCATGTGGTGGGCTCCTGGTGACCCGCTCATCTCGCAAACCGGCACGCCCTCTTGCAATTGGCGCAAATGACAGAGTACGGGCAGATCATGCCAAACACGACCGGTCCCCTCGTCGTCGCGCTGCTCTATGACGGACTCTGCACCTTCGAGTTCGGCATCGTGGCCGAGATCTTCGGTCTGTCGCGCCCGGAGATGGGCGAGGGCTGGTACCGCTTCGCCAGCTGCGCGGTCGAGGACGGGCCGTTGCGGGCGCATGGCGGCTTCCTGCTGACGCCGCAGCACGGCCCGGAGCTGATCGGCGAGGCCGATCTCATCGTCGTGCCGGGATGGAAGGGGGCCGACCATCCGGTTCCCGAGGCACTCTGCGAGCGCCTGCGCAGGGCTCACGAGCGCGGTGCGCGGCTCGTCTCGATCTGCTCGGGCGCTTTCGTGCTGGCGGCGACGGGCCTGCTCGACGGCGGTGTGGCGACGACGCATTGGCGTTATGCCGAGGCGCTGCGCGCGCGCCATCCGACCATAGCGATCGACGATGCCTCGCTCTACCGGGCACAGGGACGGATCTTCACCTCGGCGGGCAGCGCCGCCGGCATCGACCTGCTGATCGAGATCGTGCGGCAGGATTTCGGGGCCGAGGCGGCCAACTCCGTCGCGCGGCGCCTGGTGATGCCGGCCCATCGCACCGGCGGCCAGGCGCAGTTCCTGGAGCGGCCGGTGGCCCGCCACCGCCATGCCGAGATCGCGCCGCTGCTCGACAGGATCCGGGCGAAGCTGGATGCGCCCTGGAGCACGGCCGAGATGGCGGCGTCGTGCCGGATGAGCCTGCGGACCTTTCTGAGGCGGTTCCAGGACGCCACCGGCTCGTCGCCGGGCGACTGGCTGATCGGCGAACGGGTGGAAGAGGCGAAGCGTCTGCTGCTGGATGGCAAGCTCGGCGCCCAGGAGATCGCATTGGCGGTCGGGATGGGCACGCCGGACACGCTGCGCCATCATTTCCGCAGGAGGGTCGGCATCAGCCCGCTGGAGTACCGGGCGCGCTTCGTCTCGGGGGCGCAGGAGCGCGTGGCGACCGCAGCGCAGATGCTCGGGACTGTGCCTCCGATGCCACAACCGAGCCGCGAATCCCCGATCGCAGGGATTGATTAACCATATGCCGCAATGCCGCCACTTCGCCTTGATCTGGCAAGGTCTCGTTTAGGTTGACGCTTCATTGATGCCTGCAAGTGCATCTCATCCCTTGTCCGTCGTCGTCGAGACACGCGCCTCGCCAAGTTCGAACGCCCGGAGTTCATCATGCTCGCCACCCTCTTTGCCGGCGGCCGCGCCGTCCGTTTCGCCGCCGCCATCGCCGCCTCGCTCGCGCTCGGCGCCTGCGCCAACAATCAGAACGCCGACGGCAGCGGCTTCGGCGCCGGCGGCGCCGCGACCCCGGGCAGCGCCCAGGATTTCGTCGTCAATGTCGGCGACCGCGTCTTCTTCGAGACCGACTCCACCGACCTGACGCCGACGGCCGTCGCCACGCTCGACAAGCAGTCGGCCTGGCTGCAGCGCTATCCGCGCTACACCTTCGTGGTCGAGGGCCATGCCGACGAGCGCGGCACCCGCGAATACAACTTCTCGCTCTCTGCGCGCCGCGCCCAGACCGTGCGCGACTACCTCGCCTCGCGCGGCATCCAGGGCAACCGCATGCGCATCGTCAGCTACGGCAAGGAGCGTCCGGTCGCGGTCTGCAACGACATCTCCTGCTGGTCGCAGAACCGTCGCTCGGTCACGGTTCTGGACGGCGCCGGCGGCGGCGTCTGACCCCCGGTTGCTATCCGTCGTCTTCGGGGCCGGCACCTTCCTTTTCGGAACGGTGTCGGCCCTTTCATATTTTGGCCGTGGTCGCAGCGTGTTATAGCGACGCATCCCCACTCCAACCCGGTTCCCGACGCATGCTGCGAATCCATGCTCCCGCCTGGAAGATCCGCTCCGGCCTGGCCGCCCTGGCCATGGGTACGGCGATCTCCTGCCTGAGCCTGCCCGCCTCGGCGCAGGACGCCGCCGATCTCGTCGTGCGCACCTCGCGGATGGAGAACCAGATCCGCCAGCTCTCCGGCCAGATCGAGCAGCTTCAGTTCGAGAACCGCCGCCTCAGCGAGCAGCTGCGCAAGTTCCAGGAAGATGTCGAATTCCGCCTGAACGAGCGGGGCGGCGGCCGTGCGCCGGCCGCGGCTGCGCCCGGGGGCGCGGCTCCGGCTGCCGGCGCTCAGCGCCCGCAGCGGCGCAGCGACGCCTTCGATCCGAGCACGCAGGTCGGCGCCGCCGGCGCGCCGCGCCCGCTCAATGGCGGCATCGGCGGGATCATCGAGGAAGAGTTTGCCAATGACGGCAGCGGGCAGGGCCCGCTCGACCTGCAGGGCGTCGGCCGCGGCGTGCCGGGTGGCGCGCTGCCGCAGCCGGCCCCACGCGGGGCCAGCGTGGCGGCCGCCAGCGGCCCGGCCACCGCGAAGGAAGCCTACGACGCCGCCTATGCCGCGATCCTGCGCAAGGAATACGAGCAGGCCGAGATGGGCTTCCGCCAGTTCCTGCAGAGCTTTCCGCGCGACCGCCTCGCCATCGACGCGACCTACTGGCTGGGCGAGAGCTATCTCCAGCGCAAGCGCTACCGCGAGGCGGCCGAGCAGTTCCTGAAAGTCAGCAGCGACGCCCCGCGCTCGGCCAAGGCGCCCGAGAGCCTGCTGCGCCTCGGAATCGCGCTGAACGGCCTCGGCGCGCGTGACCAGGCCTGCGCGACCTATGCCAAGGTCGGCGTCGACTATCCCAGCGCGCCCAATTCGGTGCGGCAGGGCGTGGAGCGCGAGCGCCGCCGCTCGGGCTGCGCTTGAGCGCCGTCGAGCCGCTTTCCAGCGATCATCCCCCTCTCGGGGCGCGCGAGGCGAGTGAGCTGTTCGCCGACCTCGCAGCCGAAGACCGCCTTCTCGTCGCCGTCTCCGGCGGACCGGATTCGGTTGCGCTGCTCTCCCTGCTGACCGAGTGGTCGCGCGAGCCCGGTCGTCCCGCTGTCATGGCGGCGACGGTCGACCATGGGCTGCGTGCCGCTTCGGCCGGCGAGGCCGTCGCCGTCGCCGCTCTCTGCGCCCGCCTCGGTGTTCCTCATCGCATCCTGCGCTGGGAGGGAGACAAGCCTTCCAGCCGGCTTCAGGAACGCGCCCGTGCCGCGCGCTACGCCCTGCTGGCGCAGGAGGCGGAGCGTCTCGGCGGCGCCGTGCTCGTGACCGCCCATACACTCGACGACCAGGCCGAGACGCTGCTGATGCGGATGGCGCGTGGTTCCGGCCCCTCGGGCCTCGCGGGGATGCGCCGCCGCGCGGTCTGGCACGGCACGGTTTTGGTCCGGCCTCTGCTGGGCGTGCCCAAGGCGCGTCTCGTCGCGACGGCACAGGCGCGCGGCTTGTCTTTCGTCACGGATCCGAGCAATGGCGATCCGCGGTTCGCGCGGGCGCGCTGGCGCGCCCTGGCGCCGCTGCTCGCCGGCGAGGGGCTGGATGCGGAACGCCTGTCGCTGCTGGCCGGGCGGCTGGCGCGTCTCGACGAGGCGGTCGCCGCGCGGGCGGACGCCGTTGCCGCCGCGCTGCTGTCGGCCGAGCCGGGAGCGCCGCTGCTGCGGCTGGATTTCGAGGCTCTGCGGCAGGAGCCCGAGGAGATCGTGCTGCGCGTCGTCGCCCTGGCGCTCGCGCGGCTGGATGTCGATGCGGAGGGCGCGGTCCGGCTGGAGCGGCTGGAGGCCTGCGTGGCCGCCTTGCTGCAGGCGGCACAGGCGGGCCTGCCGCTGACGCGCACGCTGGCCGGGACTGTGCTTACGCTGCGCCGGGATGGCGAGCTCGCGCTGCGGCCGGAGGGGCCTCGCCGACGTGGTATTCACCCTGCGGCAACATAGGCGAAAGGGCGCAAATGTCTTTCCCTTGGCAATGGGCCCGCCCGCACCTAGATTGACACTGCAAACTCTCGGCCTCTTCCGGTTGGTCCGGCAGGCCTGATCGGACAGATGATGAATCCGAACTTCCGAAATTTCGCCCTTTGGGTGGTGATCTTCCTGCTGGTCCTGGCGCTCGTGACGCTGTTCCAGAGTCCGAGCCAGCGCGCCAACGTCAACGAGATCCCCTACAGCCAGCTCATCAACGAGTCGGAGGCGGGGCGCATCAGCAATGTCGTCGTCGCCGGGCAGGAGATTTCCGGCACCTTCTCCGACGGGCGCAGCTTCGTGACCTACGCACCCTATGGCGATCCGGCGCTGCTGAAGACGCTGGCGCAGAAGGGCGTTCAGGTCTCGGCCCGCGCCCCCTCCGAGGGCACGCCCTGGTTCATGGCGCTGCTGGTCAATTCGCTGCCCTTCGTCATCTTCATCGGCCTGTGGATCTTCATGTCCCGCCAGATGCAGAACGGCGCCGGCCGGGCGATGGGCTTCGGCAAGTCGAAGGCCAAGCTGCTGACCGAGGCGCATGGCCGCGTCACCTTCGAGGATGTCGCGGGCATCGACGAGGCCAAGGAAGACCTGACCGAGATCGTCGAGTTCCTGCGCGACCCGCAGAAGTTCCAGCGGCTGGGCGGGCGCATCCCGCGCGGCGTGCTGCTGGTCGGCCCTCCCGGCACCGGCAAGACGCTGACGGCGCGCGCCGTCGCGGGCGAAGCCAATGTGCCCTTCTTCACGATCTCCGGCTCGGACTTCGTCGAGATGTTCGTCGGCGTCGGCGCCAGCCGCGTCCGCGACATGTTCGAGCAGGCCAAGAAGAACTCGCCCTGCATCATCTTCATCGACGAGATCGACGCCGTCGGCCGCCATCGCGGCGCCGGCCTCGGCGGCGGCAATGACGAGCGCGAGCAGACGCTGAACCAGCTCCTGGTCGAGATGGACGGCTTCGAGCCGAACGAGGGCGTCATCATCATCGCGGCCACCAACCGGCCCGACGTGCTCGACCCCGCCCTGCTGCGTCCGGGCCGCTTCGACCGCCAGATCGTGGTGCCGAACCCCGACGTCGCCGGCCGCGAGAAGATCCTGCGGGTCCATGTCCGCAAGGTCCCGATGGCGCCGGATGTCGATCTGCGCGTGCTCGCCCGCGGCACGCCCGGCTTCTCGGGCGCCGACCTGATGAACCTCGTCAACGAGGCGGCGCTGCTGGCGGCGCGGCGCGGCAAGCGCATGGTCACCCATGCCGAGTTCGAGGACGCCAAGGACAAGGTCATGATGGGCGCCGAGCGCAAATCCATGGCGATGTCCGAGGAGGAGAAGAAGCTCACCGCCTATCACGAGGCCGGCCACGCCATCGTCGGATTGTATGTCCCGGCCGGCATCCCGGTCCACAAGGCGACCATCATCCCGCGCGGTCGCGCGCTCGGCATGGTCAAGTTCCTGCCGGAAGGCGACCGCTACTCGATGAAGTTCAAGGAATTCACCTCGCAGCTCGCGGTCGCCATGGGCGGGCGCGTGGCGGAGGAGATGACCTTCGGGCGCGAGAACGTCACCTCGGGCGCCACGGGCGACATCCAGCAGGCGACCAAGATGGCCAAGGCCATGGTCACCCAGATGGGCTATTCGGACGAGCTCGGCATGGTCGCCTATGGCGACAACCAGGAAGAGGTGTTCCTGGGCATGTCGATGGGCCGCAGCCAGAACGTCTCCGAGGCGACGGCGCAGAAGATCGACGCCGAGGTCAAGCGCCTCGTCGACCAGGGCTATCAGGACGCCAAGAAGATCCTCACCGAGCATCACGAGCAGTTCGTGGCGGTCGCCGAGGCGCTGCTGGAGTTCGAAACGCTCACCGGCGAGGAAATCCGCGACCTGATCGCCGGCAAGCGCCCGACGCGCGACATCGACGATACGCCCTCGACGCCGCGTGGCTCCGCCGTGCCGAGCGCGGGCAAGGGCCGCAAGCGCGGCGAGCCCGATGCCGGGCTGGAGCCGCAGCCGCAGGTCTGAGCAGCCAACAGCAAGAGAATGAAAAGGGCGCCTCGCGGCGCCCTTTTTCGTTCTTGGATGTCGTCCCTGGCTGAGGGGGAGGGCGCTCAGAAGAGCCCTTCGATCCGCCCTTGGGCGTCGATATGGATGCGCTCGGCGGCCGGTACGCGCGGCAGGCCGGGCATCGTCATGATGTCCCCGCAGATCGCTACGACGAAGCCGGCGCCGGCCGAGAGCCGGACCTCGCGCACCGGGACGATATGCCCGGAGGGCGCGCCACGCAGCGTCGGGTCGGCCGAGAAGGAGTATTGCGTCTTGGCGACGCAGACCGGCAGATGGCCATGGCCGTCCGTCTCGAGCTCCGCGAAGCGGGCGCGCACCTTCGCATCGCCCGCGATGCCATCGGCGCCGTAAATCTCTCGCGCAACGGTCTCGAGCTTCTGCCAGAGCGGCATCTCGTCGGGGTAGAGCGGGGCGAAATCGGCCTCGCCGCTCTCGGCCAGCGCGACGACCTTGTGGGCGAGTTCCTCGGTGCCGGCGCCGCCTTCCGCCCAGTGCCGGCAGATCACCGCATCGACGCCGAGCTGCTCGCGGCAATAGCTCGCGATCAGGGCGTGTTCGGCCTCGGTGTCGCTGGTGAAATGGTTGATCGCGACGATCGGCGGCACGCCGAACTTCCGGATGTTGCCGACATGGCGAGCGAGGTTGGCGAGACCCGCCTGGAGCGCGGCGAGATCCTCGCTGCCTAGCGCCTCCTTCGCCGCGCCGCCATGCATCTTGAGGGCGCGGACGGTCGCGACGATGACGGCCGCGGCAGGCTTCAGCCCGGTCTTGCGGCATTTGATGTCGAAGAACTTCTCGGCGCCGAGATCGGCGCCGAAGCCGGCCTCCGTGACCGTGTAGTCGGCGAGCTTCAGGGCGGCGCGGGTGGCGATGGCGGAGTTGCAGCCATGGGCGATGTTGGCGAAGGGGCCGCCATGGACGAAGGCGGGCGTGCCCTCCAGCGTCTGCACGAGGTTGGGCATCAGCGCGTCCTTGAGCAGGACGCTCATCGCGCCGGTCGCCTTGAGGTCGGCGGCGGTGATCGGTCGCTTGTCGCGGGTGCGCCCCACGACGATGCGGCCGAGTCTGGCCTCGAGGTCGTCGAGATCGGTGGCGAGGCAGAAGATCGCCATGATCTCGGAGGCGACGGTGATGTCGAAACCGTCCTCGCGCGGGAAGCCGTTGCTGGCGCCGCCGAGCGAGGAGACGGTCTGGCGCAGGGCCCGGTCGTTCATGTCCATGACGCGGCGCCAGGCGATGTGGCGCGTGTCGAAGCCGAGGCCGTTGCCCCAGTAGACATGGTTGTCGATCATCGCCGCGAGCAGGTTGTGCGCGCTGGTGATGGCGTGGAAGTCGCCGGTGAAATGCAGGTTGATCTGCTCCATCGGGACGATCTGGGCATGGCCGCCGCCGGCCGCGCCGCCCTTGACGCCGAAGCAGGGACCGAGCGAGGGCTCGCGCAACGCGATCATGCAGCTCTTGCCGATACGGCTGAGCCCATCACCGAGGCCCACCGTCGTCGTCGTCTTGCCCTCGCCGGCCGGGGTTGGGTTGATGGCAGTGACGAGGATCAGCTTGCCGTCCGGCTTGCCCGCGAAGTCCGGAATGGCCTTGGTGTCGATCTTGGCGATGAATTTGCCGTGGGGCTCCAGAGCGTCGACGGGAATGCCGGCTCGCTCGGCGATGTCCGCGATTGGACGAAGCTTCGCCGCGCGTGCGATCTCGATGTCGGTCGGCATTCCCGCCCCTCTCCAGGCTCTGCGAGGCCGGTGGCTCCGGCCGGAATCGTTGCGGCGACACTGCCGCGAAACAGCCGGCTCTGCCACTGCTTTCCAGCGGGCCTGTCCACCTCCGCACTATGTCTTTTGACGCGAGCCCACAGAGCCGCGGCTGCTAGTGCTGCGAACGAACCGGCGCAGTTGCGGGGAGCCCGCGAGGCTGGCATCACTGGCACGAACCGCCAGATCAGCGGTTCATCGCTCGGTTCGGGGGACAATGGATGACGGAGCGATCCTGGCCTGTTGGCGGCGGCGAGGTCGGCGCCATGCTGCGGGGCTGGGACGGGAGCGAGACCGTGCTCGGGCTGCCGGTGGCTTGGCCGGAACGGCTGCGCTCGTCCCTGCAACTCGTGCTGGCGACGCCGACACCAATGGTGATGTTCTGGGGCGCGTCGGGCCTCCTGTTCTACAACGATGCCTATGCGGTGATCGCCGGCGCCAAGCATCCCGCCATCCTGGGGGAGGAATTGCACGAGGCCTGGCCGGAGGTCCGTTTGCTGCATGACGAGGTGATGGAGACCGTCTTCGCGAATGGTCGTCCTCTCTCCTTCCGCGACCTGTCGCTGGTGCTGCATCGCAACGGGGTTGCCGAAGACGTTTGGCTGAACGTGGATTACAGCCCGATCCTGGATGATTCCGGCGTCGCTCTCGGCGTTCTCGCCGTGGTGTTCGAGACCACCGAGCTCATTCACGCGCAGCGCGAGCGCGATGCGGCCGAGCAGGCCCTCCGGCGGCGCGAGCAGGAACTCGCGCAGGTCCAGAAGATCGGCAAGGTCGGCGGGCTCGAGGTCGATCTGCGCGACGGCTTCCGCAACACGCGTTCGCCGGAATATCTCCTGGTGCACGGGCTGCCGCCGGAGGCGGTCAACGAGACCCATGAAGACTGGGTCCGCCGCATTCATCCGCAGGAGCGGGCGATGGTCGAGAGCCATTTCCGCGAAAGCGTGGCCGGCAGCGCGACGGATTACCAGATGGAGTACCGCATCATCCGCCCGTCGGACGGGGCGGTGCGCTGGATTTCGGCGGTGGCGCAGATCGAGCGCGACGGGGAGGGGCGGCCGCTGCGGCTGATCGGCGCCCATATCGACGTGACCGAGCGCAAGGAAACCGAAGCGCAGCTGCGGCTGCTGATGCAGGAACTGGCGCACCGCGTGAAGAACACGCTGGCCATGATCCAGGCCATCGCCTCGCAGACGCTGCGCGGCGCCAGCTCGCTGGAGGCGGCCAACGAGACCTTCACGGCGCGGCTGGGGGCGCTGGCGCGCGCGCATGACCTGCTGGTCGGCGGCGTGCGGGCCCATGCCGCCATGGCCGACATCGCCGCCAGCGTCATCGGCATCCAGGGCGACCCGGCGCGGTTCCAGATCGGCGGTCCGGAGGTCGTGCTGGGGCCGCGCGCGGCGCTGGCGCTCACACTGGTCCTGCATGAGCTGGCGACCAATGCGGTCAAATACGGCTCGCTCTCGATCTCCACCGGCATCGTGACCCTGTCCTGGCGGGTCGACGAGATCGACGGCTCTTCTCAGTTCCGGCTGCGCTGGCAGGAGAGCGGCGGGCCGCCGGTGACGCCGCCGTCGCGGCGCGGCTTCGGCTCGCGCCTGATCGAGCGGACCTTCCCCTCGCCGCGCGGGCGCGCCGAAAGCGCCTATCTGCCGGGGGGGCTCGTCTTCACGCTGGACGCGCCGCTCGAGTCGCTGAAGGACGGCGATGGCGACGAGGCCGGGCGCGTCTGAGGCGCCCGGCTTCCGGCAATCTCAGGCGAGATGGGCGTTCTGCGGGAAGAGGATCCTGCGGGCCTCGTCATCGACCTCCATCTTGAAGGCGAAGGCGTCCTTCAGCGCCGTCGCGCGCTGGGCTGCCGGGCGGGCCGAGATCTCGTCGAGATGGCGCTTCACATGCGGGAACATCCCCGCCCAGTGGTCGCCGACGGCGAAGCCGAGCCGCGTCGCCCAGCCCCAGACCGACATGTCGATCAGGGTGTAGCGCTCGCCCAGCATGTAGCGGCCCTTGGAAAGTTGCGCGTCGATGATGCCCCAGTGGCGCTCCGCCTCGCGGGCGTAGCGGTTGATCGCATAGGGGATCTTCTCGGGCGCGAAGCGGCTGAAATGGACCGCCTGGCCGCAATAGGGACCGATGCCGGTGGCGACGAACATGAGCCAGGAGAGCATCTCGCCGCGGGCCTTCGGCGTGTCGTCGGGGAGGAACTGCCCCGTCTTCTCGGCGAGATAGAGCAGGATCGCGTTGCTGTCGAAGATGGTGACGTCGCCATCGGTCAGCGCAGGGGTTTTGCCGTTGGGGTTGATGGCCAGGAAATCCGGCTTGAACTGGTCGCCCTTGCGGGTATCGACCGGGACCATTTCATAGGGAAGCCCGGCTTCCTCGAGGAAGAGCGCGATCTTCGCCGGATTGGGCGAGGGGTGGTAGTAGAGCTTGATCATCTCGGTCTCCGGGCTTGGGACGGTGGCAGGAGGGTTCAGGCACGAACATGTGCCGGCAGATCGGTCAGGCGGGCGATGGTTGCGTCGGCCGTGAATCCGAGACGCTCCGGGCGCATGCGCAGCGCCTTGAACATCAGCATGGGATCGATCGTTGCGGCGGCATCGAGCTCGCTCCGCAATGCCTCGTCCGTAAGGCGGGCGATGCGCGCGACGCGGAAGCCATGCGCCTTCGCCCCGGCGATGTCGAAGCCGTTGGAGGAGACGAAGAGGATCTGCTCGCGTGCGAGGCCCAGCCTCGCCTCGACATGGGCGTAGCCGCGCGGATCGGGCTTGTAGGCGCCGATCTCGTCGACGCTGATCACCGTCTCGAGCAGCGGGGCGATGCCGGCCTGCGCCACCAGCCGCTCCAGCATCGGCGGACTGCCATTGGAGAAGATGGCGAGCCTCAGCGGCGCGAGCGCTTCCAGCGCCAGCCGCGCTTCCGGATAGAGCGACAGCGCGTCATAGGCGTCGGCGAGGCGCGCGATCTCCGCCGGCGTCGCGGGCAGGCCGAGCGTCTCCAGCGCATAGGCCAGCGAGTCCCGCGTCACCGTGCCGAAATCCGCATAGCGGCCCATCAGGCTGCGCAGCCAGGTGTATTCGAGCTGCTTCAGCCGCCAGAGCTGGGTGATCACCGTGCCGTGACCGGGGAAGGCCGCCTCGGTCGCGGCCGCGACGGACTGAACGTCGAAGAGGGTGCCATAAGCATCAAAGACGACGGCCGCGATCGCCATTCCGGATTCTCCCAACTGCCCCGGCAACCTTCTTAGCACTCGCACTGCCGCAGGGGTGCATGGTATCCGGCACAGCTCCCATCACAGATCTTCACAGGTCATCATGTCCGCCGTCCCTGCCAAGCGCCCCGTCATGCTGATGATCCTCGATGGCTGGGGCTGGCGCGAGGAGGCCGAGAACAATGCGGTGCGCCTGGCGCATACGCCGCATTTCGACAGGCTCTGGGCGGCCTCGCCCCATGCCTTCCTGAAAACCTCGGGCCTCGATGTCGGCCTGCCGCCCGGCCAGATGGGGAATTCCGAGGTCGGCCATCTCAATCTCGGCGCAGGCCGCGTCGTGATGCAGGACCTGCCGCGCATCAATCAGGCGATCGAGGACGGCTCGCTCGGGCAGGCCCTGGCGGCGAGCGGGCTCGTCGATGCGCTGAAGGCGAGCGGCGGCGCCTGCCATCTGCTCGGCCTCGTCTCGCCCGGCGGCGTGCATGCCCATCAGGATCATGCGGTAGCGCTGGCGCATCTGCTCGTCGAGCAAGACATCCCGGTCCGGATTCACATCTTCACGGACGGGCGCGATACGCCGCCGCGCTCGGCCGCCGGCTATGTCCGCGCCTTCGCCGCCGCCCTGCCGCCGCAAGCGGTGATCGCGAGCCTGACCGGCCGCTATTTTGCCATGGACCGCGACCATCGCTGGGAGCGCGTCGAGACCGCCTGGCGGGCGATGGTGCTGGGCGAGGGGCCCGAATTCGCCGACGCTGCCTCCGCGATCGAGGCCGCCTATGCGCAGGGCGTCACCGACGAGTTCATCCCGGCGAGCGTCATCGGCAGCTATGGCGGCATGGAGGATGGCGACGGGCTGCTGAGCTTCAATTTCCGCTCCGACCGGATCCGCGAAATCCTCGACGCGGTGCTGTCTGCACCGTTCGATGGCTTTTCCCGGTCGCGGCGGCCCGTGCTGGCGAAGGCGGTCAGCATGACCTCCTACAGCGCCGAGCTCGATGCCGTGATGCCAGCGCTCTTCGCGCCGCAGACGCTGGCCAACGGCCTCGGCGAGACGGTGGCGAAGGCGGGTCTCGCGCAGATCCACATGGCGGAGACGGAGAAATATCCGCACGTCACCTACTTCTTCAACGGCGGCGAGGAGACGCCCTATCCGCGCGAGGATCGTGTGATGGTGCCCTCGCCGAAGGTCGCGACTTATGATCTGCAGCCGGACATGTCGGCGCCGGAGCTGACGGAGCGCGCCGTGGAGGCGATCGCGTCGGGCCGCTACGATCTCGTCGTCCTGAACTTCGCCAATCCCGACATGGTCGGGCACACGGGCGTGCTCAGCGCCGCGATCGCGGCGGTCGAAACGGTCGATGCCGGGCTCGGGCGGATCGCGGAGGCTGTGGCACAGGCGGGCGGCGCGCTCCTCGTCACGGCCGATCACGGCAATTGCGAATTGATGGTCGATCCCGAGACCGGCGCGCCGCACACGGCCCACACCACCTTCCCGGTCCCGGTGATGGTCATCGGCAGCGAGGCGAAGGGGCTGGCGGATGGCCGCCTCGCCGACATCGCACCGACGCTGCTGGCGCTGCTTGCTGTACCGCAGCCGGCCGAGATGACCGGCACCTCGCTACTGCGCTGAGCGCGTCTTTTTCGGCCCAAAACGAAAACGGCGCGGACCGAAGTCCGCGCCGTGTCGAAAGGGTAGGGGGCTGCCCTTCAGTATTTGCGGACCGTCGGGGCCGGCGCGTAGGCGACCGGCTTCTCGACCGGACCGCAGCAGCTCGGATCGCTGAAGTTCCAGCGCATGCCGATGCGGACGTCGTGGCTGTCGATGCCCTTGAACCGCACCGAGGAGCTCGGATTGGTGAGCAGGCCCTGGGCGCCGCGCAGGCCGACCGTCGGGCCGTCGCCCATGTTCAGGTAGCGGTAGCCGATGTCGAGCTTGAGGTTCGAGGTGACGTCGTAGGAGACGCCAGCCATCAGCGCCCAGGCGAGGTTGGTCTTGCTGGCCGAGTCGCCATAGGCATAGGAGGCATTGGCGAAGGCGGCGCCGACGGCCTGGTTCACGCCGTTGTCGGCGAGGCCGCTGACGGTGTGGTTGGCCATACCGATGCCGACGCCGAGATAGGGCGTCAGGCAGTTCCAGGTGCCGAGATCGATATAGGCGTTGGCCAGCGCCACGAAGGTCGCGACATCGGCGCGGTAGACATTGGTCTGGTTGGTCGGCACGCCGAAATTGTAGCTGATCTGGTCGCGGCCGTTGAACGACCCGCCGCGATACTCGCCCGTCAGGTCGAAGCGCAGATAGCTGTTGAACTGGTAGCCGATGCCGACGCCGGCGAAGGCGGCGAAGCCGCGATCGGGCTTGACGGTAGAGAATGACGTCACGCCCGCCGTGGCGATCACCGGGGCGTTGTTCAGCTTCACGTCGAGCTCGTCATAGGACTGCGAGCCGACGCCGATGTCGCCGCGCAGATAGAAGCCGCTGCTGATCGTGCCCTTGAGACCGAGCGGCTCCGGCGGCGGCGGCGCAGGGTAGGCGAGATCGGCGGCGGTGGCGGCGGACGCCCCGAGCGCCAAGGCGCCTGCCAGCGCAATAGTTTTCAGGCTGCCCATGGCAGTGTCCCTCGCGTTTGCGCGGCACCCGTTACGCAGGCCGCGCGTGTTACCGACGAGGGAACGATGCCGCCAATTCCTTAAACGAGACTTAACCTTAGGAATTAACCTGAAAAAAGTCTGAAGCCGGCCCGAATACTTGATGGGACGTTAATGGGGTGGGGATCGGGTAGATCGTCGTCATCCTGGACGACCACAGGTCGGCCGGGATCCATCACAGGACGCGGCGCCGCCCTATGATGGATCCCGGCCTGCGCGGCTGTGCCGCTTGTCCAGGATGACGGGAGGGTTGGATCAGGCGAACTAGCGCTAAGCCGCCGCCTTGGTCACGGCCTCGACGATGTCGTCGACGGCGCGCATCACCAGATCGCGGTCGTCGCCCTCCGCCATCACGCGGATCACCGGCTCGGTGCCGGAGGGGCGGATGACAAGGCGGCCGCTTTCGCCGAGCAACTGCGTCGCCGCCTCAATGGCGCTGACGACGGGCTTTTCCTTGAGCGGCTGGCCCTGCTTGTAGCGGACGTTCTTGAGGATCTGCGGCAGCGGCTCGAAGGCGTGGCAGACCTCCGACACCGGCTTGTCCTGCCGCTTCACGGCCGCCAGCAGTTGCAGCGCCGCGACCAGCCCGTCTCCGGTCGTGCCGAAATCGGAGAGGATGATATGGCCGGACTGCTCGCCGCCGAGGTTGAAGCCCTGGCTGCGCATATGCTCGAGCACATAGCGGTCGCCCACTGCGGTACGGGCCAGGCTGAGGCCAAGGCCCGCGAGGTAGCGCTCGAGACCGAGATTGGACATGACCGTCGCAACGACGCCCGGCTGCGACAGGCGGCCATCCTCCTGCCAGGTGCGGGCGATCACGGCCATCAGCTGGTCGCCGTCGACCACCTGGCCCAGTTCGTCCACGATCAGGACGCGGTCGGCGTCGCCATCGAGCGCGATACCAATATCGGCGCGCAACTCGCGAACCTTGGCGATCAGCGCATCCGGCGCCGTCGAGCCGACATCCTTGTTGATGTTGAAGCCGTCGGGGTCGACGCCGATGGCGATGACCTCGGCGCCCAGCTCCCAGAGCGCCTCCGGCGCGACCTTGTAGCCGGCGCCATTGGCGCAATCGATGACGATGCGCATCCCTTCGAGGCTCATGTTGCGCGGCAGGGTGCGCTTGGCGAACTCGATATAGCGCGCATGGGCGCTCTCGATGCGCTTGGCGCGGCCCAGCGCCGGCGCATTTGATAGCCGCGGGGCGAGATCGGAATCGATCAGCTTGGAGATCTCGGCTTCGACCTCGTCATTGAGCTTGTAGCCGTCGGGGCCGAACAGCTTGATGCCGTTGTCCTCATAAGGGTTGTGCGAGGCGGAAATCATCACGCCGAGATCGGCGCGCATCGAGCGCGTCAGCATCGCGACCGCCGGCGTCGGCATCGGGCCGAGCAGCATCACGTCCATGCCCACCGAGGTGAAGCCCGCGACCATGGCGTATTCGATCATGTAGCCGGAGAGGCGGGTGTCCTTGCCGATCACGACGCGGTGGCGATGCGAGCCGCGCTGGAAGGCGAGGCCGGTGGCCTGGCCGACCTTGAGCGCGAGGTCCGGCGTGATCACACCGTTGGCGCGCCCCCGAATGCCGTCGGTGCCGAAATATTTGCGTGTCATGGCCTATCCGTCCAAGCGGGCCTGACGCCCGTTTCGGCTGCGTTCTATAGCGGAAATTGGTTTCCGGCTCGTCACGAATTGTGACGTTTCGCAGACGGGGGGTGGATTGGTGCGCCCGGAACCCATGAACACGGTGTGTGCCAGCCGAAGCGCGGCGGCCGGTCAACCTATCCTGCCGCACCCGTGTTCTTGGGTTCCGGGCTCATCGCTGCGCGATGCCCCGGAATGACGAAGGTCGCTCACCCGAAGGCGAGCTGGACCTTCATCGCCTTCGACTTGTCGGCGGCGAGATCGAAGGCCTCGATCGCCCGCTCGACCGGGATCGTCGCGGTGAGCAGCGGCGAGAGATCGATCGTTTTCGAGCCGATCATCGCCACCGCCCAGTCGAACTCCTCGTGGAAGCGGAAGGAGCCGCGCAGGTCGAACTCCTTGGCGACGACGACGTTCATCGGCAGGGTGAAGTTGCCGCCGACGCCGATCTGCACGATCACGCCGCCCGAACGCACCACGTCGAAGGCGCCGGTCAGCGCGTGCTGGTTGCCCGAGGCCTCGAACATGACATCGAAGGCGCCCTTTTCGGCGCCGTACTCGGCCTTCAGGCGGTCGGGCTCGGCCATGACATTGATGGCGCGGCAGGCGCCCATCTTCAGCGCCGTCGGCAGGGGCCCGTCGACCACGTCAGTCGCGACGATCTCGGCCGCGCCGGCGGCCTTGGCGGCGATGATGGTGAGGATGCCGATCGGCCCCGAGCCGGTGACGAGAACGCGCTTGCCCAGCAGCGGGCCGGCGCGCTTCACGGCATGGAGGCAGACCGCGAGCGGCTCGGCGAAGGCGGCCTCGGCCGCGCTGACATGGTCGGCGACCTTCACCGCTTGGCGTTCCTCGATCACCAGCATCTCGCGGAAGCCGCCCTGAACATGGGGGAAGCGCATGGCGCTGCCGTAGAACAGCATGTCCGTGCAGTGCTGCTGCTGGCCCATCTGGCAGTAGCGGCAATGACCGCAGGCGCGGCTGGGATTGATCGCGACGCGGTCCCCCACCTTGACGCGCGTGACCTCGGCGCCGACGCATTCGATCCGGCCTGCGATCTCATGGCCGAGGATCAGCGGCTCGCGCACGCGGATCGTGCCGAAGCCGCCATGCAGGTAGTAATGCAGGTCCGAGCCGCAGATGCCGCCGGCTTCGATCTTCACGCGGACCTGGCGCGGACCGGGTTCGCCGACCGCGACCTCGTCGATGCGGAGATCCTTTTCGGCATGGATGACGACGGCGCGCATGGCGGCTTCTCCCTGCGAGGGCGACGACGCCCGCCCTCATTCTGTGTCGGCTCGATTGTCTAATCGATTGAAAGATGCTTACCGAAAGCGGCGGCACCGGCGCAAACGCAAACTGCCGCAGATGCTTCACCCTCGCGAGGTTCCGTCATGTCTCTGTCGCTGTTCAGTCTGGAGGGCAGGATCGCCCTCGTCACCGGCTCCGGCCAGGGCATCGGGCTGGCGCTGGCGGAAGGGCTGTCGGAAGCCGGTGCGCATGTCGTGCTGAACGGCCGCGACCGCGCCAAGCTGGAGCGCGCCGCGCAGGCGATTTCGGCCGCCGGCCGGAAGGTCTCGGTCGCGCCTTTCGACGTCACCGACCAGGCGGCGGTCGAGGCCGGCGTCGCCAAGATCGAGGCCGAGATCGGGCCGATCGACATCCTGATCAACAATGCCGGCATGCAGAAGCGCGCGCCGATCACCGAATTCCCGGTCGAGGGCTGGCATGAGCTGATGAACACCAATCTTCATTCGGTGTTCTACGTCACCCAGGCGGTGACGAAGCGGATGGTCCCGCGCAAGCGCGGCAAGATCGTCAATATCGGCTCGGTGCAGAGCGAGCTGGGGCGGCCGACGATCATCCCCTATACGGCCTCGAAGGGCGCAGTGAAGATGATGACGCGCGGGCTCGCCGCCGAACTCGGCAAGCACAACATCCAGTCCAACGCCATCGGACCAGGGTACTTCGCTACGGAACTCAATGCCGCGCTCATGGCGGACGAGGCCTTCTCGGCCTGGCTGTGCAACCGCACGCCGGCCGGGCGCTGGGGCGAGACGAAGGAACTCGTCGGCGCGGCGATCTTCCTGTCGTCGGCGGCCTCCGACTACGTCAACGGCCACCTGCTGATGGTCGATGGCGGGCTGACCGCGGTGGTCTGAGCGGCGGAGGCCTCAGCCTTTTTCCTCGGCGAGCGGGCGGCCTTCGCGGGCCGCGCGCGCCCGCTTCTCGAACTCCTTGCGGATGCTCTCGATCTTCTCCTCGTCGAGCTCTTCCAGATCCATCAGCTCCTGACGCGCGCCCTCGACCTTGGCGAGCAGTTCGTCGAGCTTGATCTGCATCGCGGCCGTGTCGCGGTTCTGGCTGTTCTGGATGATGAACACCATCAGGAAGGTGATGATGGTGGTCGAGGTGTTGATCACCAGCTGCCAGGTGTCGTTGAAGCCGAAGAAGGGCCCCGACAGACCCCAGATTATGATGGCCGAGACCGCGACGGCGAAGGTCTGCGGCTTGCCGGCCCAGCGCGCGGTTGCCTGCGAGAGGCGGGTGAAGAGCGTACGGTTGGTGAGCGGATCGGAACGCGATGCCATTGCGAAGTCCCCCTGACCCCTGTGGATCGCTCGGTTCAACGTCCGGCGGGATGTGTGCGTTCCCCGCTGGTCGAGGTTCGGTCCGCTGGGCGTTGGGAGGCGCTCATCAGGAAGTCGCGTATGGCCGGATCGCTGGTGAGGCCGATGGCGCGGGCATAGGCGTCGCGGGCGGCCTCATCCTGTCCGGACCGGCGCAGCAGATGGGCCTTAAGCGCCCAGAACGGCTGGTAGGACATGACGTCGCCGGCGGGCAGCTCGGCCAGGGCCGAGAGCCCGGCTTGAGGGCCGGATGCTTCCGCCAGTGCCGCCGCCCGGCTGACCAGCACCCCGGTCGTCGGTGCGAGCCGGGCGAGCCCCTCATAGAGCCGGGCCAGGGCTGCTGCGTCGGTGTGTCCCGTCACCGCCCTTGCGGCATGGACGGACTGGATCGCCGCCTCGAGCTGGAACGGCCCCAGCGCCGCATGCCGAGCGGCCTGCGCCAGCTCGGCTTCCGCCTCCTCGATCAGCGGCGCCGACCAGCGCGCCGTGTCCTGCTCGGCGAGGGGCACGAAGGCACCGTCGGATGATCTGCGGGCCTCGCGCCTCGCCTCACCATGCAGCATCAGCGCGAGCAGGCCGCGTGCCTCGGGCTCGCCGGGCAGGAGCTGGATCACCAGCCGCGCCAGCCAGATGGCCTCTTCCGCGAGGCCGCGGCGCCGGAGATCGGCGCCGGCGATATCCTCCCAGCCGCTGCCATAGGCGGCATAGATCGCCTGCAGCACGGCATCGAGCCGCCCGGGCAGCTCGGCCCGTTCAGGAATGGCGAAGGCGATGCGGGCATCGCGGATCTTCGCCTTGGCGCGCACCAGCCGCTGCCCGAGCGCCGCTGGCGAGGTCAGGAAGGCCTGGGCGATGCGGGTGGCGTCCAGACCCAGCACGGCCTGCAGCATCAGTGGCGCGCGGGCGGCGGGATCGATCGCCGGGTGGGCGCAGACGAAGAGCAGCTTGAGCCGTTCATCGGGGAAGGCAAAGCCATCTGTGTTTGCATCCTGCTCCGCCAGCAGGGTCAAAGTCGGCTCGGCGGCGGCGCGGATGGTCTGGCGGCGCCGTCCGTCGATCAGCTGGCGACGCGCGGTCGTCAGCAGCCAGGCCTCCGGACGGGCCGGGACGCCGTCCGAGGGCCAGCGATCGAGCGCCAGCCGGAAGGCTTCCGCAAGCGCATCCTCGGCCGCTGCCAGATCGCGCCAATCGCGGGCCAGCAGCGAGAGCAGGCGGCCATAGGAGGCGCGGGCGGCGAGATCGGCCGCCCTCCGCGCCTCGTCGGCGGCGCCGGCCTCCGCTGTCATCAGGCGGAGGGCTGCGGCGGAGGCGGTAGCACCGGGCGCACCTCGGTCGAGCCATAGGACGAGGCCGGGCTGCGCGCCGCCCAGTCGAGCGCGGCGTCCAGATCGGGGACGTCAATGACGAAATAGCCGCCGAGCTGCTCCTTGGTGTCGGGATGCGGGCCGTCCTGGACCTGGCGCTGGCCGTTACGAACGCGCACCATCGTGGCGCTGTGAGGCGGTTGCAGGCCCGCGCCGCTGACCACGATCCCGGCCTGGTTGAGCGCACCGACATAGGCCATCCAGGAGGCCCAGTAGGCCGGCCCCTTGGCGGGGTCGTCGCGCAGGCCGAATTCGCTGTCCGTCTCGCGGAAGATCAACATGTACTGCATGGGGCGAACTCCTTGCCACCTGACGCCGGAGAACCATCCCCCGGCTGCCATGATGACGTCCAGCCCCGGCCGGTTTCGACAGGCGGTCGAAAAAAATCCGCCGGCGTCCGATCTCAGCCCTTCGCCAGCCGTTCGGCGTGCCAGGCGATATGCTGGGCCATGAAGGTCGAGATGAAGTTGTAGGAGTGGTCGTAGCCCTCGCGCATCTGCAGCTCGAGCGGAATACCGGCCGTGGCGCAGGCGACCTCGAGCAGCTGCGGCCGCAGGCCCTCATCGAGGAAGCCGTCGGCGGTGCCCTGATCGATCAGCAGATCCTTGACCCTGTGGCCGTCGGCGATCAGCAGCGTCGCATCATAGGCGCGCCAGCTGCGCTCGTCGGGGCCGAGATACTTCTCGAAGGCCGGGCGCGACCAGCCGGCGGTCGAGGGCTGGGCGATGGGCGCGAAGGCGGAGACAGAGGCGTAGCGATCCGGGTTCTTCAGCGCGAGCGTGATCGCGCCATGGCCGCCCATGGAATGGCCGAAGATGCCCTGGCGGGTCATATCGACCGGGAAATGCCGCGCGACCAGCTCCGGCAGCTCGTCGCGGATGTAACTCTCCATCCGGTAGTTGGTGTCGTAGGGCGCCTGCGTCGCGTCGAGATAGAAGCCGGCTCCGGAGCCGAACTGCCAGTTGCCCGGCTCGTCGGGCACATGCTCGCCGCGCGGGCTGGTATCGGGGCAGATGATGGCTATGCCGTTGGCGGCCGCCGCCGCCCGGTACTCGCCCTTGTCCATGACGTTCTGATGCGTGCAGGTCAGCCCCGAGAGATACCAGAGCAGGGGAACGGGCCCGTCCTCGATCTGCGGCGGCAGGAAGATCGCGAAGGTCATCGGGCAGGCGCAGGCCGCGCTGTCATGGCGATAGACGCGCTGCGAGCCGCCGAAGGCCTTCGAGGACGAGACGAGTTCCATGGGGTGTTCCTTATGGTTGCGCGACCTCTGTCATTCCGGGGCTTCGCGAAGCGAAGAACCCGGATCCCCTGACCGGGCGATCGCGCCCGGCTACTCTGTCAAAGGTCGCACCCAGTCGTGGGTTCCGGGTTCGGCGCTGCGCGCCGCCCCGGAATGACAGGCTGTATTGCCCTGCCGATAAGGCCGGAAAGCGGCGCTCAGTACACCACCACGCTGCGGATCGACTTGCCCTCGTGCATCAGGTCGAAGCCGTGGTTGATCTCGTCGAGCGACAGCTTGTGGGTGATCAGGTCGTCGATGTTGATCTTGCCCTCCATGTACCAGTCGACGATCTTCGGCACGTCGGTGCGCCCGCGCGCGCCGCCGAAGGCCGTGCCCTTCCAGACGCGGCCGGTGACGAGCTGGAACGGGCGCGTCGCGATCTCCTTGCCGGCTTCGGCGACGCCGATGATGATCGACTCGCCCCAGCCGCGGTGACAGCATTCCAGCGCTTGGCGCATGACGTTGACGTTGCCGGTTGCGTCGAAGGAGAAGTCGGCGCCGCCGCCGGTGAGATCGACGATCGCCTGGACGACCTTGTCGTTGCCGACCTCCTTCGGGTTGACGAAGTCGGTCATGCCGAATTTGCGCGCCATCTCCTGCTTGGCCGGGTTGATGTCGACGCCGATGATCTTGTCGGCCCCGACCATGCGGGCGCCCTGGATCACGTTGAGGCCGATGCCGCCCAGCCCGAAGACCACGACATTCGCGCCCGGCCAGACCTTGGCGGTGTAGATCACCGCGCCGATGCCGGTGGTGACGCCGCAGCCGATGTAGCAGATCTTGTCGAAGGGCGCGTCCTCGCGGACCTTGGCGAGCGCGATCTCGGGCAGGACGGTGAAGTTCGCGAAGGTCGAGCAGCCCATGTAGTGGAAGACCTCGCCGCCATCGCAGGAGAACCGGCTCGTGCCGTCGGGCATCACGCCCTGGCCCTGCGTGGCGCGGATCGAGGTGCAGAGATTGGTCCGGCGCGACAGGCAGGACTTACAGCTGCGGCATTCGGGCGTGTAGAGCGGGATGATGTGGTCGCCGGGCTTCAGCGATGTCACGCCGGCGCCGACCTCGCGGACGATGCCCGCGCCTTCATGGCCGAGGATCGCCGGAAACTTCCCTTCCGAATCCATCCCCGACAGCGTGTAGGCGTCGGTGTGGCAGATGCCGGTCGCCATGACCTCGACCAGCACCTCGCCGGCCTTGGGGCCGCCGATCTCGATGGTCTCGATGGTGAGCGGCTTGCCGGCTTCCCAGGCGACGGCGGCGCGGGTCTTCATCGGGCGGTTCCTTCCTCGGTTTTGCGGGTCATTTCAGGTAGGGGCGGATCACACGCATGATCTCGCCGATCTCGGCCGGCTCGCTCGCGGGAGCATGGTCGTGGGCGTCATGGTCGCCGCAGGCCTGGCCCGTCAGCGTCTCGCGCAGATGACTTTCCAGAACTTCGGCCATCAACCCAGTGGCGGCGCCGCGCAGGGCCGAGAGCTGCTGCAGCAGCGCGCCGCAGGGCTCGCCGCGCTCGACGGCGGCGATCAGCGCATCGGCCTGGCCGCGGATGCGTTTCAGCCGCGTCACCGCGCGCTTCTTTTCCTCGGGGGTATGCGGCATCGGCGCCCTGATACTGGGGTGGAGTATCTGCCGCCTGTTCTAGAAGGGTCGCGGGCGGGCGTCAACGCGGGCCGTGGCGCCAACACAAAAGGCGGACGCATCGCTGCGCCCGCCTTGATGGAGAGGTTTCGTGACGCGAGCGTGGCGCGCGTCGGTGGCCCGTGGTCAGAAGCTGTAGGCGGCCTTCACCTTGACGAGGTGCTGGCTGAAATTGGTCAGGTCGAGATCGCCCGGCTGGCCCTTGGCCTTGCCCGCCACCTGGATGTTGTAGGCGGCCGAGATCGCGAACTGCTTGCTCGCCTGCCAGAAGATGCCGGGGCCGGCGAAGGTGGCGTAGCCGGCCTCGTTGCCGAAGCCGAGATCGGTGTAGCGGCGCTGGTGGCGGACCTCGCCGCTGAGATAGACGCCGTCCAGCGCCTGCCAGGCGAGCGCGCCGCCGACCGTGAAGGTCGAGGAGCGGCCATAGGGGTCCGGGCCCGTCCAGGTCATGTCATGCGACAGGTTCAGCGCGGCATAGAGCTTGCCGGGAACCAGCGTCTTGTCGGCGAAGAGGCGGATGCCGGTGTTGTAGGTGGTGAAGCGGCCGGCGCCGTCGGGGTCGGTGCGGTTGACGCTGGGGTCGAGCACCACGGTGAGGCCGAGGCCATGCAGGTCGCGGCCGAGCAGGCGGTACTTCATCTCGACGCCGGCGCCGTAGCTGGTGGAGTCGGCGCTGACGCCGCCCAGGGACGCATTGGTGTAGCCGCCGAGCAGATAGGGGCCGACCTCGAGGCAGGGCAGCAGGCCGTAGGAACCCTGCAGCTGCAGGCCATGGCCATTGGACGAGCCGGTGCGCGTGCCATAGGCGCCGCCATAGGTCAGGCTGGCGCCGAAGGAGCCCTTCTCGGCGACATCGGAGCCGGTGGTGAAGCCGAAGGCGTCGGTCGGGATGCCCTCGCTTTCGGTGCAGGCCGACAACACCGGCGGCGCGACGGGAGCTCCCTTGCGCGACGGCAGGTCGGCGGCGGATGCGAACGTCGCGGAGGCCAGCAGGATCGCGACGAATGAGAGGGCGGAGGGTTGCAACGTCATGGCGCGATTCCTGTTGCAGCGGCGCGGTGATCGGCCGACGACGAGCCCTTGCGCGGCGCGTCCAATCGTGGAGGAAGATGGTTAACGCTTCGTCATCCTGTGATGACGGGCTCATGATGCGGTGCGGGAGCAGGGCGCGTCCAGACCTCCCCCCTCCTCATGATTGTTATATTGTTACATGTTGCCGTTCTGCGACAGGCCGCCGGGCGGCGTCAGGCTGCGGATCCGCGCGAGGCCGAGCGGGGCGATGTCGGCGAGTTCGGCGAGAGGCTTCCAGGCGGCGGCATGGACCTCCTCGATCTGCGCGACGAGCGGCGCCTCCGGATCGGCCAGGAAGAGATATTGCAGGTCGTGATGGATATGGGCCGGCTCGCCGCGCGCGGGCTTGCCGGGCACGTCATGGCTGTCGACGACGAAGGGGATATCGCTGCCCTTGTGCCAGGGATGCAGGCGCAGGCCCTGCACGCCGGTTTCCTCGAGCGCCTCGCGAGCGGCCGACTCGGCGAAGGTCGCGGCCTCCTCCCAATGCCCTCCCGGCTGGAGCCAGCGGCCGATCACGACATGGTCGATCAGCAGGATGCGGGCATGATCGGGCGAGAGCACATAGGCGCTGGTCGTGACATGGCCGGGAAAGGTGTCGCGCGAATCCAGCGCATGGCCCTGATCGATCTGCCAGCGCAGCAGCGAGAGATGTTCGCGCGGGCCCGCGACCTCGGCGCGATAGTGCTCGACGGCTTCGGCGAGGCGGACGGCGAAGGCGGTCTGGCTCATTGTCGGATCACCCTGTTGGTTTCGTTCGCCTTGTAGCGTTCCGCGGCGGACTTGCACGCGACTTGAAGTTGTGGCTTTGAGCCTGCGCCCGGCTCGGGCCCTGCGAGTACGCCGTGTCGAACCAGCTCGTCTGCCCCTATTGCGACGCCGAACTCAACCCCGGCGCGATCTCCTGCCGCTGCTGCGGGCGCGACCTGACGCCGGTGCTGCCGCTGCTGCGCCGGCTCGACGCCGCCGAACGCCGGATAACCGGGCTGGAGGAGGCGTGCGCCGCGCTCGAACAATCCCTCGACGAGGTCCGCCGCTCCAAGGCCGAAGCCGTGCCCGCGCCCGCCGCGCCGGGCGAGGCTGCCCCGGCGGCGACCGACGAGGTGGCGCTGGCCGATGCCGCCGATGCAGCAGCCGCCGCGCTGGCGCCGCCGCCCCGCCGCCGCCTGCTGGCGCTGCCGCTCGGCTTCCTCGTCCTGCTCGGGGCCTATGCCAGCGTCGTGTTCTGGCTCGACCTGCCGCTCTGGGTGCTGCGCACCGCCTCGATCGTCGTGCCTTTCGCCACGGGCGCCGCCTATCTCGGCGTGCGGCCGCGGCTGGGGAAGCGCGACATCGCGGTCGCGGTGAGCTTCGCGATTATTTCTGTCGCGACCATGAACGCGTGGCTCGGCTGGAGCGACAACATCCCCGTGCTGCCACAAGGAGTCGCCGCCTGGCGCGAGACCATGTTCTATGCGCTGAGCATCGGCGCCTCGTTCTTCGCCGGCATGCTGCTGCGCGTGTCCCAGGCCGCTCTCAGCGCCAAGGGGCTCGCCTCGCTGCCGGGGCTGCGCCAGGGGCTGTCGACCGTTCACGGAAAACTGCCGCTCGAAACGCTGAAGACGATCGAAACCGCCATCCTCATGGCCAGCACTGTTCTCTCCGTCGCCGCCGGCCTGATCGCCGGCCTCCTGGGATTGAAGTGACCGCGATGATCCAGCCGACCGCCTGCCGCCTTCTGCCTGCCGCCTTCCTCCTCGCCTGCGCCCTGCTGCCCGCACCGTCGCCCGCGGGGGCTGCCGAACCCGTGCAACTCATCACCCGCGAGGAGGCCGGCCCGCCGGCGCCCGATGCCGCGGGTGTGCCGACGCGCAACCTGACGCGCGGCCCCGGTGTCGACACGCAGGGCACGCATGGCAGCGGCGTCGCCGGCAAGCCGCTGCGGCTGGCGGTGAAGTTCCTGCCGAGCAATGGCGTGCCGGTCGATCCCGAGAAGGTGCAGGTGATCTACCGCCGCCAGCCGGCGCTCGACGTCACCGCCCGCGTCAAGGCCTTCATCACGCCCCAGGGCATCGAGGCGCCCGCCGTTCTGGTGCCGCCGGGCAAGCACGTCATCGAGATCCAGGCTGTCGACAAGGAAGGCCGCATCGGCCGCGCCCAGATGACGCTGACGGTGGCGCCGGCGCCGTAGGGCCGCGCGCGTCATGCTCGGGCTCGACCCGAGCATCTCGGGACGAGCGAGGCTCCTCGCCCTTATCGGCCTGAGATTCTCGGGTCTGCGCGGAGCCTGTCCTTGG
Source organism: Allobosea massiliensis (assembly GCF_042655245.1). Classification (NCBI taxonomy): domain Bacteria; kingdom Pseudomonadati; phylum Pseudomonadota; class Alphaproteobacteria; order Hyphomicrobiales; family Alloboseaceae; genus Allobosea; species Allobosea massiliensis. The sequence goes on along the minus strand of NZ_JBHSLU010000022.1, from coordinate 49,041 downwards.
GCCGGCCGAAGGCCGGACCCGAGGGCTTCGCCCGAGAATGACGGACACACCAAATCCCCGCCCGCGCTCGCACGCAGGCGTAACAAACGAGGGGCAGCGGAGCGCCGCGAGGCGCGTAGTCTGAAATCCGCATCCGTTGAGCCAGGATGCGGCGCGGGCAGATTGAGCCACTGCCCGCACGCCCCGTGGCGCTCCGCTTGTCGGCGATTTTGGGCTCCGGGCCGCGCTTATCGGGTCGAAGGCCAGCCTTCGCCGCGAGCCCTTTCGACGCCAGTTCCCCTCATCGGGTTGTCGCGTCTATTCGGGCATGGGACGAAGGCGTGATGCCGCCGACCGGTCCAGCGAGCTCCTCGCACAGGGGCCGTAGTACCCCCAGGGCGGTGCCCCGAAGCCTCCCGAGTGCGGGGTGCAAACCCGCCCGCAGGCGCCGCGCCCACCCCCACCAACGGCTTGCCTTCCGGATGGCTGCCCCTCGGGGGTGAGGTGGTGGCAGAGTAAGGGCGGTGTGGGAGGCGGGGATAAACTTCAGTCGTGGATTCGGTTTCGGCGCTTTCTCTTAGCTGTGCGAGCCTGCTAAGAGCGCTATGGTGCGGTTGTCGAGAACCCGGACTCTGAGCGTGCAATGCGAATAGACCAATCCTCCGTCGATATTTCGACCCTTGTCGATAAAGTCCGGCGAAGCGAGATCGATCTACAGCCGAGTTTCCAACGCGGCCAAGTGTGGGCTGAGTCAAAGAAGCGGCGCCTCATCGATACGATTTTGCGGCAATGGTATGTGCCAGCCATTCACATTGTGGTAGTAGATGAATTTGACCGAGAGGAAATTCTTGACGGTCAGCAAAGGCTTAGAGCAATAATCGATTTTATGGAGGATAGATTTACAGTAGACGGTCGCATTGAGCCGGAAGACGAAGAAATAATATCTCTTCACGGTTCATTTTACTCGCAGCTACCTGAAAGAATAAAGTCAAAATTTCGTCGATTTACAATAACTACGGTCAGGCTTAGGGATTTTAATCCAGAGGAACCGGGCGAGCTATTTTTCAGACTGAATCAGCTGACGGCATTGACTGCTGCTGAGCAGCGAAATGCTTTGATAGGGGCGCCTCGTAATCAGGTTCGTGATTTAGTACGCCTTTTAGAAGAACAGATATCAGGCTATGGTATCGGTTTTACTAATGCTCGCATGAATTTTGACGACACTATCGCGCGCGTTGCAATTTATCTTGAACTTGGATCTTTAAGTGAGAAGGTTACAGCTAGCGTGCTCGAGAGACGATATAGGGCCGGAAATTCGTTTCCGTCCGGCATTCTAGATCGAATTGCGCGTTCAATATTTGCGATATCTAAATTAATAATTGTAAATAACGTTAGAACTCGGCTTAATAAAGCTAGCTTATTCTCCTGGTTGTATTTTTATTCATATTATGGAGTCGGGCAAAGCGAAGAAGCGCAATCCGATTTTTCGGAGTTTTTTGCTGCATTCGAAGCTGTTCGACTCGGACTGAGTGACACCAGTTGGTTAAAATCTAGGTTGAGTGATAGCGTGGGGGTTCGAACGCTGGAGGTTATTGCTTCGATATTTAACGATCGAGCCTCTTCTCGCGTGAATGATACTGCCTCTGTGGTTTTGAGAGATATGTGCCTTGCTGTTTCTTTCGTTGCTGCTTACCCATCATTCTTAAGGCATTCTCCGACTCTTGGCGATCGGATTGAGGTTGTAAATAGTACTCTGTATATTTTATCGGAATTTCCAAGCGACGTAGCGGAGCGCGCAATGGCGGAGTATCGCTTAGCGCGCCAGTGGGAGTCGCGCCGTGCGATTGGCTGAACTCAATAAACTGCGAGAAGATCTCAGCTCTCGTCACAAAGCAGCGGCTCCATCTATCGAATCGTTTAGAATCAAGAACCTCTCCGGCTTTGCAGATTGTGTTATCAATCCAAAAGGAGGCTTCTTGGTCATCTGCGGTGGAACAGGTGTCGGAAAAACAACGCTGTTGGAGCTACTCTATTCGTCGCTCCGCGGCGAAGATGACCCCGCGCCGAGGAATATGAGTCGATTATCCGGGGCTTTTGCTGAGGTGAATGTCGCGTTTCCAGCTGAAATGAAGGGGGATTACAGAGGGATATTTACATTAGATCAGGCTCCGGCAGGAGTTCAGACGGGAGTCCGTTTTGTGGGACTTGAGGCGAGAACTGCGGAGATTCAGTTTGCGCTTGCGGATGAGGATTTCGACGTACTTAAAGAAGGAGCAGGTCGGAAGTTTTTTGATAGAAGCTTGGTCGATTTGGTTTCTTTGGTTTGCTCTAAGTCTTATGATAGAATTTCATTTTATGAAACAGAGATTGGTGATAGAAACGTGCCAATTTTTGAAGTTGAAATGGATGGCCTGATTTACAATTCAAATTCGATGGCGACAGGGGAGCTTTCTGTATTTTATCTTGCATGGGTTATTTCCACGGCGCCTCCTTATAGTATTCTTATAATTGAAGAACCTGAAGCTCATCTTCCGCCGCTGAGTCATTTTGCAATATTTGGTTTGCTTGCGAGATATACTTTAAAACTTAAGCTGTGTCTTGTTATTTCTACGCACTCTCCCACTATTGCTTCAGAGGTGCCGGATCGTTCGCTGGTTTCGATTCGGCGCGCTGGAAGGCAGTCGATATTGCCTGTTGGCATAGAATCGAAAACAAAGATTTTGGCGCGTCTCGGTCTCCAACCCAGGCGTCAAGCCGTGCTGTTCGTAGAAGATAACCTCGCTCGAGATGTCCTTTACGAGCTAATTGCGGAACATGAAATCAATAGTGCTTGCTTTGTTGAGATCCATGTCTGTATAAACGGTGCTGGTGAGATTAAAACAAGACTTGAGAATATTCCATCAGGACTAACGTCTATATCATTTGTGGGCGTATTGGACGGGGATATGAGGCAGAAATCGGCGAGTTGGAAGACTGCAAATCCGATCGTGTTTTTACCTTTTGTAAAGGAGATGGAAGTTGAATTTTTAGATTCGGCTGAATCTAGCTTAGCTAATTTTACCAAACGAATTGGACGAAAGGTCGACAATCTAGAATATTCTTTGTCTTCGACTCAAGGTCAAAATTATCACGATAGGTATAAAAACGTTTCATATAAATTGAGAATGGATGAAATTGCGTTCACTAACCATGCTCTGAAGCATTGGGTTTCTAAAAAAGGCCGTACGCGCGCCGTCAAGCGCTTCATGTCTTCTTTGTCTAAGGCTATCGGATTGAATGGTATTTAGTTCTCTATCAAAAAATACATTTTGATATTCTATTATATGAGTATTTGAAAAAATTTAATCTTATTAAGTGCGTGGATCGGTTTGATTTTTTTGCTTTGCTCCGCTGCACGCGATTCAAGGCGAAAAAGGCGCCGCCTCGCGGCGGCGCCCTCGCATCATTAGTGCCTTAGCCCCTCACAGCTTCCCATAGGCCGGCAGGGTCAGGAAATCCTCGAACTGCGGAGCGAGCGAGAGGTCCGAGAACAGCGCGATCGCCTCGGGGAAGCGGCCCTTGTCGTAGGCTTCGGCGCCGAGTTCGGTCTTCACGCGGGCCATCTCCTCGGTGAGGCAGCGCCTGAACAGGTCGGGGGTGACCTTGGTGCCGCCTTCGAGTTCGACGCCGTAGCTGACGAACTGCCAAATCTGGGCGCGGCTGATCTCGGCCGTCGCGGCGTCCTCCATCATATTGTAGATCGGCACCGCGCCGCGGCCGCGCAGCCAGGCCTCGAGATACTGGACGCCGACGCGGATGTTCTCGCGGAAGCCCTCTTCGGTGCGCGTGCCCTGATGGACTTCGAGCAGGTCCTGCGCCGTGACCTGCACATCGTCGCGCTTCTTGTCGAGCTGGTTGGCCTGCGGCATCAGCCGGTCGAAGACCTCCATGGCGACGGGGACGAGGTCGGGATGGGCGACCCAGGTGCCGTCATGCCCGTTGCCGGCCTCGCGCTCCTTGTCGGCCTTGACCTTGGCGAAGGCGGCGGCGTTGGCCTCGGGATTGTTCTTGACCGGGATCTGCGCCGCCATGCCGCCCATGGCGAAGGCGCCGCGGCGGTGGCAGGTCTTGATCAGCAGCAGCGAATAGGCGTTCAGGAAGGCCTTGGTCATCACGACCTGCGAGCGGTCGGGCAGGACATAGGCCGGGTTGCGGGCGAGCTTCTTGATGAAGGAGAAGATGTAGTCCCAGCGGCCGCAGTTCAGGCCGGCCATGTGGTCGCGCAGCTCGTAGAGGATCTCGTCCATCTCGAAGGCGGCCGGCAGCGTCTCGATCAGGACGGTGGCCTTGATCGTGCCGGTCTTCAGACCGAGCGCTCCTTGCGCCGCGACGAAGACGTCGTTCCAGAGGCGCGCCTCGAGATGGCTCTCGAGCTTGGGCAGGTAGAAATAGGGGCCGGAGCCCGCCGCCAGGGCGGCCTTGGCGTTATGGAAGAGATAGAGCCCGAAATCGACCAGCGAGCCCGAGGCCTCCTCTCCATCGATCAGAATATGCCGCTCCGGCAGGTGCCAGCCGCGCGGGCGGATGATCAGCACGGCGGGCTTGGCCGACAGCTTGTAGGCCTTGCCGGTGGTCGGGTCGGTGAAGTCGATCGCGTTTGCCCAGCGGTCCTTCAGGTTGATCTGGCCCTCGACCATGTTGGCCCAGACCGGCGAGGAGGCGTCCTCGAAATCGGCCATGAAGACCTTCGCGCCGCAGTTCAGCGCGTTGACGATCATCTTGCGGTCGACCGGGCCGGTGATCTCGACGCGGCGGTCGAGCAGGTCGGCGGGGATCGGCGCCACCGTCCAGTCGCCCTCGCGGATATGGCGGGTCTCGGCCAGGAAGTCCGGCGTCTCGCCGGCGTCGAAGCGCTTCTGCCGCTCGGCGCGCAGCGCCAGCAGGCGCTTGCGCGTCTCGTTGAAGCGGCGGTGCAGATCGGCGACGAAGGCGAGCGCATCATGGCTCAGCACCTCGTCATAGCGCGCGGCGAGCGCGCCCTTGACGACGACGCCCTTGGGTAGGGTGAGGGAAGCTTCGGTCATGGCTCGCGCTCCGGCTGGCTTGTGCTGGCGCCCCTTATCGCCCGCAAGCATCCTTCACGAAAGAGCGCAAAAAGGTCAGGACCTTTGCCCAAATGGAAAGAATGGGCTGACGTGCCCCATCGAACGACCTGACCATTTTTCATCAAAAGCCGTCCACCAGGGCGATCCCGACAATTCGAGCGATCGGATTCAGCCGGCTGCAACAGAGGCTCCTTCTTGATGGTGGCGGGTATCGGGGGATAGCCATGAGAGTGCCTGCCATGCTGAAGCGGTTGAAATGGCTGAGGCGTCTGCGCTCGGACGAGCGCGGCAATGTGATGGTGATGTTCAGCTTCGCCATGGTCCCGATCATTGGGCTGACGGGCGCGACCATCGACTATTCCCGCGCCAGCGAAGCGCGGATGATGCTGAACTCGGCGGTCGACTCGGCGGCCCTGATGGCGGCGCGCGACGCGACCAAGCTCAGCGACAGCGAATTGCGCGAGCGGATCAACAAGTGGATCGCGGCCAATCTCAGCGGCGAGGCGGCCAAGAGCTTCACCAGTGCCACCATCTCCATCGACCGCACCAACCGCATCATCACGGTGGGCGCCAACCTCGCCGTCGACACCAGCCTGGCGCGGGTGATGGGCCAGAACAGCATCGCGGTGGCGAGCTCGGCCCAGTCGACCTGGGGCACCAATACGATCGAACTGGCGCTGGCGCTCGACAATACGGGCTCGATGGCCTCGTCCGGCAAGATGGACGCGCTGAAGGCCGCCTCGCTCGACCTGATCAAGATCATGAAGGAAGCGACGCTGACGACGGACCAGATCCGCATTTCGGTCGTGCCCTTCGCCACGCAGGTCAAGGTCTCGACCTCGCTGAAGGACGAATCCTGGCTGCGCTTCGACCAGACGCAGACGACCTGGTCCCGCGACCGCTGGGGCAACTGGATCGCCAACACGGTCACAATCAACAAGTCGAGCTGGACCGGCTGCATCAGCGACCGCGACCAGCCCAACGACGTCAAGGACAATGAGTCCGTCTCGGCTTATGCGACGCTGTACCCGGCGGATTTCTGCGCGCAGTCGACGCTGGCGCCGATCACGCCGCTGACATCCGACTGGACGGCCCTGACCAACGCGATCAATGCGATGACTCCGGTGGGGAACACCAACGTCACCATCGGCGCGAACTGGGGCATGGCGACGCTGACGCCGGGCGCACCCTTTACCGGGGCGAAGGCCTTCAACACGCCGCGCCTGCAGAAGTACATGATCCTGCTCACCGACGGCGAGAACACGCAGAACCGCTTCACGACCAATGGCAGCGCAATCGACGATCGCACCAAGCTCGCCTGCCAGAGCGCCAAGGATGCCGGTATCCGCGTGTACACGGTGCGCGTGATCAATGGCGACCGCACCTTGCTGCAGAACTGCGCCAGCACGCCGAGCATGTATTACGAGGTCAGCAACGCCGCGCAGCTCACGCCCGTCTTCCAGCAGATCGCCCGCGAGATCAGCCAGATCCGCCTGACGCAGTGAGCGCCGCGAAGCGCGCGAGGAAGCGCTCCTGCGCGGCCTGGGTGTCGAGCGGCTGCAACAGCACGGTTACCGCCCGCGGCAGCGCCTGCGGCCGGCCGAAATAGCGCAGCGCCTCGTCGCGCGAGAAGCCGGCCAGTTCCGTCGCCTCGAGGAAGGCGGCGATGGTGTCGGCCTCCTTGGTCTTGCGCTTCTGCATCGCGGGCGGGGCCGCCGGCAGGCCGAAGCGCAGATGAATGGCGCCGAGGAGGCGCGTCTCCACCGCCTTATAGGCGTCGCCCATTACGAGTTTGAAGGGCGAGATCATGTCGCCGATGACGTATTCCGGCGCGTCATGCAGCAGCGCCATCAGCTTCCAGGCCTGCGACCAATTGGGGTTGAGATGATCGGCGATCGCCTCGACCAGCAGGCTGTGCTGCGCCACCGAAAAGGAGTGCGGCCCTTGCGTCTGGCCATTCCAGCGCGCGACGCGGGCGAGCCCATGGGCGATGTCCTCGATCTCGACATCGAGCGGGGAGGGGTCGAGCAGATCGAGCCGGCGTCCGGACAGCATGCGCTGCCAGGCGCGAGGCGGGGCGGGGGCGCGGGCCATGGTCAGGCGGCGGGCTTGAGGTCGCGCGCCAGGGCGGCGCATTCCTGCCAGCGGAAGCAGCCGGTGAGGTGGTCGTTGACCAGCCCGCAGGCCTCCATGAAGGCGTAGACGATCGTCGGGCCGCAGAAGGTGAAGCCGGCCTTCTTCAACTCCTTCGCCATCGCCTCGGAGATCGCAGTCTGCGTCGGCACCTCGCCTTGCGTGCGGAAGCTGTTCTGCAGGACGCGGCCGTCGAGATGCTTCCAGAGGAAATCCGCGAAGGGCTCGCGCTCGCTGATGGCGAGATAGGCGCGCGCGCTCTTGATCGTGCCCTCGATCTTGCCGCGATGGCGGATGATGCCGGGGTCGGCGAGCAGGCGGGCGACATCGGCTTCCGTGAAGCGCGCGACCTGTTCCGGATCGAAGTTCGCGAAGCCGGCGCGGAAGGCGTCGCGCTTGCGCAGGATGGTGATCCAGGACAGGCCGGCCTGAAAGCCGTCGAGGATCAGCTTCTCCCAGAGCGCGCGGGAGTCGTATTCCGGCACGCCCCATTCGGTGTCGTGATAGGCGAGATAGAGCGGGTCGCTGCCCGGCCAGCGACAGCGGAACTTGCCGTCGGGCCCTGCGATGGCGACGCGCTCCTCGCCGGCAGTGATCGCATCGCTCATGCCGCGGCTCCGAAGCCCGCCTCGCCCGGGAAGGGGAAGCGGATGAAATCCGGCTTCACCAGCGTGAAGGCCATGCCGCCGCCGAGCAGGGGCTCTCCGGCCGCCTGTGCCTCGGCGACACGGTCGAGCCGGAGCAGAGCGAGCGCGCGGCCGTTGGCGCCGGAGCCGATCCGGCCCAGCGGCTTGCCGCCGGCTATCGCCTCGGCGCCGGTCTCGGCCGCGATGCCGCCCTCGAAGACGACCGGCACGACGCGGGTGCGGGCGGTGCCGCGATGCTGCATGCGGGAGACGACCTCTTGGCCGATATAGCAGCCCTTCTTGAAGGAGACGCCGCCGGTCTGGTCGAGCAGCGCCTCATGCGGGAAGGCGTCGCCATAGGCGAAATCGCGCCCGCCCTCGGGGATGCCGAGCGCGACGCGCCGCGCGTGCCAGTCGTCGGCGGGGGCGGTCGCGATCTCGGTGACGGCGTCGCGGTCGATCAGGGCGCGCTGGCCCAGGCCCGGCAGGCGCGGATCGGCATAGACGAGGCCGCTATCGGCCGGTAGCGCGCCGCCATCGGTCGCGGCGACCACGGCTGTCGCCTCCGTGAGGTCGTCCAGCGTCACCTTGGCGCGCAGCTTGTAGAGCTTGAGGCGTTTCATCAGGTCGGCGGTCTGGAGCAGGGGCGTGTCGAGCAGGAAGCCACCGCCCTCGTCCTCGGGGACCGCGACGATGAGAAAATCGCAGATGATCTTGCCCTGCGGTGTCAGCAGCGCGCCATAGCCGGCCTTGTCCGGCGTCACCGCCTCCAGGTCGTTGGTGACGAGGTTCTGCAGGAAGGGGCGAGCCTCCTCGCCGGCGACACGGATGACGCCACGGTCGATCAGATGGGTGACGGGCATGGCATCGGCTCCAGCGGACAGAGGCGATAGGTAGGCGGCTTCGCGCGCGTTCTCAACTCGCCAGCGCCCGTCGTTTCGGCTAATCGCGGTTCATTGCAGACCGACCGGGAGACCCGCCATGCCGCAGACCTTCGACGTGATCCTCAAGGGCGGCACGGTGGTGAACCATGACGGGCGCGTGCAGCGCGACCTCGGCATCACCGGCGGCAAGATCATGGCGCTCGGCGATCTCTCGCGCGCCTCGGCCGGGGAGGTCGTCGATTGCACGGGGCTGCACATCCTGCCTGGCGTGATCGACAGCCAAGTGCATTTTCGCGAGCCGGGGCTCGACCATAAGGAGGATCTCGAGACCGGCTCGCGCGCGGCCGTGCTGGGCGGCGTCACCTGCGTCTTCGAGATGCCCAACACGAATCCCCTGACCACGAGCGAGGCGGCGCTGGCCGACAAGATCGCGCGCGGGCAGCACCGCATGCATTGCGACTTCGCCTTCTGGGTCGGCGGGACGCATGAGAATGTGAAGGACATCCCCGAACTGGAGCGCCTGCCGGGCGCGGCCGGCATCAAGGTCTTCATGGGCTCGTCGACCGGCAACCTGCTGGTCGAGGACGATGAGGGCGTCGCCGCGATCCTGCGCCAGACGCGCCGGCGTGCCGCCTTCCACTCCGAGGACGAGGCCATGCTGCGCGAGCGGATGGGCCTGCGCGTCACGGGCGACCCGGCGAGCCACCCGGTCTGGCGTTCGCCGGAGGTGGCGCTGACCTGCACGCAGCGTCTGGTGCGGATCGCGCATGAGACGGGGGCCAGGGTGCATGTCCTGCACATCTCGACCGGCGACGAGATGCTGTTCCTGAAGGACCACAAGGATGTCGCCACGGTCGAGGTGCTGCCCAACCACCTGACCCTGGTCGCGCCGGACTGCTACGAGCGGCTCGGCACCTATGCCCAGATGAACCCGCCGATCCGCGACGACAGTCACCGCCAGCGCATCTGGTGGGGGCTCACACAGGGCATCGTCGACGTGCTCGGCTCCGACCATGCGCCGCACACGCATGAGGAAAAGCACCACGCCTATCCCGCCAGCCATTCCGGCATGCCGGGCGTGCAGACGCTGGTGCCGATCATGCTCGACCATGTGAATGCCGGCCGCCTGACGCTCGAGCGCTTCGTCGATCTCTCCAGCCACGGGCCGCAGCGCATCTTCGGGATGGAGGGCAAGGGACGCATCGCCGCCGGCTACGACGCCGACCTCACCATCGTCGATCTGAAGCGGCGCGAGACGATCACCAACGCCTGGGGCGCCTCGAAATGCGGCTGGACGCCCTATGACGGCGTCACCGTCACCGGCTGGCCGGTTGGCACCTATGTGCGCGGCCGCAAGGTGATGTGGGAGGCCGAGATCGTGACACCCTCGCAGGGCGAGCCGGCGCGGTTCCTCGAGGCGCTGCCGCGGGGGTGAGGGTTCGCGATTGAACCACTGTCGTCATTGCGGGGCAGGCCGAAGGCCTGAGCCCGGAACCCATGAACACTGTCCATGACGAGACGGGCGGCGATCGCCCCGCCTATTGCTGAACCATCAGCGGATCTGGGTTCCGGGCTCTTCGCTGCGCGAAGCCCCGGAATGACGGTGGAGGTTCACCCAAGCGTCACCGTCTCGGTAATGCGCCAGTCGGCTATGGGCACGTCCTGGCCCGACGTCACCACACAGAGGCGGTCGAAGCGGATCGGGCGGCCGGTGAGCGCGGTCGACACCTGCGCGGCGGCCTCCGCTTTCGGGCCGGCGGGGACCGGGCCGTAGAGCAGCGAGACATGCGGCAGGAAGGGCTCGCGCGCCTGCGGGTCGAGCCGCTGCTTGAGCGCGGCCAGCGGGGCCGACACGGCAAAGCGCGCATAGAAGGAGCGGAAGAAAGTCTCGCTCGTCTCGATCCCCAGCACCTCCCCGGAGAAAGCCGCGACCTCGTCGGCTGCGGCTGCGGCTGCGATCTCGGTCGCGAGCTGCGTCACCGGCCTGTCGGTATCGCCTGCGATGGTGAGGTGTGGCGTGAAGAGGGGCGTGCCGAAGCGGGCGGAGAGATCGGCGAGGACGCTCGCGAGCCGGGCGCCGTCTTCGGCCGCGGGCATGAGCCAGAGGGAGTGGATCGGGGCTGTCATCAGAGCTTCATAAACCTATTGCACACGGTCCGACACAGACGTTATGTTTGCTCCAAGCGTATCGGAAATGGAAGGTTCATTCCATTTCAGCCGAGCAAAATGCGCGTTTAGGGAGATGGCACCGTGCCAACCGACATGCCCAACGGGCCGCGCAGCGGCGCGTCGATCGCCGTGCGCGACCTGAAAGTCGCCTATGGCGGCACGCGGGTGCTGCATGGCGTCAGCCTGGATTTCGAGCCGGGCAGCTTCACTGCGCTGCTGGGCTCTTCTGGTTGCGGCAAGACCACTCTGCTGCGCGCCCTGTCGGGCTTCGTGCCGGTCGAGTCCGGCGCGATCCTGGTCGGTGGGCAGGACGTCGCCCCGTTGCCGCCCGAGAAGCGCGGCATGGCGATGGTTTTCCAGTCCTATGCGCTGTGGCCGCACATGACCGTGCTGCAGAACATGGGCTACGGGCTGAAGCTGCGCGGCGTGCCGAAGGCGCAGATCGCGGCCAAGGTCGGCGCGCTGCTCGCGATGCTCGGCCTTTCCGGCTATGAGGACCGCAAGGTCACGGCGCTGTCGGGCGGGCAGCGCCAGCGCGTCGCGCTCGGCCGGGCGCTGGCCATCGACCCCGGTATCCTCCTGCTCGACGAGCCGCTCTCCAATCTCGACGCCAAAATCCGCATGGTGATGCGCCACGAGATCCGCGCCATTCAGCAGCGGCTCGGGCTCACCGCGGTCCATGTCACGCATGACCGCGAGGAGGCCATGACCATGGCCGACCGGCTGGTGATCATGCAGGCGGGGCGCGTCGCCCAGGTCGGCACGCCGGAGGAGGTCTATGACCGTCCGGCCAGCGCCTTCGTCGCCAATTTCATGGGCGCGGAGAACGTTCTGCCGCTGCATGTGGCGCGCGCCGAGGGCGGCGCCTCTGTCATCGCCGGCACGGCGATGGCGCGGCTCGCGCCGGAGGCAGCCCAGGCGCTGCCGGCCGGCGAGGCGGTCGCCTATTTCCGCGACGATGTCGCCAGGCTCGACGCCAGCGACGCAGCGGCGGGCGGGGATCTGCTGGTCCCCGCCACAATCGCTGCGCGCGCCTATCCGGGCGGGGTCTATCGCTACCGGGTCGAGGCCGCCGGCCGCCAGATCACGGTCGACGACGCCGACCGCCACGAACTCGGAACCACGATCGGCCTGCGCATCCCGCTGCAGCGCCTGCACATCTTCCCGGCGTCCGAGGCCGGGATCGCCGCCTGACGTCCCACCACAGGAGTCTCCCATGCGCATCCTCACGATTGCCTGCTCGCTCGCGGCGCTGATGGCGGCATCCCCGCTTTCGGCCCAGACCCTCAACGTCGCCTCGGCCGGCGACCAGAACATGGTCGACTACGTCAAGGACTTCCTCGGCCCGATGTTCGAGAAGGCCAATCCCGGCGTGAAGGTCGTCTCGGTCGGGACCGGCGCGGGCGATTCCGGCTCGCAGAAGATCTACGAGAAGCTCGACGCCCAGAAGGGCTCGGCGACGACCGATTTCGACGTCGTCGTGATCCACCAGAAGGCCGCCGGCCAGATGGTCAGGGAAGGGCTGCTCGACAAATACACCGCCAATGTCCCGACGGCGAAGCTCGCCACCGGCGAGGCGGCCAAAAATGCGCTCGGCACCGACGTCTCGGGCTATGTCATCCCGATGTTCCAGTCGCAGACGGCGCTCGCCTACAATGCCGACATGGTCAAGACGCCGCCCTCGACCTTCGCCGAGCTGGCGGAGTGGGCGAAGAAGAACCCGAAACAGTTCGGCTATAACGGCATCAAGGGCGGCATGTCCGGCGTCTCCTTCGTCGCCGGCTGGGTCTACGCCTTCGGCGGCGACGCCGAGAAGCTGATGAAGGGCCCCTATGACGCTGCCACCAAGACGACTTGGGACAAGGCCTTCGCCGATCTCAAGGAGTTCAACAAGAACGCCACGATCACCCCCGGCAATGCCGGCACGCTCGACATGCTCAACCGTGGCGAGATCGCGATCGGCCCGGTCTGGGTCGACATGTTCTATTCCTGGCAGGCCGACGGCAAGCTGCCGCCGAACATGAAGCTGAAGCTGATCTCGCCCGGCATGCCCGGCCAGCCGATGTACTATGCCGTGCCCGCCAAGGCCGGCCAGAAGAAGCTGGCCGAGGCCTTCATCGCGCTCGCCACCTCGCCGCAGGTCCAGGCCGACGGCATCGTCAAGAAGTTCAACTGGTATCCGGGCATCGACGCCGCCAACCTCGAGGGCAAGCTCGACAAGGCCGCCTGGGACAAGCTCTTCGTCGACGTCACCCCGGCCGACCTCGCCAAGAACGGCAAGGCCTTCCCGATCGCGCCCTACTTCAACGACATCCTCGAGGGCTACGAGAAGAAGGTCGCGAACTGAGACGGCATCCCACGCCACGTCATTCTCGGGCGAAGCGCAGCGCAGACCCGAGAATCTCGGCCTCTAGCCCGCTGGTCTGAGAGATGGTCGGGTCAAGCCCGACCATGACGCAAGCCTCCGTCCCGGCTCGATGCCGGGCCGCTCCTCCTTCGAAAAGCGCAGTGGAATGAGCCTCTCCCAACGCCATCTGGCGCTGCTGCTGATCACGCCCGGCCTCGTGCTTGTCGCGGCGCTGTTTCTGTATCCGCTCGGCTTCTCGCTGATCTCCGCCTTCAGCAAGGACGGCGCGTTCACGCTGGAGTGGTTCGCCAAGGCGTTCGAGCTCTACTCGACCGACATGGTCTTCACGGTGGTGATCGTGCTCACCTCCTGCGCGCTGACGGCGCTGGCCGCCATCATCATCGCCGGCACGCTGACGCTGGGCGAGAACCGCTACATCGTCGGCACGCTGAAGGCGCTCTATCGCTGGCCGCTGTTCATTCCCTTCATCGTCGCGGCGCAGTGCATGCGCACCTTCCTCGCCAAGAACGGGCTGATGAACAACAGCTTCGTCTCGCTGGGGCTGATGGAGCCGCTGCAGGCGGTGAGCTATCTCGACTGGCGCGGCATCATCGCCACCTTCGTCTGGAAGCAGACGCCCTTCGTGGCGCTGCTGCTGGCGGGGGCCCTCGCCTCGATCGACCGGGCAACGCTGGAGGCCGGCCGCAATCTCGGCGCCTCGCGGCTGCGGGTGCTGATCGAACTCGCGCTGCCGCAGGTCATGCAGACGCTGCTGGTCGCGCTCGTGCTCTCCTTCGTGACGATGCTCTCGGTGCTGTCGGTCCCGCTGATGGTCTCGGGCTCGCAGCCGACCATGCTGACCGTCGACATGGCCTTCCGCATCAACGCCTATGGCGACTACGCCACCGCCAATGCGCTCGGCGTCATCACCTATCTGATCAGCGCGGGGGCCGCGATCCTGTATCTGCGCCGCGGCCTGTCGCAGGAGGCGCCGCGATGACGAGACTGGCCTCCTCCGCCCGCACGGTCCTGGCCGCGAGCCTGCTCGCCGCCTTCGCCTTCGTCCTGATCGGGCCGATCCTGAACCTCGCGCTCTGGTCCGTCGCCGAGCGCTGGTACACGCCATACAAGCTGCCGGTGACCTATGGCACGCGCTATTGGGAGCAGGTCTTCCGGCCGACGGGCGACGCCATGGCCTCGCTCGGCACCAGCGTCTGGATCGCGGTGCTGACGGTGCTGTTTGCGCTCGCCCTGTCGATTCCCGCCGGCTATGCGCTGGCGCGCTTGAGGCTGCCGATGCGGGCGCTGTTCATGCTGATGTTCCTGCTGCCGCAGGCGTTTCCGTCGGTGGCGATCTACATCAACGTCGCCCGGATCTTCTACCAGCTCGGCATCAACGGCACGGTGCTGGCGGTGGTGCTGGTCCATGCCGCGCATGGGCTGGTGTTCTCGGTCTGGATCGCGGCGGCGGCCTTTGCCGCGGTCGACAAGGATCTCGAACTGGCGGCGCGCAACATGGGCGCCTCGCCGCTGCGGGCCTTCTTCACCGTGACGCTGCCGCTGGCGGCGCCGGGCATCATCGCGAGCGGCATCTTCGTGTTCCTGGAGTCGCTCGACGAGTTCACCGGGACCTTCTTCGTCGGCGTGCCGCAGGTCACGACGCTGCCGCTGCTGCTCTACAATGCGGCGATGGGCGGCAACTATCAGGTCGCCTCGATCACGGCGCTGATCCTGCTCGTGCCCTCGGTGCTGTTCATGCTGTTCATCGAGCGCTTCCTGCGGGCCGACGTGCTCGCCAAGGTCGGGACGTGAGGGGCGGGCTTTCGCGGATCGCGGCTACAGGGTCTTAAGCTTTGCGCCCTTATCGTCGGTCTCGGCCCCTGCGGCCGGAAGGGCCAGCGGAGCGGCATGTCGATCACGGCGGGCGAGACGAAGGGCGGCGAGGGCGCGATCGATCCGCGCGCGGCGCAGGCTCGTGCGCGGGCGATTGCCGCCTTCCTCTCGGGCTTCGGGCTGTTCCTGCTGCTGCTGACGCTGCAGCCCTTTGCCGGGCCGCCGCAGACGCTCGAAGGCGAGTCGAGCGGCAACATCGTCAACCAGATCGGCTATGTCACGCTCGCGCTGATCTATGGCGGCGCGATGGCGGCGTTCTGCGAGCGGGCGGCGCTGGCGCGGCTGGGGACGAGCAGCCTGATTATCGTCTTCGCGGTCGCGGCGTTCTCGCTGCCGCAGGCGGTCGATTCCGAGGCTTCCTTCCGGGCGCTGCTGCTGGCGAGCTTCGCCATGGTGCTGGTCGCCGGCGTGCTGCTGCTGCCCTGGAGCGAGCAGAGCTTCGCCACCGCGGCGGCGCATGCGACGCTGGCGCTGCTCGCTCTGGTCTATGCCGCGCTGCTGCTGGCGCCGTCGCTGGCGATCCATGGTTCGGAAGGTGTCGAGGGCGTGCATGCCGGCCACTGGCGCGGGCATCTCACGCACAAGAACTACGCCGCCCCGGTGTTCTCGATGGTGGCGATGATCGGGATCTATGTCTGGCGCATGGGGCTGCGCTGGCGCGGCGCGGCGATCGTGCTGCTCAGCGTCGTCTTCGTGCTCAACAGCGGGTCGAAGACGACGATGGGGTTCCTGCCGATCGCGATCGGGCTCGTGCTGCTGGCGCGCCTGACGGGGCGGCCGCGGCTGATGCTGATCATGCATGCCTGCATGGTGCTGCTGGTCGGCGCTCTGACGGTGGGCACCGTGTTCTCGCCGGCGCTGCTCAAGCTTTCCGCGGCGATCAACGCCGACCCGACCTTCACCGGGCGCGACGAGATCTGGAAATTCGCCGCCGCCAAGATCGCCGAGAAGCCCTGGCTCGGCTATGGCTATGTCAGTTTCTGGCAGACGCCGGTGGTGACCCGGCTGGAGGAGAACTTCGAGGCGAGCTGGGACATCCGCGGCATCGGCTCCGGCCATAACAGCTATCTCGACGCGCTGCTGATGTTCGGCGTCCCCGGCGGTCTGGTGATGATCTATGTGCTGATGATCAAGCCGCTGGGGAATTATCTCGCCGCGCAGGCCGACCCGCAGCGCCGCCGCCTCGCCGATCTCGGAGCGATGATGGTGATGTTCCTGACCTATGTCGGGATGCTCGAATCCTTCTTCCTCAACCGGGCCGAGCCGATCTGGCTGCTGGCGGCCTTCTCCGTCCTGACACTGGAACTCACCAGCCGGATGGGCGTGCGACAGGGCTGAGGCCGCAGTCGCTGCACCGGCTTCAGCGCGCGGCCGCGGGTGCGATGGTCTCGGCGGTCGGGCCGGCCGCCGGCATGACGATGCGTCGCTTCAGCCTCAGGAAGGGCTTCTCGACGTAGAGCCAGGACAGCAGCGCGAAGATGATCGTCAGGGGCAGCGAGGCGGCGAAGAGCAGCGCTCCGGAGCCGTGGAGGATGGCGAATTTGGCGATCAGCGCCTGCTGGATCGGGAAGCCGTAGAGATAGATGCCATAGGAAATGTCGAGGCGGTTGATCGACGTCGGCAACTGCAGCGGCAGCAGGCCGATATAGATCACGCAATAGGTCAGGAACGGCGCCACGAGGAAGCCCAGTTCGCGATCGCCCGCCATCAGCAGCATCGCCGCAGCGAGAGCGCCAAGGAAGAGCAGCCAGTGCATCTTCAACGCGTCCCGCCACTGGTAGAAGACGCAGCCAGCGAGGAAATGGAGCACGGCCACCGACCAATGGTAGTTGCCGGGCTGGGCCCCGAAGCCGAAGCGATAGGCGGCCGCCGTTCCGGCACAGGCGAGGCCGAGCAGCCCGAAGGGCAGCAGCAGCCGGTGGCGCAGCACGCCGACGCCGATCATCAGCGCCATCAGGATGTAGCAGTAGAATTCCGGCTTCAGGGTCCAGAGGTTCTGGTTGACCGTGTTGGGCAGGGGATTGGTTTCGAAGACGCCCGGCAGCTCGAAGCGGATGCGGCCGACGATGTTGCCGAAATACTCGATGAAACGGATGTCGCGGACATAGTCGATCAAGGGATAGGTGGTGAAGAGCGGCCCCAGAACGATCGCCGAGAGCGAGACCTCGACCAGCAGGGCCGGCGCGATCCGCAAAATGCGCAGACCGAGGAAGGGCGTCACGGCCGCAACGCGGACGGCGCTGCCGGTGACGAGAAACCCGCTCAGCGCAAAGAAGGCCGGAACCAGGCTGAGCAGGAGGATGCCTTTTAGGCCGGTCCAGTCCTGGCTGACGTCGGCGCCCGCAATCCAGCCGGAATGGGCCGCGAGGATCAGGATCGAGAGGTAGAGGCGCAGCGCGTTGAAGCCCGGACCTTCGCCGCGATGGGCACGCAGGATGTCGCCTGCACTCGGAGCCGGACGGCTGGAGCCGATCATGTCAGGAAAAACTCCGCCGATCGGCGCGGGATGGTTAACGCCGTCTTAACGTTGTGCACGGCGACAGGGTGAAAGCCCACCGCCGATCGGCTTTATGGTTAACGGAGGGCCTCCGCCCGCGGGCCGGTGACCCCGGTTCCGTGCTTGCGGCAGGGCCTCCATCGCCGCACACTCGCGCGGCATGAAACTTGTGTCCGGCGGAGGGACCGCGCGGTCGCGTCTGCGCCAGGAAGCCTTCATGAGCTACGATCTCGTCATCGCCGGCGGCACGGTCGCCACCGCCTCCGACACCTTCTCCTGCGATATCGGGGTGCGCGACGGGACGATCGTGGCGCTGGGGCATGATCTCGGGCCGGCCAAGGAGACCATCGACGCCACCGGCCATCTCGTCCTGCCCGGCGGTATCGACAGCCATGTCCACATCGCCCAGCCGAGCGGCGAGGGCATCGTCATGGCCGACGATTTCGCCTCGGGCACGCTCTCGGCCGCCTTTGGCGGCAACACCACGGTGATGCCGTTCTGCATGCAGGAGAAGGGCACGTCCCTGCGCCAGACGGTGAAGGACTATCACAAGCTGGCGGAGGGGCGCTGCTACACCGACGTCTCCTTCCACCTCGTCATCTCCGAGCCGAGCGAGCAGGTGCTGGGGCAGGATCTGCCGGCGCTGATCGAGGACGGCTACACCTCCTTCAAGGTCTTCATGACCTATGACGGGCTCGCCCTGAACGACCGCGAGATGCTGGAGGTGATGTCGGTGGCGCGCGAGACCGGCGCGCTCGTCATGGTCCATGCCGAGAACTACGACGCGATCCGTTTCCTGACCGACCGGCTGGAGCGGGGCGGCCATATCGCGCCGAAGTTCCACGGCACCTCGCGGCCGATTCCCGTCGAGCGGGAGGCGACGCATCGCGCGATCTCGCTCGCCGAACTCGTCGATGTCCCCGTGATGATCGTCCATGTCTCGAACCGCGAGGCGATGGAGGAGATCGCACGAGCCCGGTCGCGGGGCCTCAAGGTCTATGGCGAGACCTGCCCGCAATATCTCGTGCTGACCGAGAAGGACATGGACGGCCTCAACATGGAGGGCGCGAAATATGTCTGCTCGCCGCCGCCCCGCGACACCGCCAGCCAGCAGGCCTGCTGGGAGGGGTTGTCGAACGGCATCTTCAACGTCTTCTCCTCCGACCACTGTCCGTTCCGCTATGACGACCCGGCCGGCAAGCTGATCCCGAAGGGCAGGACGTCGTTCCGCTGGGTGCCCAATGGCATCCCGGGCGTCGAGACAAGACTGCCGATCCTGTTCTCTGAAGGCGTCGGCAAGGGGCGGATCACGCTGAACCAGTTCGTCGCGCTGTCCTCGACGAACCACGCCAAGACCTATGGGCTGACGAAGAAGGGCTCGATCGCGATCGGCATGGATGCCGACATGGCGATCTGGGACCCGAAGCGCGAGGTCACGATCAGCCAGTCGCTGCTGCACCATGGCAGCGACTACACACCTTATGAGGGCATTGCGGTGACGGGCTGGCCGGTGACCACGATCCTGCGCGGACAGGTGCTGGTGCGCGACGGCCAGCTCGTCGGCAAACCAGGGCAGGGCGGGCATGTCGCGCGCGAGCGCTCGGCTTTGGCCGCGCCCGCTGGTCAGTTGCCGACATCGTTCGCGCCGGCCGGGCGCTACCGGTGACGGAGCTGCCTTAGCCGCGCGAGCGGATCAGCGCCACGCCGCTGGCGACGACGATGGCCGCCCCCAGCAGGGTCGCCACTGTCGGCACCTCGCCGAAGGCGAGATAGCCGATCAGGCAGGCGGCGATGATCTGCGAATAGATCATCGGCGAGATGACCGCGGTCGGCGCGCGGCGGAAGGCCTCGATCAGCAGGAGATGGGCGAGCGTGCCGAAGGCTCCGCCCACCGCCAGCACGCCCCATTCCCAGGGCTCCATCCGCGACCACGACCAGGGCAGGGCGAGCGAGGTCAGCAGGAAGGCGAAGAAGCCGACCTGGAAAAGCATCGCCAACGGGTCTTCATCGGCGGCGATAGCGCGCGTCAGCACGTGATAGCCGGCATTGCACAGCGCCATCGCGAGGGGGAAGATCAGAAAACTCCCGGCGCCCGGTGCCGTCGGCTGCAGCGCGACCATGACGCCGCCAAAGCCGATCAGGATCAGGGCCCAGCGCCTGAGCGATGGGCGCTCCTTCAGGAAGACCATGGCGAGGATGGTCGCGATCAGCGGCGCCGAGAAGGTGATCGCATAGGTCTGGGCCAGCGGCATGGATTTGAGCGCCAGCACGATGAAGACCGTGGTGCCGACCAAGGCCGCGCCGCGGCCAAGCTGGATGACGGGATGGCGCGTCACCAGCATCCGGCGCGCGCCGAAGAGCGGCATGACGGCGACCAGATAGATGACCTGGAAGAGGTTGCGGCCCCAGGCGAGGAACAGCACGTCATGCCGTGCCGCGAGTGCCTTCAGGATCGAATCGAGGCTGACGAAGCAGAAGGTCGACACCACCATCAGCGCGGCACCGATAAGGATGTCGCGCCGGGCTTTGGTGGCGGCTGCGCTCTCCGCCTCAGACAAGGGCGACCTGCCGGGGCAACGCAGCTTTCGCGAGCGGAGAGATCATCGAGCGGCGCGTTCCTAGCGGCGTCTCATCGGCACCACAGATCCAAGCGGATGGCCAGAGCCATGCCGTGGGGGTGGCCCTGCTGCGCCTGCGCATCGGCTCCAACAAAAAGCGCCCCGGCGAGCCGGGGCGCGAGGCAGTCGGGAGGTTTGTGGCCGGGACTTACTTCTTCTTGCCGTCCGGGCCGAACTGCTTGAGATAGGCGATCAGATTGGTGATCTGGGCATCGTCCTTGAGGCCCGGATAGATCATCTTGGTGCCGGGCGTGACGCCGCGCGGATCCTTGATGTAGACGCGGAAATTGTCCTCGTTCCAGACCTTGTCGAGCGACTTGTAGGCCGCCGAATAGGTATAGCCGGGATGCGTCCCGGCCTTTCGGTTGTCGAACAGCCCGTTCAGCACGGGGCCGACGGCGTTCTTGGCCGTTTCGCCGACCTGATGACAGGTCCGGCACTGGAGGAAGACCTTCTCGCCGGCGGCGACATCCTGTGCCTGGGCGGTGGCGGGCAGGAGTGAGAGGAAACCGGCTGCGGCTGCGTAGGCAAGCTGTCTCATGGCGTGTGACCTTTCCGAGACTTCGTCCAATTCCAACGAAGACGATACGCGCGAAAAGGTTCCGGCGATCACCCCGTCGTCGCTCATTCTGGTCTTCAGGCCTCGCGCCTCTTGCGGATCGTCGGGGGCCAACCGTCCAAAAAGCACGACCAAAGCGATTGCATGTCGTGCGACTCCTTCGTAGTGTATCGACAGCTTGACATCAATATGTAAATTCAAGCTGACACATCAGGCGCGAAGGGGAATGGAATGCCAACGACCCCGCTTCTGGACGGCATCGCCTCTCCTGCCGATCTGCGCCGCCTGTCACCATTCCAGCTGAAGCAGCTCGCCGACGAGCTGCGGGCCGAGACGATCGATGCGGTCTCCGTCACCGGCGGCCATCTCGGCGCCGGCCTCGGCGTCGTCGAACTGACGGTCGCGCTCCACCATCTCTTCGACACCCCGCGCGACACGCTGATCTGGGATGTCGGCCACCAGGCCTACCCCCACAAGATCCTGACCGGGCGGCGCGACCGTATTCGCACGCTGCGCCAGGGGGGCGGGCTCTCCGGCTTCACCAAGCGCGAGGAGAGCGAATACGACCCGTTCGGCGCGGCCCATACCTCGACCTCGATTTCGGCCGGGCTCGGCTTTGCCGTCGCACGCGACCTCAAGGGCGCGGACGGACATGTCGTGGCCGTGATCGGCGACGGCGCGATGTCGGCCGGCATGGCCTATGAGGCGATGAACAACGCCGGGGCGCTCGGCAAGAGGCTGATCGTCATCCTCAACGACAACGACATGTCGATCGCCCCGCCGGTGGGAGCGCTGTCGGCGCATCTGGCCAAGCTGCTCTCCGGCAAGACCTATCTCTCGCTGCGTGATCATGGCCGCCAGCTCACGCGGCGGCTGGGGCGCGGGCTCGATTCGAAGATCACCCGCGCCGTCGAGCATGCGCGCGGCTACCTCACCGGCGGCACGCTGTTCGACCAGCTCGGCTTCTACTATGTCGGGCCGATCGACGGCCACAATCTCGACCATCTCATTCCGGTGCTGCGCAATGTCCGCGACGCGCCGAACGGGCCGATCCTCGTCCATGTCGTGACGCAGAAGGGTAAGGGCTATGCCCCGGCCGAGGCGACGGCGGACAAGTACCATGCGGTGGTGAAGTTCGACGTCGCGACCGGGCAGCAGGAGAAGGCGCCGGCCGCCGCGCCCTCCTACACCAAGGTCTTTTCGCAGTCCCTGCTGCGCGAGGCGGCGCGCGACGACAAGATCATCGCCATCACCGCGGCCATGCCCTCGGGCACGGGGCTCGATGCCTTCGCGAAGGCGTATCCGTCCCGCTTCTTCGATGTCGGCATCGCCGAGCAGCATGCGGTGACCTTCGCGGCCGGGCTCGCCTGCGAGGGGCTCAAGCCGGTCTGCGCGATCTACTCGACCTTCCTGCAGCGCGCCTATGACCAGATCGTCCACGACGTCGCGCTGCAGAAGCTGCCGGTGCGCTTCGCGATCGACCGCGCCGGGCTGGTCGGCGCCGATGGCGCGACCCATGCGGGGGCCTTCGACACCGCCTATCTCGGCTGCCTGCCCGGCTTCGTGCTGATGGCGGCGGCCGACGAGGCCGACCTTGTCCATATGGTCGCCACCGCCTGCGCCCATGACGAGGGGCCGATCGCGCTGCGCTATCCGCGCGGGGACGGCGTCGGCCTCGCACTGCCGGATGTCGGTGTGCCCCTAGAGATCGGCCGCGGGCGGGTGCTGCGGGAGGGCACGCGGGTCGCCATTCTCTCCTATGGCACGCGGCTGGGCGAATGCCTCGCGGCGGCCGAGCGCCTCGACGCGATGGGGTTGTCCACCACCGTCGCCGATGCGCGCTTCGCCAAGCCGCTCGACCGGGCGCTGATCCGGCGCCTGGCGCAGCATCACGAGGCGCTGATCACGGTCGAGGAGGGCTCGGTCGGCGGCTTCGGTTCCTTCGTGCTGCATGCCCTGGCCGATGACGGGCTCTTCGAGGCCGGGCTGAAGATCAAGACGCTGACGCTGCCGGACCGCTTCCAGGACCAGGATACGCAGGCGCGGCTCTATGCGCAGGCCGGGCTCGATGCCGATGCGATCGTGGCGGTGGCGACAGGGCTCTGCCGACCGGCCGCGCGGCGGAGCGCCATGGCGGCCGCGGCAGGCCTGCGGCTGGTGCCGGGGCACGCCTCCGGCACCGTCCCGCTGCACGAGGCCTCGACATGAACGCCGTGACGCCCTTCAAGCGCCCGCTGACGGTGCTCCTGGCCAAGCCGCGCGGCTTCTGCGCCGGCGTGGTGCGGGCGGTCGAGATCGTCGAGCGCGCCATCGCGCAGACGGGCGCGCCGGTCTATGTCCGCCACGAGATCGTCCACAACACCCATGTCGTGGACGGCCTGCGCGCCCAGGGCGCCGTCTTCGTCGGCGAGGTCGACCAGATCCCGGCGGGCGCGACGACGATCTTCTCGGCCCATGGCGTGTCGCGCGGGGTCGAGGCGGCGGCGGCGGCGCGCGGTCTCGACGTGATCGACGCCACCTGCCCGCTCGTTCAGAAGGTCCACAATCAGGGCCGGCGCTATGCGCAGCTCGGCTACGACGTCGTGCTGATCGGCCATGAGGGGCATGCCGAGGTCGAGGGCACGCGCGGCCAGATCGACGGGCGGCTGCATGTCGTCGCCACGGCCGCCGAGGTGGCCTCGCTGGTCGTCGCCGATCCCGAGAAGGTTGCGTATATCAGCCAGACGACGCTGAGCGTGCAGGATACGCGCGAGGTCATCGCCGCGCTGACCGCGCGCTTCCCGGCGATCGTCGGCCCCGACATCCGCAACATCTGCTATGCGACCCAGAACCGGCAGGCGGCTGTGCAGGCGATGGCGCCGCATTGCGACCTCATCCTCGTCGTCGGCTCGCGCTCCTCCTCCAACACGACGCGGCTGCGCGAGGTCGGCGAGATCGCCGGCGTCGCGAGCCATCTGATCGAGGGGCCGGATGCGATCGATCCGGACTGGTTCGATTCAGTCGAGACCGTCGGCTTCACGGCGGGGGCCTCGGCGCCCGAGCGGCTGATCCAGGATGCGATCGACCGGCTGCGCGGCTTCCGCTCGGTCACGGTGCGGGAGCTCGAGGGCGTCGACGAGGAGGTGGTGTTCCGCCTGCCGCCGCGGCTGGTCGAGGCGATGGCGTCCTGAAACGGGGAGAGACGGCGATGGACGGGCTCCTGGATCATGCGGATGTCGTCGGGCGCTCGTCCCGCGAGGAGCCGCAGCCTGTCGAGACGGAGCGGCCCTCCGGACCGGCGCGGGCCGTCGCAATCCGCAGAACGGCGCAGCGCGCCGCAGCCGCGACAGCGACCGCTTCCACCGATGGCCGTCCGCCGCCCTTCCCCTTCTCCGCCATCGTGGCGCAGGAGGAGATGAAGCGCGCCCTGCTGCTGGCGGCCATCGACCCGACCATTGGCGGCGTCCTGATCTTCGGCGATCGCGGCACCGGCAAGTCGACCGCCGTACGCGCGCTCGCCGCCCTGCTGCCGCCGATGCGCGCCGTGGTCGGCGATCCCTATCACCGGGCCCCGCAGCCGGGCCTGCGCGGCCAGAAAACCCATCTCGTGCCGGTGCCGGTGGTCGATCTGCCGCTGGGGGCGACGGAGGACCGTGTCGTCGGTGCGCTCGATCTGGAGAAGGCGCTGGTCAGCGGCGAAAAGGCCTTCCAGCCCGGGCTGCTGGCACGCGCTCATCGCGGGTTCCTGTACATCGACGAGGCCAATCTGTTGGAGGACCATCTCGTCGACGTGCTGCTCGATGTGGCGGCCTCGGGCGAAAACGTCGTCGAGCGCGAGGGGCTGAGCATCCGCCATCCGGCGCGCTTCGTCCTCGTCGGCAGCGGCAATCCCGAAGAGGGCGAGTTGCGCCCGCAACTGCTCGACCGGTTCGGCCTCTCCGTCGAGGTCGCGACGCCCGCCGATCTGCCCACCCGCATCGCGGTGGTGAAGCGCCGCGACGCCTATGACCGCGATGCGCATGGCTTCGCGGCGCAATGGCGGGCGGCCGATGCGGCGCTGGGGCGGAAACTCATAGCCGCCCGCAAGCGGCTGACCCTGGTCGAGACCTCCGATGCCGCGCTCGGCCGTGTCGCCGAACTCTGCCTGCATCTGGGCACCGATGGGCTGCGGGGCGAGCTGACGCTGATGCGGGCCGCGCGTGCCTTCGCCGCGTTGGAAGGCGACATGGCGATCGGCGACAGCCATATCCGCAGCGTCGCTCCGGTCGCGCTGCGTCACCGGCTGCGACGCAACCCGCTCGACGAGGCCGGCTCGACGGTGCGGATCGAGCGCGCTCTGGCCGAGGTGTTCGGGCCGTGAGCGCGGCCGGCGCCGGTGCGGAGCGTCCGGCGCTGTCGCCCTGGCGGCTGGCCGAGACGGCGGCCGCGCTTCTGGCGCTGGATGGTGCCGCGATCGGCGGGCTGACCTTGCGGGCACCGGCCGGGCCGGTGCGCGACGCGTTTCTTGAGCGGGTGGCAAGCCTGAGTGGGGATCGGCGGCTCCTGAAGATGCCGGCCGGCATCGGCGATGCGCGGCTGCTCGGCGGGCTCGATCTCGCGGCCACGCTGTCAGCGGGACGCCCCGTCGGCGAGCGCGGGCTGCTGGTGGAGGCCAATGGCGGGATCGTCGTGATCGCGATGGCCGAGCGCCTCGAGATCGGGACGGCAGCCCGCATCGCCGCCGTGCTCGATGCCGGTGCGGTCACCGTCGAGCGCGACGGGCTGGGTCTGACGCTGGCCAGCCGCTTCGGCGTGCTGGCGCTCGATGAAGGCCTCTCTGAGGAGGAGCGGCTTCCCACGGCGCTCGGCGACCGGCTCGCCCTGCGGATTGACCTGACGGCGCTGTCGCATCGCGACATCGAGGCCGAGGTCATTTCGCCTGCGGAGATCGCGGCTGCGCGCGCGCGTCCGACGGCTGCGATGGCCGACGACATGCTCGCCAGCCTGTGCGCGGCCGCCTTCGCGCTGGGGATCGACTCCTTCCGTGCGGCGCTTCAGGCGGTGACGGTGGCCCGGCTGAGCGCCGCCCTCGCCGGACGCGACACGGTAGCGGAGGCCGACGCGGCGCTGGCCGCTGCACTGGTGCTGGCGCCGCGCGCGACGCGACTTCCCGCCGTGCCGGAAGACGAACCGGATTCCCAGACGGATCGGCAGGATGATCCGCCCCCCGCGGATGACGAGACCGCTTCCGGCGAGGCGCCGCGCGATCTCGACGATCTCGTGCTGGCCGCCGCGCGT
Organism: Allobosea massiliensis; assembly: GCF_042655245.1. Classification (NCBI taxonomy): domain Bacteria; kingdom Pseudomonadati; phylum Pseudomonadota; class Alphaproteobacteria; order Hyphomicrobiales; family Alloboseaceae; genus Allobosea; species Allobosea massiliensis. The sequence continues at coordinate 22,996 of NZ_JBHSLU010000022.1, read as the reverse complement.
GCGGCCCTGCCGGCCGGGCTTCTCGCCCGGCTGCTCGCTTCCGGCGGACGGGTGAAGGCGCGTGCTCCCGGTCGGGCCGGGCAGATGCAGAAAGTGGCGCGGCGTGGCCGTGTCATCGGCTCGAAGGCGGGCGATCTGCGCGGTGCGGCGAAGCTCGATGTTGTCGAGACCCTGCGCGCGGCGGCCCCCTGGCAGAAGCTGCGGCGCTGCGAGGCGGCGATGGCGGGCCGCGAGGGGCTGATCGTTCGCCGCGGGGACTTCCGCGTCGCGCGTCACAAGCAGCGCAGCGAAACCGCGACACTGTTCGTCGTCGATGCCTCCGGCTCCTCGGCGCTGCAGCGGCTCGCCGAGGCGAAGGGCGCCGTCCGGCTGCTGCTGGCGGAGTGTTATGTGCGGCGTGACGAGGTGGCGCTGATCGCCTTCCGGCGCAGCGAAGCCGAGATCGTGCTGCCGCCGACACGTTCGCTGGTCGCGGCCGAGCGGGCCTTGTCGGGCCTGCCGGGTGGCGGCGCCACGCCGCTCGCCACCGCCATCGAGGCCGCCTCTGCGCTGGCCGACGCCGTGCGGCGCAAGGGACGCACCCCGGCGCTGGTCTTCATGACCGACGGCCGCGCCAATATCGACCGCGCCGGAAAGCAGGGGCGGGCTCAGGCGCAGGCCGACGCGCTGGCTGCCGCGCGGGGCCTGCGCGGCGAAGGCTTCAACGCGATCCTGATCGACACCTCGCCGCAGCCGCAGCCGCAGGCAGCCGAAATCGCGGCGGCGATGGGCGGGCTCTATGTGCCGCTGCCGCAGGCCGATGCGGCGGGCGTCGGCCGTGCCGTCGGCGCGGCGCTGGCGGCCGCGCGATGAGCGCGGCGCTGTCCTGGGCGAGCGAGGGGCGGGACTGGCCGAACCGCGCCGCCAGCCGCTTCGTCGCGGCCGGTGGCCTGTCCTGGCATGTGCAGGAGATGGGGCAGGGGCCGACGCTCCTGCTGCTGCACGGGACCGGTGCCTCGACTCATTCCTGGCGCGATCTGTTGCCGCTGCTGGCGCGCGATTTCCATGTCGTCGCGCCGGATTTGCCGGGCCACGGCTTCACCGAGGCGCCCGAGCGCGACCGGCTCTCGCTCCCGGCGATGGCGCGTTCGCTCGCCGCGCTGCTCGGCAAGCTCGGGGTCGAGCCGGAGGGTGTCGTCGGCCATTCCGCGGGCGCCGCCATTGCGATGCAGATGGTGCTGACCGGGGCCGTCGCACCCTCCTGCCTGATCAGCCTGAACGGTGCGCTGCTGCCGTTCAGGGGCGTGGCGTCCCAGCTCTTTCCGTCGGTCGCGCGGCTGCTCGTGCTCAACCCGCTGGTGCCGCGCTTCTTCGCCTGGCGGGCGGGGAGTGCCGATGCGGTGACGCAATTGCTGGAGGGCACTGGCTCGCGGCTCGATGCGCGCGGTCAGGAACTCTATCAGCGGCTGTTCTCCAACCGCGTCCATGTCGCCTCCACGCTGGGGATGATGGCGAACTGGGACCTCGAGACGCTGGGGCGGGGTTTTCCCCGCCTCGACCTGCCGGTGCTGCTGGTCGTCGGCGCCGGCGACCGGGCGGTGCCGCCCGCCGATGCGCGCGAGGTCGCGCGGCGCCTGCCCCAAGCGCGCATCGAGACGGTGCCGGGCGCGGGCCATCTCGTCCATGAGGAAAAGCCGGCGGAGATCGCGGCGCTGATCGGCGCCGAGATGCTGCGCCACAGGGAGGCGGTCGCGTCATGCTGAGCGAGCTTCATCCGCCGAGCCTGGGGGCCGGCACCCGCCAGCCCGAGGCCGACCGTCGGCCCCATGCCGTGGTGATCGGCTCCGGCTTCGGCGGGCTCGCAGCCGCCATCCGGCTCGGCGCGCGGGGCTACCGCGTCACAGTGCTGGAATCGCTCGATCAGCCCGGCGGCCGGGCGCGCGTGTTCCGGCAGGACGGTTTCACCTTCGATGCCGGGCCGACGATCGTCACCGCGCCCCATCTCTTCGAAGAGCTCTGGGCGCTGTGCGGGCGGCGGATGGAGGACGATGTCAGGCTGACCGCGCTCGATCCCTTCTACCGGCTGATCTTCGCGGACGGCTCGAGCCTCGACTGCTGCGGCGACGAAACGAAGATGCGCGCGCGGATCGCCGCCTTCGCGCCCGGCGATTCCGCCGGCTACGAGGCCTTCATGCGCGATGCCGAGGCGATCTACGGGGTCGGTTTCGAGCAGCTCGCGGATGTGCCCTTCGGCACGCTCGTCGATATGCTGAAGGCCCTTCCCGCGATGGCGCGGCTGCGGGCCGACCGCAGCGTCTATGGTCTCGCCGCACGCCATGTCCGCGACGAGCGGCTGCGGACGGCGCTGAGCTTCCACCCGCTTTTCATCGGCGGGAATCCCTTCGCGACGACGGCGATCTACGCGCTGGTGATCCATCTCGAGCGCAAGTTCGGCGTTCATTTCGCGCAAGGCGGAACGGGGGCTCTCGTCGCGGGGCTGGTAAAGCTGCTGGAGGGCCAGGGGGCGACGCTGCGCTACGGCGCGGAGGTGGCGGAGATCACCGTGGCCCACGGTGCCGCGACCGGGGTCCGGCTGGCGGATGGTCAGGCGATCGCCGCCGATGTCGTCGTCTCCAATGCCGATGCCGCCTATACCTACGGCACGCTGCTGAAGGCGCAGCCGCGCCAGCGCTGGAGCGATGCGAAGCTCAAGCGGGCGCGCTATTCGATGTCGGTCGTGGTCTGGTATTTCGGCACGCGCCGCCGCTACGACAGCGTTCCCCATCACAGCATCCTGTTCGGCCCGCGCTATCGCGGGCTGGTCGATGACATCTTCGAGCGGAAGGTGCTGTCTCAGGATTTCAGCCTCTATCTGCATCGTCCGACGGCGACCGACCCCACCCTCGCGCCCGAAGGCTGCGACGCCTTCTATGCGCTCGTGCCGGTGCCCAATCTCCAGAGCGGCACCGACTGGGCGACGGAGGTCGAGCCTTTCCGGGCCCGCATCCAGCAACGGCTCGAGGCGACCCTGCTGCCGGGGCTCGGCGACAGCCTCGTCAGCTCGCGGCTGATGACGCCGCCCGATTTCCGCGACGAACTGCTCTCGGTCCATGGCGCGGCCTTCGGGCTGGAGCCGCGGCTGCTGCAGAGCGCCTGGTTCCGGCCGCACAACCGCAGCGAGGAGGTCGACCGGCTCTATCTGGTCGGCGCGGGGACCCATCCCGGCGCCGGGCTGCCCGGCGTCCTCTCCTCTGCAGCCATTCTCGATACGGTGGTGCCTCATGCGACCCGACTGGTCTGATCCGCGTCTTGCGGGCCCCTCGGCGGAGGATTTCGCCGCCTGCGACGGCATGCTCCGCGACGGCTCGAAATCCTTCCGGGCGGCGGCGCTTTTGCTGCCGCGGGCGATCCGGCGGCCGGCGACGGCGCTCTACGCCTTCTGCCGGCTGGCGGACGATGCGATCGACGAAGGTCCGGGCGATGCGGCGACGGTGGCGCGGCTGGAGCGGCGGGTCGAGAGAGCCTATGCGGCACGCCCTATCGACCATCCGGTCGACCGCGCCTTCGCCGAGACCGTGCGCAGGTTCGGCGTGCCGCGCAGCGTCGTGATGGCGCTGATCGAGGGGCTCTCCTGGGACGCGCAGGGCAAGCGCTACGAGACGCTGGACGAGCTCTGCGGCTATGCGGCGCGCGTCGCCGGCTCGGTCGGCGTGATGATGGCGGTTCTGATGGAGCGGCGCTCGGCCGATGTGCTGGCGCGGGCGGCGGATCTCGGGGTGGCCATGCAGCTCAGCAACGTCGCCCGCGATGTCGGCACCGATGCGGCGATGGGGCGGATCTATCTGCCGCTCGCCTGGCTGCGCGAGGCGGGGATCGACCCCGAGGCCTTCCTGGCCCGGCCGCAATTCACGCCGGCGCTCGCCTCCGTCGTCGTGCGTCTGCTGGCGGAGGCGGAGCGGCTCTATGCGCGTGCCGATGCGGGGATTGCGGCTTTGCCGGCTGGCTGTCGCCCCGGCATCCGGGCGGCGCGGGCGATCTATGCCGAGATCGGGCATGAGGTGGCGCGGCGCGGGCATGACAGTGTCTCGCAGCGCGCTGTCGTGCCGGCGCGGCGCAAGCTCGTGCTGCTTGCAGGCGCGCTCGTCACCGGCTCGGGGGCGGACAATCTGGCCGCGCCTGCGCTGCCGGGCACGGCCTATCTGGTCGCGTCGGCTGCAATGTCGCAGGCGGCGCGCCCGGCCTTGCGCGGTGCGCCTCCGGCATGGTGGAATCTGGTCGGCCGGGCGACGGCGGTGATCGAGATGTTCGAGCGTCTCGGCCGGGTCGAGCGCTCCGTCGTCAGGGGGCCGTGAGGGAGGGTTCGTCCGATGTCGTCCAGTGCGCTGATCATCGCCGAGATGGTCCTGACGCTCGGGCTGTGCCTCGGCTTCGGCTTCTACCAGCTCTGGGACCTGCGCCGCGAGAAGGCCAAGGACGCCGCCAAGGCGGCGGAGGCCGCGCGAGCGGGCGCCGAGCCGGCGGTCAAGACCTCCGCGGCATCCTGAAGGGCAGCATCGCCTGCACGACCGGATTTGCGAAGCGGTCGAGCGACAGGCTTTCATGCATGGCCGTGACGCTCTCGCCCGCGAGCGAGGTCTTCACCAGCGAGCGCGCATAGAAGGGCGTGTCCTCCAGCGTCTCGACCAGTACGGCCGGCCGGCCACGATCGCTGCGGGTTTCGCGGGCGATCCGCCAGCCGCTCCCGGGGAGGGCGGCGACTGGGCCCGGCTGGATGGGGGTCGCGCTGCCGGCGCCGTCGAAGCGCCAGCCGAGATCGAAGACCGAGCCGTCCCGGCGCGTGCCGCCATAAAGAACGGCGGCGCCGTTGACTGTTGCGGCCCGCGACCAGTGCCAGCTCCGGAAACCGTCGGCGAGCGGCGCATCGCCCTGGTTCATGTCGAGATAACCCGGCCCGTTCCAGCTCAGATCGGGCTCGCTCAGGTCGACCTCGACCCGCGAGAGCGGGGCGACCGGCCACCAGCGATGGGCGCCATCCGGGTTCAGCGTCACGACATGGTCGGTGATCGCCTGCGGCGTGACGCGGACCGTGCCGCGGACGCGGCGGGGCACCGGCAGCGGCATGCCGATCTCGTCGATCGCGATGGTCAGCGACGACCCATCCCAATGCAGGGCGCTGGGGCCGATAAGGAAGCGCTCAGGCGCGACATCGACATGACGCCGGCCGCGCTCGGTCATGGTCCAGCGCCGGGCGCCGGGGCCGTAGAGACCGACATTCAGCGCGCAATGATCCAGCGGGTCGGGCCGTCCGCGCCGCCGCGCCCAGGCGTAATAGGGCGAGAAGACGCTGCCGACGAAGGCGATGATGCTGAGCCCGTAGCGGCCGTCGTCGCTCAGCGCGTCGACATACCACCAGGCATAGCCGCCGGACGGGACCGGGATGTCGAAGCGAGGTCCGCCATGAGGCTCTGCACGGCCAGCAGGCCCGAGAGCGCCACCATCGGGACGCCCGGCCCCGGATGGACGCTGCCGCCCGTCCAGTAGAGCCCCGGCAGGCGGCTGCGCGAGCCCGGCCTCTCGAAGCTCGCCATCGCGCCATGGGTCGAGCGGCCATAGAGACCGCCCCCCGTCGCGGGAAACAGCGCCTCCCAATCCGCCGGCTGGGTCGCCAGCGTCGCTTCCGGCTGGGGGGAGACCGCCAGCCCGCATTGCGCCAGCCGCGCGAGGCTCCTGTGCAGGCATGACTCGATCTCCTCTGGCGGGAAGCGGGCACGGTCGCCGCACGGCGGGGCGTTGACGAGGACGAGCAGGCGCTCGGGGCCGTCCGGCCCATGGCCGGACTCGTCGCGATCCTGCGCGCAGACATAGACGGTGGGCTCGCCGGGCAGCCGGTCCTGGCGGAAAATCGCCTCGAACTCGGCGGCGTAGTCGTTCGAGAAGAAGACGTTGTGCCGCTGCAGCGGGAAGCCGGAGCTGCGCGCGACCATGGCGAAGGTGACCGCCGAGAGCGAGCGCTGCGTTGGCCGCGTCGGCGGCGCGTGGCGGCTCGCCTCGCGGCCGAAGCGGCCGATGGCGATGGCGTTCACATCGGCATTGCTGACGATCGCGTCGGCCTGCAGGACCTCTCCTCCGGCGAGGCGGACGCTGGCGGCGCGACCGCCTTCGACGAGGATCTCGCTGACGGCCTCGCCATAGCGCAGCGTTGCGCCCTTCGCCTCGGCGAGCGCGGCCAGGGTGCGTGCGAGCCGGTGCATCCCGCCCTCGACCAGCCAGACGCCCTCCTGCTCGACATGGGCGACCAGCATCAGCGTCGCGGGCGCCGCGAAGGGGGAGGAGCCGCAATAGGTGGCGTAGCGGCCGAAAAGCTGGCGCAGGCGCGGATCCTGAAAGCTGTTTCCGAGCGCGTCCCAGAGCGTGCCGAAGGGGCTCGCGCCCCAGAGCTGGCGCAGGCCGGCGATCCCGGCATGCTGCACCAGCCCGAGCAGGCTCGGCCGCTCGCGTGCCATGAAGCTGTCCTTCAGCGCATCGTGCAGGCCGCGCGCCTGGTCGCAGAAGGCGAGGTAGTTGCGCCCCTCGGCGGGGCCGGCAAAGGCGGCGATCGCATCGGCCGAGGCCGCGCGGTCGGCGAAGAGATCGAGCCGCTCGTTCTCGCTCCAGGCGTGGCGGGCGAGGATCGAAGCCGGGGTCAGGGTGAGGTGATCGTCGAGCTGCGCGCCAGCCTCAGTGAAGACGCGGTCGAAGACCCAGCGCATCGTCATCACGGTCGGGCCGGCATCGAGCCTGCGTCCGCCGACGGCCACTTCGCGCATCTTGCCGCCGGGGGTCGCCGCCTGGTCGACCACGGTGACGTCAAGGCCGCGTGCGGCGAGCAGCAGGGCCGAGACCAGCCCGCCGATCCCCGCGCCGATGACGACGATGCGTCCCGTGTCCACTGGCTCTCCGCGTGCCCGTTGACTTCACTGCGAAACTGTCCACTCTTATTGACACATAGAATGTCAGTTTGAAAGAACGCTCATTCGGAGGGTCGCATGGATACCGGGACACGGATCGAACAGACCCTCGAGGCGGCGCTGGCCGCGGGGCATCGTCAGAACTGCCCCCCGCTGCTGGCCCAGGCGATGCGCCATGCCGTGTTTCCCGGCGGGGCGCGCATCCGCCCGCGGCTAACGCTGGCCGTGGCGCGGGCCTGCGAGGATGCCGATCCCGCCATGGCCAGTGCGGCGGCAGTGGCGATCGAGTTCCTGCATTGCGCCTCGCTCGTCCATGACGACCTGCCCTGTTTCGACGATGCCGACATGCGGCGCGGGAAGCCCTCGCTGCACAAGGCCTATGGCGAGCCGCTGGCGGTGCTGGCGGGCGACGCGCTAATCGTGCTCGCCTTCGAGACGCTGGCCGAGGCGCCGGCCCGTCGGCCGCAGAGCCTCGGCACGGTGCTGCGGGTCGTCGGCGGCGCCGTCGGCAGCCGCGGCGGGATCGTGGCCGGGCAGGCCTGGGAATCGGAACCCGCGATCGACTGCGCGCTCTATCACCAGGCCAAGACCGGGGCGCTGTTTGCCGGAGCCACCATGGCCGGCGCGGCGGCGGCGGGCGTTGCGCATCAGGACTGGCGCGGTCTGGGCGAAAAGCTCGGCGAGGCCTTCCAGGTCGCCGACGACATCCGCGACGTCGCCGCTACGCCGCAGGAACTGGGCAAGCCCTGCGGGCAGGATGCCGCGCATCTGCGCCCGAACTATGCGCTGGCCCATGGGCTCGGCCCGGCGATCGCGCATCTCGATGCGCTGGTGCTGGAGGCGATCGCCGCCATCCCTGACTGTCCGGGCCGGCAGGATCTCGGCACGCTGATCGGCCTGACGGCCAAGAGCTTCCTGCCCGAGAGCCTGCAGCGCCGCGCGGCCTGACCGTGCCCCCGGCCTTGGTCCCAGCCGCCGGGCCTGTCGCGGAACCGGCCCGGCCGGTCTCGCTGGCCGACCGGTTGGCGGGATGGCGCAACCGGCTGGTGGCGAGCCCGCGCTTCCAGCGCTTCGCCGCCTCTTTTCCGCTGACCAGGCCGATCGCGCAGCGGCAGTCGCAGGCGCTGTTCGATCTCTGCGCCGGCTTCGTCTACGCGCAGGTGCTGCAGGCCTGCATCCAGCTCGACCTGTTCCGCATCCTCAACGAGGCGCCCCGCAGCGCCGCCGAACTGGCACCCCGGCTCTCGCTGACCGAGGCCGCGACCGAGCGTCTGCTCGGCGCCGCGGCCGCGCTCGACCTGGTCGAGCGGCGCAGCGGCGGACGCTACGGGCTCGCCATGCTGGGGGCCGCGCTGCTCGGCAATCCCGGCGTCGGCGCCATGATCGCGCATCACCGGCTGCTCTATGACGATCTCGCCGACCCGCTCGCGCTGCTGCGGGGCGAGAACGGGCCCACCGCGCTGTCGGGCTACTGGGCCTATGCGACGGCCGAGCGGCCGGCGGCCGCGCCTCCCGCAGACGTCGCGGCCTATAGCGCGCTGATGGCGCAGTCCCAGCATTTCGTCGCCGACGACATCCTCGCGGCCTATGACTTCTCGCAGCATCGCCGGATCCTCGATGTCGGCGGCGGGGAGGGGGCCTTCCTCTGCCGCGTCGCCGCCCAGGCTGCGGCGCCGGCGCTGATGCTGTTCGACCTGCCGGCGGTGGCCGAGCGGGCGCGGCTGCGCTTCGCGGCGGAGGGACTCTCGCTGCGCGCCGAAGTTGCCGGAGGCGACATGCACCGCGAATCGCTGCCGGGAGGCGCCGATCTCGCGACGCTGGTCCGCGTGCTGCACGACCATGACGACGCGGCGGTGCGTGCGCTGTTGCGGCGGGTGCGCGCCGCCCTCGCGCCGGGCGGAACGCTGCTGATCGCCGAACCGATGGCGGGCTCGCCCGCGACCCGGCGCATGGCGGAGGCCTATTTCGCCTTCTATCTGCTCGCCATGGGTAGCGGCCGCGCCCGCAGCCCCGCGGAACTGACGGTTTTCCTCCGGGAGGCCGGCTTCAGCGACATCCGCTCGCTGCGCACGCGGCGGCCACTGCTGACCGGCGGCCTGACCGCCCGCGCCGCCTGACACAGTATGTGTAATTTAAGATTGACACATGACCTTGTTCCGCTAGCTTGACACTCAGGTGACGGAGCCCGGCCAGGCGGCTGGCTCCCCGACCTCGAAAGTGCTCCCGATGCATGCGCTGGCAGTCCTCGTCGAAAGGCCCGAGCATCTGGTTCTCAGCCAACTGGAACTGGTTGCGCCCGCGGATGGCGATGTCGTCGTCGCGACCGCCTGGAGCGGCATTTCGACCGGCACCGAACGCCTGCTCTGGTCGGGCCGCATGCCGCCCTTTCCGGGCATGGGCTATCCGCTGGTGCCGGGCTATGAATCGGTCGGCCGCGTCGTCGAGGCGGGCCAGTCCTCCGGGCGCAGCGTCGGCGAGCTCGTCTTCGTGCCCGGCTCGCGCGGCTTCAAGGACGCGCGCGGCCTGTTCGGCGGCGCTTCCTCCCATCTCGTCGTGGCGGGCGCCAAGGCCGTACCCATTCCCGAGACACTGGGACCGTCAGGCGTGCTGCTGGCGCTCGCGGCCACGGCCCAGCATGCGCTGGCCGGCGGCACCCTTCCCGAGTTGATCATCGGCCATGGCGTGCTCGGACGGCTGCTCGCCCGGCTCGTTCTCGCCCATGGCGGCCAACCGGTCGTCTGGGAAAGCAACCCGCTGCGGGCGACGCCGGCGCAAGGCTACACGGTCGTCTCCGCCGAGGCGGATGCCCGCAAGGACTATCGCGTGATCTGCGACGTCAGCGGCGACGCCTCGCTGCTGGACACGCTGATCGCAAGGCTGGCGCCGCAGGGCGAGATCGTGCTGGCGGGCTTCTACGACCAGCCGATCGCCTTTTCCTTCCCGCCCGCCTTCATGCGCGAGGCGCGGCTGCGCGTCGCCGCCGAATGGCGCCAGACCGACCTCGACATCGTCATGACGCTGATTGCCGACGGACGGCTCTCGCTGGACGGGCTCATCACCCACAGCGCCCCGGCGAACGATGCGCCGGCCGCCTATCGCACCGCTTTCAGCGATCCGTCCTGCCTCAAGATGATCCTGGACTGGAGTGCCTGCTCGTGAACATCCAGATCCGAAATCCCGTCCCGTCGCCCGCCGCCGCCATGGCCGCCCGCCTGCGCGACGAGGCCGCCCAGCCGCAGGACGCGGTCGTCACGACCGGCCCGACCAAGGACACGCAGATCATCGCGATCTACGGCAAGGGCGGCATCGGCAAGTCGTTCACCCTGGCCAATCTCAGCTACATGATGGCCCAGCAGGGCAAGAAGGTCCTGCTGATCGGCTGCGATCCGAAATCCGACACCACCTCGCTGCTCTTCGGCGGCAAGGCCTGCCCGACGATCATCGAGACCTCCTCGCGCAAGAAGGCGGCGGGCGAGGAGGTGAAGATCGGCGATGTCTGCTTCAAGCGCGACGGCGTCTACGCGATGGAGCTCGGCGGGCCGGAGGTCGGCCGCGGCTGCGGCGGGCGAGGCATCATCCACGGCTTCGAACTGCTGGAGAAGCTCGGCTTCCACGACTGGGGCTTCGACTTCGTGTTGCTCGACTTCCTCGGCGACGTGGTCTGCGGCGGCTTCGGCCTGCCGATCGCCCGCGACATGTGCCAGAAGGTCATCGTCGTCGGCTCCAACGATCTGCAGAGCCTCTACGTCGCCAACAATGTCTGCTCGGCGGTGGAGTATTTCCGCAAGCTCGGCGGCAATGTCGGCGTCGCTGGCATGGTCATCAACAAGGATGACGGTACCGGCGAGGCCCAGGCCTTCTGCGACAAGGTCGGGATTCCGGTGCTCGCCGCCATCCCCGCCCATGATGACATCCGCAAGAAGAGCGCCAATTACGAGATCATCGGCCGGCCGGGCGATGTCTGGGCGCCGCTGTTCGAGGAACTGGGACTGAACGTCTCCGAGGCGCCGCCGGTGCGGCCGGCGCCGCTGACGCAGGACGCGCTGCTGGGCCTGTTCTCCAGCGAAAGCACCGGCCGCGACGTCGTGCTGGTTCCCGCCACGCTGGAAGACATGTGCGGCCCCTCCGCCCTCAAGAAGGCGACCCTCGAAGTCGTCTACGACCAGGTCTGAGGCGCATCATGACCGTGCATCAGCCCCTGCCCGACGCCGCCTCCGCCCCCGCGATCAACGCGGCGGCGACGACAGGCGACGGGCTGGGCTGCCATTCCGGCCAGGAGGCGATGCGCAGCGCCGCCACCGCGGCCGGCAACGCCGAAATGCTGGAGCGCTTCGCGAAGGATTATCCGGTCGGGCCGCACGACAAGCCGCAGAGCATGTGCCCGGCCTTCGGTTCGTTGCGTGTGGGCCTGCGCATGCGGCGCACCGCGACGGTGCTGTCGGGCTCGGCCTGCTGCGTCTACGGGCTGACCTTCACCTCGCATTTCTACGGCGCGCGGCGCTCGGTCGGCTATGTGCCGTTTAACTCCGAGACGCTGGTCACGGGCAAGCTGTTCGAGGACATCCGCGAGGCGGTGTTCCTGCTGGCCGATCCCGCGCTCTACGACACCATCGTCGTCACGAATCTCTGCGTGCCCTCGGCCTCGGGCGTGCCGCTGCGGCTCCTGCCCAAGGAGATCAACGGCGTCCGCATCATCGGGATCGACGTGCCGGGCTTCGGCGTGCCGACCCATGCCGAGGCCAAGGACGTGCTGGCGGGCGCCATGCTGGCTTATGCTCGCAAGGAGGCCGAGGCCGGCCCGGTCCAGGCGCCGCGCGCCGGGCGCGAGGAGCGCCCGACGGTGACCCTGCTCGGCGAGATGTTTCCGGCCGACCCCGTCGGCATCGGCATGATGCTGGAGCCGCTGGGGCTGGCGGCCGGCCCGGTCGTGCCGACGCGGGAGTGGCGCGAGCTCTATGCCGCGCTCGACTGCGCGGTCGTCGCGGCGATCCACCCCTTCTACACGGCTTCCATCCGCGAGTTCGAAGCGGCGGGGCGCAGCATCGTCGGCTCCGGCCCGGTCGGCGTCGAGGGCACGGTCGCCTGGCTTTCGGCGATCGGCGCGGCCTGCGGCGTGGCCAAGCCCCTGGTCGAGGCGGCGCAGAACCGGCTCGTCCCGGCGATCCGTGGCGCGCTCTCGGCGATGCCGATCAGCGGCCGGATCACGCTCTCGGGCTATGAGGGGTCGGAGCTTCTGGTGGCGCGGCTGCTCGTCGAGAGCGGCGCCGATCTGCGCTATGTCGGCACCGCCTGCCCGCGCACGCCCTGGTCGGAGCCCGACCGCGAGTGGCTGGCGGCACGCGGCGTGATGGTCAATTTCCGTGCGACGCTCGAGCAGGATCTGGCGGCGATGGCCGAGTTCCAGCCGGACCTCGCGATCGGCACCACGCCGGTTGTGCAGAAGGCCAAGCAGCTCGGCATCCCCTCGCTCTACTTCACCAACCTGATCTCGGCGCGGCCGCTCTTCGGGCCCGCCGGCGCGGGTTCGCTCGCCCAGGTCGTCAACGCGGCCATCGGCAACAAGGGCCGCATGGACGCGATGAAGGCCTTCTTCGCCGGGGTCGGCGAGGGCGACACCGCCGGCACCTGGCAGGACACGCCGCAGCTGCATCCCGATTTCCGCGAGAAGTTCGCCCGCCGCGCCGCCAAGGCGAAGGCGGCGGCCGAGGAGATTCCGTGATGCTGATCCAGGATCACGACAGGGCCGGGGGCTATTGGGGCGCGGTCTACGTCTTCTGCGCCATCAAGGGCCTGCAGGTCGTCATCGACGGCCCGGTCGGCTGCGAGAACCTGCCGGTGACCTCGGTGCTGCATTACACCGACGCGCTGCCGCCGCACGAACTGCCGATCGTTACGACCGGTCTCGGCGAAGAGGAACTCGGCCAGCACGGCACGGAAGGCGCAATGAAGCGCGCCAATGCGGTGCTCGATCCGCATCTGCCGAGCGTGGTCGTCACCGGCTCGATCGCCGAGATGATCGGCGGCGGCGTGACGCCGGAAGGCACCAACATCCAGCGCTTCCTGCCGCGCACGATCGACGAGGACCAGTGGCAATGCGCCGACCGCGCGCTGTTCTGGCTCTGGGGCGAATACGGCGCCAAGCGCGGCATCGTTCCCAAGGCCAAGCCCCGCAAGGAGGGCGCGAAGCCCAAGGTCAACATCATCGGCCCGGCCTATGGCATGTTCAACATGCCCTCCGACCTCGCCGAGGTGCGCCGCCTGATCGAGGGCATCGGCGCCGAGGTCCACATGACCTTCCCGCTCGGCTCGCATCTCGCGCAGGTGCAGCGCCTGGCCGATGCCGAGGTCAATGTCTGCCTCTATCGCGAATATGGCCGGCTGCTCTGCGAGGCGCTCGAGCGGCCCTATCTGCAGGCGCCGATCGGGCTGCATTCGACCACCGCCTTCCTGCGCTCGCTGGGCGAGCTGCTCGGGCTCGACCCCGAGCCCTTCATCGAGCGCGAGAAGCACACGACGATCAAGCCGCTCTGGGACCTCTGGCGCTCGGTGACGCAGGACTTCTTCGGCACGGCTTCCTTCGCCATCGTCGCCAACGAGACCTATGCGCGCGGAATCCGCCACTTCCTCGAGACCGAGATGGGGCTGCCCTGCACCTTCTCGGCCTCGCGCTGCGCGGGCCAGAAATCCGACAACGACGCGGTGCGCGCCTCGCTCAAGGAGAAGCCGCCGCTCGTGCTGTTCGGCTCGTTCAACGAGCGCATGTACATGGCCGAGGCCGGCGGGCGCGGGATCTACATTCCCGCCTCCTTCCCCGGCGCGGTGATCCGCCGGCACACCGGCACGCCGTTCATGGGCTATGCGGGCGCGACCTACCTGGTCCAGGAGGTCTGCAACGCGCTGTTCGACGCGCTCTTCCACATCCTGCCGCTGGGCACGCAGATGGACGCCGTCGAGGCGACGCCCGCGCGCCTGCACCGCGAGCTGCCCTGGTCGGAAGAGGCCAAAGCCCTGCTCGAGGACTGCCTGGAGCGGCAGCCGGTGCTGGTGCGGATCTCCGCCGCCAAGCGCCTGCGCGATGCCGCCGAGGCCCGCGCCCGGCAGGCCGGCGCCGCCCGCGTCCAGGCCGACCATCTCGATCGTGTCGCCAGTCGCGAAGGAGCCTTCGCATGAGCGCACCGAGCCAGCATCGACGGCGAGACGGCCGCAGCAGAACCGTTCCCGAGGGGAGGAGAGACGCATGACCATGCAGTTCACCGCGCGCCATTCGGAGCAGGATCATCTGCGCCGGGTGAAGTCGCTGGCCTCCGACCGGCGCATGTGCCGGCGCCTGACCACCCTGTCGATGCCCTTCTTCCTCGCCGCCGCGCTGGCGCAGAGGGTGCTGCGCCCCGCTCCCGCCGGCCCCCGGATTTCGCTGGTCGCCGAGGCGCGCGCCCAGGCCAACGCCACCATTCCCTTCATGTTCATGGGCTGAGGCCAGGACGCGAGGGGGCACGCGCTTTCGCCCGGGTTTCGGGCGGAAGGAACTGCCGGGGGTCGAAGCCCGGCAGCCAGCCGCACGGCTTCGTGCGGTAACGGCCGCAAGGCCAAAGGAGAGAAGATCATGACAGAGAGAGACTCACTGTCAGGGTTGACCGAAGCGGAAGCCAAGGAATTCCACGGCTTCTTCATCACGAGCTTCATCGCCTTCACGGTCATCGCCGTGATCGCGCATTTCCTGGTCTGGTCATGGCGGCCCTGGCTGCCCGGACCCAACGGATATGCGTCCCTCGATGAAGGCGTGAAGACGGCCCTGACCACCGCCGTTTCGCTGATTTCATAAGAAAGGAGCGGAACCATGTGGAAAATCTGGCTGCTGTTCGATCCGCGTCGCACGCTGATCGCGCTGTTCACCTTCCTCTTCGGGCTCGCGATCCTGATCCACTTCATCCTGCTCTCTACGAACAGGTTCAACTGGATCGAAGGCCCGCGGAAGGCCGCCGCCGTTCTGCAGATCGAGGCTCCGACCTCGGATGTGACGATCTCGCGGATCGGCTGACGACACTGGTGGACGGGGTACGGGATTCGTCCCGGTCCCGTCTGCCGCTCCGACCGGCCCCTGCCGGGACCACACCGTTCAGACGAGGCGCGGCCCTGAATGCCGGCGCCCGCGGAGGGATGCGACGATGGCTCTGCTCAATTTCGAACGCAAATACCGCGTCAGAGGCGGCACGCTGATCGGAGGCGATCTCTTCGACTTCTGGGTCGGCCCCTTCTATGTCGGCTTTTTCGGCGTCGCGACGGTGTTCTTCGCGGCGCTGGGCACGGCGCTGGTGTTCTACGGCGCGGCGATCGGGCCGACCTGGAACCCCTGGCTGATCTCGATCAACCCGCCCTCGCCGGAATACGGGCTACGCTTCGCGCCGCTCAAGGAAGGCGGGCTCTGGCAGATCATCACGATCTGCGCGACCGGCTCCTTCGTCTCCTGGGCGCTGCGCGAGGTCGAAATCTGCCGCAAGCTCGGCATGGGCTATCACGTGCCCGTGGCCTTCGGCTTCGCGATCCTGGCCTATGTGACGCTGGTGATCATCCGGCCCTTCCTGCTCGGCTCCTGGGCCTATGGCTTTCCCTACGGGATCTTCAGCCATCTCGAATGGGTCTCGAATGTCGGGTACCAGTATCTCCAGTTCCACTACAACCCGGCGCATATGATCGCGGTGAGCTTCTTCTTCACCAGCGCGCTGGCGCTGTCGCTGCATGGCGGCCTGATCCTCTCGGCCACGAATCCCAAGCGCGGCGAGCCGGTGAAGACGCCGGAGCACGAGAACAGCTTCTTCCGCGACACGATCGGCTATTCGATCGGCACGCTCGGCATCCACCGTCTCGGTCTCTTCCTGGCGGTCTCGGCCTCCTTCTGGAGCGCGGTCTGCATCGTCATCAGCGGGCCCTACTGGAGCGAGGGCTGGGCCGAATGGTGGGACCTGTCGCGCCACTTCTCGATCTGGCGCTGAACCCGCCTCACGACGCCTGGCCGCGGCGCGCCGCGGCCTCCTCATCCCGGTTCTTCAAGGATCAAGGCGATGGCCACCTACCAGAACATCTTCACCCGGGTTCAGATCCATGGCGCACCGGATCTCGGCGTGCCGATCCCGAGCCGTGGGTCCCGCCGCGGGACGGCGACCCGCGTCGTGCATCTATTCGGCATGATCGGCGACGCGCAGGTCGGCCCGATCTATCTGGGCTGGACCGGCGTCACCTCGATCGTCTGCGGCATCATCGCCTTCGAGATCATCGGGCTCAACATGCTGGCCTCGGTGAACTGGGATCCGATCCGCTTCGTGCGCGAGCTGTTCTGGCTCCAGCTCGCGCCGCCGCTGCCGCAGCACGGGCTGACCATCCTGCCGCCGCTGAAGGAGGGCGGCTGGTGGCTGCTCGCCGGCTTCTTCCTGACGACCTCCATTCTGCTCTGGTGGGTGCGAACCTATAACCGGGCGCGGGCGCTCGGCATGGGAACGCATGTCGCATGGGCCTTCGCCTCGGCGATCTGGCTCTATCTCGTGCTCGGCTTCATCCGGCCGCTGCTGATGGGGAGCTGGAGCGAGGCGGTACCCTTCGGCATCTTCCCGCATCTCGACTGGACGCAGAATTTCTCGCTGCGCTACGGCAACCTCTTCTACAATCCCTTCCACGCGCTCTCGATCGCCTTCCTCTACGGTTCGGCGCTGCTCTTCGCGATGCATGGCGCGACGATCCTGGCGGTCTCGCGCTATGGCGGCGACCGCGAGATCGAGCAGATCGTCGACCGCGGCACGGCCTCGGAGCGCGCCGCCCTGTTCTGGCGCTGGACGATGGGCTTCAACGCCACGATGGAGTCGATCCATCGCTGGGCCTGGTGGTTCGCGGTGCTCTGCACGCTGACCGGCGGCATCGGCATCCTGCTCAGCGGCACGGCGGTCGACAACTGGTACGAATGGGCGATCAAGCACAAATTCGCCCCGAGCGATCCGACGATGTGGCCGGCGACGCCGGTTCCCCCCGCGCGGCCCTGAGCACGCCGCGCGATCCTCGACCGCGAACGAGCGGACGATCCCTGGGAGGCCGGCGACGGCCTCCCTTTTTCATGCCGCCAGGGCGTCGGCCGAGGGTTGCTTGCAGCCTGCGCAGGACGCCGAAGGGGACCTTCCCAACGGAAAAGGCCGGGCGCTGGGCCCGGCCTTGTCGTGTCCGCAGCGGGAGATCCGTTTCAGGCGGCGCGGCGCAGCCCCACCTGGCCCCAGATCGCCGCCAGCGCGCCGACCAGCGCCTCGATGTCGGCGTCGGCGTGCAGCGGCGACGGCGTGATCCGCAGCCGCTCGGTGCCGCGCGGCACAGTCGGGTAGTTGATCGGCTGGACGTAGATGTCGAAGCGCTCGAGCAGCTCGTCACTGATGCGCTTGCACAGCACGGGATCGCCGACCATCACCGGGACGATGTGGCTGGGGTTCGGCATGTGCGGGATGCCGGCGGCGTCGAGCCGGGCCCGCACGGCGGCGACGCGATCCTGCTGGCCGGCGCGCTCGGTCTGGCTCGCCTTGAGGTGACGCACCGAGGCGAGCGCCCCGGCGGCGAGCGCCGGCGGCAGCGAGGTCGAGAAGATGAAGCCCGAGGCGAAGCTGCGGATGAAATCGCAGGTCGCGGCGCTGGCGGCGATGTATCCGCCCATGATGCCGAAGCCCTTGGCCAGCGTGCCCTCGATCACGTCGAGCCGGTGGCTCAGGCCCTCGCGCTCGGTGACGCCGCCGCCGCGCGGCCCGTAGAGGCCGACCGCATGGACCTCGTCGATATAGGTCATGGCGCCGAATTCCTCGGCGAGATCGCAGAACGCCGCGATCGGGGCGATGTCGCCATCCATCGAGTAGACGGATTCGAAGGCGAGCAGTTTCGGCCGGCGCGGATCGATGGCCTGGAGCTTGCGGCGCAGATCGTCGGGATCGTTATGGGCGAAGACGACCTTGTCGGCCCGCGAATGGCGGATGCCCTCGATCATCGAGGCGTGGTTGAGCGCGTCGGTGACGACGACGCAGCCCGGGATCCGGGAGGCCAGGGTCGAGAGCGAGGCCCAGTTCGACATGTAGCCGGAGTTGAACAGGAGCGCGGCTTCCTTGCCGTGCAGCTCGGCGAGCTCGCGCTCGAGCAGCACATGGTAGTGGTTGGTGCCGCTGATGTTGCGCGTGCCGCCGGCGCCGGCGCCGCAGCCGTCGATCGCGCCATGCATCGCAGCGAGCACGTCGGGGTTCTGGCCCATGCCGAGATAATCGTTGGAGCACCAGACCGTGACGTCGCGCGGTCCCTCCGTGCCATGGAAAGTGGCGCGGGGAAACTGCCCGGCCTTGCGCTCCAGATCGGCGAAGACGCGGTACCGGCCTTCCTTGTGGAGCCCGTCGAGTTCCTGGCGGAAGAACATCTCGTAATCCATCGGCGGCCTCCAGATGCGCGCTGTCGCGCTATGCGACGAGGGTTGGCGGGGGAACGGCGCGCGGAGTCGCGAGGCCGGTGGCGGGGGGCAGGACAGGCCGGGCGCCGGCAGCCGGGTGTTCGGCGCCCGCGGTTTCGCGCGAGCGCAGGCCCCAGGCCCAGAGATCGGCCACCGGAAGCGGCAGCACCAGGAACCAGTGCTCGATCACGCCGAGCACGGCGAAGGTCGCCAGCAGAACGAAGCCGGTGACCAAGAAAGGGTCGTTCGCGCGCACGACGCTGTGGACGAGCCAGGCGCTGAGCAGCGTCGCGGCCGTGACCGAGAGCGGGAACAGCAGGTTCATCGCGCGCTGGCGAAAATGGCTCTTCAGATAGGCGAGGTGGTCGGGCAGAAACTCGACCGTCGTATTGGGCACGCCGAGGAAGATGTTGAGCTTGGTCGAGAGCCGCATGGCGAAAAGCAGGGCGAAGGTGGCGAGCCCGAAGCGGTTGGCGCCGCCGGCTGTGAGCAGCGCGACCAGTGCCAGGGAGGCGAGCAAGGCGAGCTCGTGATGCAGGATCGCCCGGGTCGCGGCGGCGAAACGCGCGCGCCCCCGCAGCGCAGGGTCGCAGGGTGCGCGGTTCGGCCCCGCGACATAGCCGAGCAGGAAGGCGAGCTCGTTCCAGCCCCAGACGACGAGGGCGCTGAACACGGCGAGATAGGCGCCGGCGACGCTGGTGTCGCCGGCGGTGGCGGCCAGTCCCCAGAAGGCAGCAAGCAAAGCGAGCGTGGCGCCCGCCAGGCTCCAGCGGAAGGTCGCCTTCGGCAGCCCGTCGAGATAGAGGATCGCCCCGGTGGAGAACCACCAGGCGATCAAGGTCGCGACGATCGGCAGCCCATAGGTGACCAAGACGAAGGCTCCCTTCAATAGGCCGGCTGCAGCCGGCTGGTGAGCGGGATCTCGTTCTTGATGGTCGGCAGCATATAGAGTTTCAGCAGCGCATAGCCGACCTGGGCCTGATAGGCGCGCATCCGGATCTGCGCGGCCAAACCACCCTGTTCGGACGATTCGGCGATCTTGCCGGCGAGGATGCGAACGCGTTCCAGCCCGGCGCGGAACTTCGGGTTGTCCGTGTCGAGGACGACCGGGAAGACCTGGCGGGAGATTTCCGAGGTGATGCGGTAGACCTCGAAATCATACTCCGTCGGGTCGATGTCGAGCGCCTTGTGGAACTCCGGCCGGACATGGTCGCGCACATACATCGTCGCGTAAACGGCGAGCAGGAAGAAGCGCACCCAGAGCTTGTTGCCGCCGGTCAGCAGATGCGGGTTGGCCCGCATCAGCAGCGAGAAGGCCTCGCCATGGCGGAACTCGTCGTTGCACCACTCCCGGAACCACCGGAAGATCGGGTGGAAGCACTTGTCGGGATGGCGCTCGAGGTGCCGGAAGATGGTGATGTAGCGGGCGTAGCCGATCTTCTCGGAGAGATAGGTCGCGTAGAAGATGAATTTCGGCTTGAAGAAGGTGTATTTCTTGGCCTTCGTCAGGAATCCGAGATCGACGCCGATGCTGAACTCCTTGAGCGCGTCGTTGATGAAGCCGGCATGGCGGGCCTCGTCGCGGCTCATGTATTTGAACAGCTCGCAGATGTCGGGATTGGTGCCGCGCTTGCGCATCTCTGCATAGAGGACGCAGCCGGAGAACTCGGCCGTCAGCGACGACACGAGGAAGTCGATGAACTCCTTGCGCAGCGGCTCGGGGATCTTCTCGAGCTCCAGCTTCCAGTCGGCGTTGCGGGTGAAGTGGCCCTTGTTGGGGTCGCTCTTCATCTCGGCGATCAGCACGTCCCATTCGGCCCGCACCGGCGTGACGTCGATCTTGTCGAGCTCGTCGAAATCGGTGGTGTAGAAGCGCGGCGTCAGCATCGTGTCCTGCTGGGCCATGCGGGTGGCTTCGTTGGGGGCCTCGCGCATGGCGCCGGCCGGGAAGGTTGCGGCAGTCATAGCTTGCTCCTTTCCGAGAAGCTGAATTCGAGAAGCTCCATGAATTCGGCGCGTCCGGAGATCTTGGTCCAGAGCTGCTCGAGCCAGCCGGCGCGCTTCACCGTCGCGATGCGGCGGAAGGTCTGGACCTCGCCGTAAGGGACCTTGATCGGCTCGCCATGGACGATGACTTCGTCGCCGGGGCGGATCTTGATGTCGCCGTCGAGCGTCACATGGGCGTGCAGGCTCTCGAAGGTATGGGACACCTCGATGGTACAGCCGACGTCGAACTGCTTCGGCTCGGCCATGGTTCTGTCCGTCAACGTGAAATCGGTCATGGGCGGTTCTCCCGGGAGGACAGGAAGCGCGCGAAGGTGGCGGCGTTGCCGGGGCCGAAGGCGTCGAGCTCGATGCGTCCGCCGGTGGCGGGATCGCTCAGGCTGAGCCGACCGTTCTCGCGGCGTTCCAGACGAAAGGGCAGGTCCCGCGGCAGGCCGGCCTGTTTGCGCTGGCGCGCCAGGCTTCGCATCGTGCCGCGGATGAAGCCGTCGGCGCCGACGGCGATGGTCTCGAGTTCCCGGCCGGCGCCGTCGCGGACGAGGACCGAACCGTCCTCCCGGTCCTCGAAGCGCAGATCGGCCATGGCAATGGTCGGGCTGTCGGGGATCCCGGTGGCGCCGATGCCGGTCTGGCGCGCGAGGCCGGCGATGGCGATCGTCGCGACAGCGAGCACCGCCATGCCGACCAGAGCCCAGCGCGGCGGCGACAGGCTGGCCGAGGCGGGTGGGGGAAGGGCCGTGTCGCTCATCGCCGCCTCCTCAGCTCGCGGCGGCCATGCCCTGCGGCAGGCGCGCATCATTGGCGGCGGTCGCGGGCTGGGGCAGGGAGACCGCGCTGCCGGCATGGGTGGCGAGCGCGCGGGCGAGGATGCCGGCGGCGCGCTCGGCCTCGGGCAATTCGCGCAGCATCGGTTCCGGACGGGCGAGCCGCCAGGGCCGGGCATGGGGCCAGAGCACGATGTAGGAAATGCGCTCGCCCGGCACGAGGCCGACCGGAATGTCGCCGCTGCCGCCGCGACGCAGCTTCAGCCCCGCCTGCGCGACGAGCGCGAAGGGCAGGTTGATCGTCATCGGCAGGGCGATGCCGAAGCGGAGCACGAGGCGCCGGCTGGTGATGGTGTAGACCGTGCCGCGCGCCGCGAGGAAGGCGAGCCCTGCGAGGAGGCCGGCGGCGATGCTGCCGGCGAGCGTCAGCCAGGTCATCGGCAGCAGCGTGGCCGCGAGCGGCGTGCCCTGAACCAGGGCCAGCACCGGCTGTGCCGCGACGAGGGCGCCGAAATAGCAGGTGACCTCGCGCAGATGGAAGGCGCGCCAGGCGAGGCCCCGCCAGTCGGGCCCCCCTTGCCAGAGGATGGTCTCGCCCTCCGGGGGCAGGGCAGGCAGGCCGGGGACCGGCTCGAAGGCGAAATCGTCCTGGCTCATAGCAGCGGCTCCGCACGGTGCGGCGTCGCATAGAGGGTGCCGGCGCCGTAATAGGCGCAGATCTTTTCCTCCTCGAGCCGGGTCACGGAGTCGGGCTTGCGGAGCGCCGGCACATCGGCGAACTGGCTCGCCAGCAGCGCCTCGACCTTGATCCGCCCGACGCCCGGCTTCACGCCGCGCTTGATGTCGGAGAAGGTCACCGGCAGCAACACGTTGCGTCCGTTCGGGAGGGCGACCTCGAAATAGCGCAGCAGCGCCTCCGAGCGGTCGACCCAGAGATCGACGATCTTGCCGGCCACCTTCATGTCCGCGCCGATGACGTCGTAGCCGCGGGGATCTTCCTCGGCCGAGACCGCGTAGCCGGTGGCGACGCGAACGGGCAGGATCTTGATGTGGTTGTCGTAGCTCATCTCCGGCGCGTCGACCCGCTCCGCCCAGGAGCCGGGGCCGATCGAGTCCAGCATCGGATTGGCGCCGGTGGGGGCCAGCGGCGCGCCGGGGAATTTCGCCGTCGGCCGCGCCGCCAGCACCCGGCCGTCGGGGCGACCGTTCGGTGCCTGGACGGTGGTGCCGTTGGAGAGGTGGAAGGTCTTGGGCGCCGGGAAGAAGACCAGGCTCGGCGGCAGGAACTTGCCGGGATGGGTGTCGGATTCGAGCGGGTAGCCCTCGCGCCGGTCCTCGCGGCGCAGATAGACCACGAGCCCGGCGAAGAAGATCCAGAACAGCCAGATCGTGACCTGGGCGACGTCGATATATCCCATGATCTCACGCATCAGAGAGCCCTCCTTGCAGGGTCTTCGTTCGGGTCGCGGTCATCCTGGAAACTCCGCCAGGCCGAACCGTGTCGCGGGGAGAGGCCGTGCGACGGCAGCGCTTCGCACCAGCGGGCCGATGGCGACCAGCGTGGCGAAGAGCAGCGCGACCTCGATGTGATAGACGGCGTGATAGGCGGCCGCCGGCTCGGCCAGGCCCGGTCCCAGCGTGCCGCTGCTCGCGAGCGCCGCGAAACCGTCCCGGATGGCGCCGCCGAGCGCGATGGCAAGCCCTGCGGCGGTTGCCTGGGCGGCACCCCAGATGCCGACGGCGAGCCCGGCCTGAGAGCCCGTCCCGAAAGGGTTGAGCGACTGGGGCACTCGTGATTCCAAGGGGTTGTTCAGGCCATCTTGGAGCGAGCGATGTGGACCCCAGCCACT